>CANGGP010000074.1 GCA_947453445.1 Sphingobacteriaceae bacterium
TAAAGTTGTAGTGCCAAGGGAGCATACAATCGATGGGGAAGCCATGGAGGTGATGGTGGGTAAACCATGGACGATTAATGAAATAGTTTTTATATCCACGCAGTTGCCTATGGATTGGGTGAGGCTATAAACGGAAGTAATGCTTGGGCTAACGGTAATAGAAGAAGCATTCGAACCTCCGGGCATCCATGTATAGTTATTGGCCCCGGCGGCAGAGATGGTGCAGGTTTCACCAATACAGAGCAAAGGAGATGAAGGTACAGGGCTTAGCGAAGGGCTCGGCAAAACGTTAACCATGCTTGTTGCAGTTCCAATACAGCCAAAACCGTCGCTGCCCGAAACGCTATATACATTGCTAGCAGCCGGAATAAATGATGAACCATTCAGAATCCCGCCAGTCCAGGTATATGAATTGGCTCCGGAGGCGGTGAGTGTTGTTGAATTTCCCGCGCAGAGGCTTACGGAAGCGGGGTTTACAGAAAGAGTAGGATTTGGATTCACGGAAACGGTCACCAGCGCTGTTGCGGTGCCACAACCGTTAGCACCGATGACAGAATAAGTTAAAGTTGATACCGGGATAAAAGGGCTGCCATTGCTAAGGCCTCCGCTCCAGGTGTAGGAGTTGGCACCGTTGCCGCTGAGCGTAACAGAATTGCCTTGGCAAACGGTATTGGTACTGCTGTTAATAGTTACGGTCGGTGAGTCACTATTAACCGTTACCGTTATAATGGCCATTGAAATACAACCAAGTGAATTGGTACCTGTAACGCTATAAGTGGTATTGACAGTAGGCGATACAATAATATTGGTGGCATTTGAACCTGTGCTCCAGGTGTAGCTTACCTGACTCGCTGCATTTAATGTAGTGCTGCCACTCACACAAATATACGCTTGTGTAAAATTGAGCGGCATCGTGCCAATGTTTGTGGTATAACTGATTATTACTTCACCATTACCGCTCACATTACCCGAAGTAGTGTAGGCGCTGAAAAGACTGCCAAGATAACTTGAACCACCACCACCGCTTGAGCCGCAGCCATTATGGTAGAACTCTGGGCCATTTCCCGCAAACCCAACGCTGTACTGACCTGGTCCTCCTATGAGCCCGCCGCCATCGCCTCCATTGAAAGCGATGAGAGTGCCGGTCGAGCCAAAGTTAACAAAGAATTCCTGACCTCCGGCGCCCCCTATCCCCAAAGCCCCCGCGAAACCATTAATACCACAGCAAGAGTTAGTAATGCCGCCAATGCCACCGGCTGTCTGAGATCCACCCGTAGGCAGCACAAATCCAGCAGTGCCTGGAAAACTTGCGCCGCCGCCGCCGCCATAATACCCGCCCCCACCGCCGCCGCCGGTACCTCTGCCGCAACTATAGTTCATGTTGCCTCCCGCTCCACCGCCGCCGCCGCCAACAATTACCCGGTTAACCAATAAATTCCCATTCAGTCTTACATCTGAGCCACCACCCCCCACACCGCCTATAGACAAAGTACAGGGCGAAACCCCGGCAAGCCCACCGCCGTTATAGCCGTTACTTCCTCCAACGTAAATACTCAACACATCTCCAGGGCTTACGTTGAGTACACCAAAAGCCGTGCCGCCAAGGCCGCCTAATACCCCCTGGGTATTAGAACCACCCCGTGCGCCCTTGGCTGTAAGGCTCAGTGTCGATACACATGAAGGTACCGTAAAAGATTGCGGAAAGCCGGTAAAAGTATAGGTGAGGGTGACCTGCGCCAAATAAGACTTGGTGCAAAACATTAATAAGAAAGTGAATGAAAAAGCAGATATGGAAAAATATTTCAAGACTTTAGCGTTTAAATTTCTTTTAGATTGAATCAAAAAGAAAAAAACCTATATTCAATCTAATATCGAATTTACAGATTTTTTCAATCTCTTGCAAGATTATACCCGGGGGGGATTAAAGCCAAATCATTGGGGTTTTTCCCCCACAAAAACGGGTTTAATCACCAGTGGTTTTGTCGTTTTTCCCCATTTTAACTTTCATTTTTGTTAAAAAAAACACATGGAAAATTCAATTAAACAATCACATTACATCAAGTTTTTTACCCTTGCCTGTATTTTGTTAATGATAAGTTGCGGACCAAGTAATGAAACCGCGGATAATGCTAAAAGTATGATGGCCCTTAGTACTACACCCTGCAGTATGAATTACGCAAGCGAAGATTCTATAAATTTAAATGACCATGTTTGGGACACAGCTGTTGCCGTTCCCGAAATCTCCCATTTTACGCTATATGTTGGTAGTTCTGCCTCTTCTACATTACCACTGTTGGCAGACAGCATTTCGAGAAATGCTTTTTGTCTTTTAAAAGATAGTGCTGATAAGATGCATCAATCTGACACGAGTTGTAATCATTATATCACTGCTTTAAAATTAACATTGGGCTTAGACGTGGGTTTAAGCAAAGTACAATTATTATTTCAGCCCGCTTATTTATGTTTGGTAAACAAAACGGGAAATTCAGGCAGCTATCAACTAAAAGGTATTTCTACAACTTACTACATGTATGATGCTTCAACCGAATCCTTTTCTGTATCAACTGATACAGCATCAAAACAAAGGTATATTGATAATATTCTTATTGAACACAAAAGAGGTGAAGCCAAATCAGCATTTCGCCAACCTGTGGCCGGCAACGATACATTGGGCGATGTGATTTCTGTGATATATTCATTTCAAGAAATTATTTCACTGATTAACGACAATGCAAACACAGCTTATGTAAAGGTTTGGAATGCCATTCAAGATAAATATATACCAAGTGTTGGCTATTATTTACAAAAACACACACTTATTTTAGGACCATCACAATTGAATGTGCCTATCAAACCATTTACACCTGTAGGCAGCGGAATTTTTAGTAACAAATTTGCAAATTTTGCTCATTTGTGTCCGCCAAGTTGTAATGGCTTAACTTTCAAATTAAAATGAAAAAGGTGAATAGACTCAAAATTTGTTTAGCTGCAACTGACTTTAATCTTTTATTTAACAAGATATTTTTGGTAATTTTTCGGTAGAATATACATGTTCCAAATTTTATTAGAAGCATTTACTTTTTGTCTTGCCATTTTTATTGGCTTTAGGAGTTACGCAAAACTAACATTATTTCACCGATTGATTTTGTTTCAACTAATGGTCTATTTTTCAGTTTATATTCTGTCTTATTGTATTACTCTTTATCAAGTAACACATCACTTGACTAAAAACAACCAATGGCTTTTTAATCTTTATTTGTTTTTTGAGGCAATGATTTTAGCGGCGGCTGCAAGCATTCAATTAGTTTCAAAAGGGCTCAAACAATTTGTTTATATTCTTGTTGGGTTATTTTTTGTTGTTTTTGTAAGGCAGTTAAAGTACAATGGGTTTCAGGTTTTTGCCAATTTCGCTTGCGCCGCAGAATGTATGGTTTTGACTGTTGCATTTCTGTTGGTGTTATACGAAGAATTTCAGCGACTAGATCGTGGCTATTTGCGTTCTCCGGTAGTTTTTACAAGCTTGGCAATTGTTATTTTTTATGGTTGCAATGCACCTTATTTTAGTTTTTTTAATTACCTACAAAAATCACACCCTAAGGCGAGCGAGTTTTTATTTCATCTCATTGTCGATGTACTTTCAAACATTCGTTATTTACTTTTGGCAATTTCATTTTGGTTAATACATAAAAATCAAAACCTAAAATTTCAAGACCATGCAAAATGAAGAAATTATTTTTGGTATCATTTTTACCAGTTTAATCATATTTGTTCTAATTACAGGTATTACCATTGTGTTTTATTTGGCAAGGCGTGAGCGCATAAAACAACAAATTATGGCAGTTGAAACCAGATTATTATATGAGAAGGAACTTCGTAAGGTTGAATCGGAAGTAAGCGAAAAACTTTTGCAGCACGTGGCGGTTGAATTGCACGATAACATTGCACAGTACCACACCGCCATGAATGTTCAAATTGAAAATTTAAAAATTGATTACCCTAACATGACAAATATAATCGCCCCACTAGAGTCTTATTTAGATGAAGTGACAAAACAAATAAGAGCTTTGGGCAGAACTTTAAATTCAGAATTCATAAGTAAAATTGGTTTAATCAAAGCCATCGAAATTGAGGTGCCAAGATTATCGGCCCTGCGCCGATTTAAGGTCAACTGGTCAAATGAGAGTAATCATCTTAATTTAACTAAAGAAACCGAACTTTTAATTTTTAGAAGCTTTCAGGAAATTGTTCAAAACGCCTTGCGACATGCAAACGCTAGTAATTTGACCATTACAGTAAAAGGTAATTACAATCAATTTGAAATTATGATTAAAGATGATGGTTGTGGTTTTGATGTTCAAACTCTTCTCAATTCCAACAATGCTTCCGGTGTAAGTAATATTTTAAAACGTATGCAATTAGCAGGACTTGATTGTAAAATACAATCTACTATTGGTAACGGTTGTGAATACATTATAAAAACAAAATAAAAAATTAGTAATATGCCTAAGGAAAAAAACATAATACTGGTTGATGACCATGACTTTGTTGCAGTGGGGTTTAAAGAATTAATTGAAAAATTAGGTCCCTATAAAATATCCCATTTTTTTAACAATGGTAAAACCTTAATCGATAGTTTAAATCAAGATGCACTGCCAGATTTAATTATTTTGGATAATAGTATGCCCGTAATGAGCGGACTGCAAGTGATGGAGCATTTTTATTCACATAAAATTAAAATTCCCGTTTTAATGCTTACCGAAAGTGAAGATGAATTACTGATCATAAAATTATTTCGTTTGGGTATAAGTGGCTTCCTTTCTAAAAAATGCAAGGCCCATGAAATGAAAGATGCATTGAATCAGATATTTGAAACAGGCTTTTATGTAAATGACTACATGAAAGCCTCCTTGATCGAACCACATAAATTAAACACCAAAAGCAAGCAAGAAG
Organism: Sphingobacteriaceae bacterium; assembly: GCA_947453445.1. Taxonomy (GTDB): domain Bacteria; phylum Bacteroidota; class Bacteroidia; order B-17B0; family Aurantibacillaceae; genus Aurantibacillus. The sequence goes on from CANGGP010000074.1 coordinate 4,951, forward strand.
CCATAATAGAATGCATGACCAAAGAGGAGCTGCTTTTTGTTAAAATGGTATGTGATGAAAACGAATATACATACGTTCAGATGGCAGAAAAGATGAACATGAGTGTGCGCGCTCTAGATCGCTTGCGGGAACATTTTTTTGAGAAGTATCAAATTAAATCCAAAACCGGTGTTGTACTATTTGTTTATCGCTATCAATTATTAGATTATTTGTAAATAATTAATTGTGCTTTTTTAGTCTTCTAAAAAATGTCGTAAATCACCTAATTTGCAGGGTGTTTTCCCCCATTAAATTGGCGTTTTTACCGGGTTTTTACCCGCAACAATATTGTTTACAATTGTGATGTGTAAATTTTTAAACCCCACATCATGAAAACAAAAAAACTCATCCTCTATCTATTTTTAGCATTTACTACTTTCGCAAATGCTCAATTTAATTGGTACGGTCAATTAAAGTACAATCCTGATTCTACCATTTTAACTACCGGCACCTTTGTCACACAATACTCCGGCTTTATAACGGGTGGGGCGCGCATTGTACGTTCAGTTAGACTTGGTACACAACCTGATTTTGCTATTATCAAAACTGATGCATGGGGCGGCTTTTCAAGCGCCACCGATTTTACAAATTACTATCAGATTATTGACAAACCTAATTGTGGAGGTTCTGGTGTCCCTCAATACAATTGCAATGGCATACGCATTATTGAAATGCAAAACTGGGGGCAGGGCGAAACTTATGCAATGGCGGGTATATATAACGATGGTGTATTTTTTGCAACGCTCGACAATCAAGGTAATGTAATTAATGCCAGGCGTTGGCAATTTCCATTCACATTTGCTACCGAAAAAGTAAACATTTGTGCTGCTGATGGGGGCGACACATTTTATATAACCGGTGACTTTTTTGGATCAGGGTATGTGATAAGGGTGTCCTATAATGGCACGCCACTTTGGGCTAATTTATATTCGCCTGTCGGTGGCGGAAGGTTAGAACCAAGGGCCGTGATTGAAGAAAATGGCAATCCCGGCCAAATTGCTGTAGTTGGGTTATGCGAGTTCAATACTAGCCCTTGCCCTAATTACACCGGTTCCGACGGCATGTTTATGCGTTTAACCTCAGGTGGTGCATTTGTAGACATGAAGGCCTATAGCATGGCAGGGACTGGCATTGATTCGGATGACGCTTTAGATTGTATTGCGTATTCAGCCCAATCAGGTGGTTATATCGTTGGGGGGCGAAGTGTTGGTCCAACTACTCCTCAAACTGCAAATTGTTGCACTGCTGTTTGTTCGGCTAGACCGAATACTGATGCCTATCCGCTTTGGATGGCATTAATAGATGTAAGCGGTAATGTGCAATGGTCAACTTTAATTAAACCATCTTCATTCGCGCCAAGCATTTATTTATGGGAAGGTATAACAGGAGTTGCAGAACGATTAAATCCAAACAATGGAAACTATGAATATTATGGTGCCCATAATGCTATGGCGGTTTTTAAATTAGACCAAAATGGTGGTAATTCACTAACACCAAACGAATTTTGGTACGGCGCAGGGAGCAATTCTTATATGACCTCAAATCCTTGGGGTACATCAGCGCTTACCATTATGAATTCCGGCGGGGCTGACGATGGTTTTCAAATATATTCGCCTTTTTATGGCATAGCCAAAGCCTATTTTAATGGCACTACCGGCTGTTATGAAACAATCACAAATATTGCAAATGTTTATGCCGGGCCCGTAATTAGAACCACCGGAAGTACTACATCAGTAACACTGAATTCTAATTGTAATAATTTATTTTCATTAAACATGTCTTCAATTACCCTGTCAACAAGCATCTTATGCCAAACCACATCTGTTACTGGCGGCAGCAACGCAAAGGCTGCAAGCACTGTTGGAGTTTTAAATAACAAAATTGGAGATTCAGGCATAAAAGTTTTCCCAAACCCTACTCAACAATATTTGAATATTGATTTTTCAAAAACAGATTTTAAAATAAATTCAATTGAAATTTATGATGCAATTGGTCAGAAAGTTTTTATTAAATTAGATGTAAAGGAAAAGGGTGTGGTTCAAATAAATACGAAAGAGTTGAAATTAGCAAATGGAATATACAGCATTAGACTGGTAGGGGACACTAAAATGATCACACAAAAGCTTGTCGTTGAATCTAAATAATGAAGTTTAATAATAAAAGGTCAATTGTTTGTGAAAATCAACCATCGGCTTGATACCCCCATAAAAACAATACTCTTATGAATAAATTAATCGCATTTTTCGTATTTATTGCCTTGAATTCGTTTTCTCAAAACGAAACAAAAAAATGGGTGTATGGTACCCATGCAGGCTTAGATTTTTTAACCGCTAGTCCAACTGTGTTTTCTACATCTATTAATACAAATGAAGGCTGTGCTTCAATTGCCGATGCTAATGGTAATTTACTATTTTATACTGATGGCGTTAAAGTTTGGGCACAAAACCATCAAGTAATGGCGAATGGGTCTGGTTTAATGGGTAATTTTTCTACTACACAATCGGCCTTGATAGTGAAACAGCCTGGTAACAGTAATATTTATTATATATTCACTGCAGATTATCAGGGTGGTGCAAATGGTTTAAGATATTCTATTGTTGACATGAATTTAGCCGCCGGTATGGGTTCAGTAACTATTAAAAATACACTATTATACACCCCTACCACAGAAAAGCTAACAGGTGTAAGGCATTGTAATGGTATAGATGTATGGATACTTTCTCACCAATGGAATAGCAATAATTTTGTTGCGTATTTATTGAACTCAACAGGCATTAACACACTTTCAGTTAATTCAGCAGTTGGCAACACTATTACAGGACCAGCACAACAAACTTTGCTCGATAATGATGCAATGGGTTCTATGAAAATTTCACCGAATGGCAAAAAATTGGCTTTAAATTTATGGGCAAGCAAAAAGGTAGAATTATACGACTTCAATAATAGCTCTGGTATAGTTTCAAATTCTTTATCACTTATCACATATACCTGGGACTCATACGGCTGCGAATTTTCACCTGATGGCAGCAAATTATATGCTTCCGGCGGTATTCCGGGTTCCATTTTTCAATGGGATATTTGTGCCGGAAATAATTCAGCCATATTGGCCTCACAAACCCAAATTACCAACGAGCAAAATGTTTTTGGCTTACAATGTGCGCCCAATGGAAAAATATATGTAGCTCATAATGGCTGGCAATATGTCGGTGCAATTAATAACCCCAATGCAGCGGGTGCTGCATGTAATTATACAAGCAATGGTTTGTTTATTAGTAATGGTTCAACTATCAGTCCATTGTATTCAGCCAATTGTTTTCCTAATTTTATCAGTTCTGCATTCAGACAACCATCACCGGCATTTACTTATTCTGCATTGTGTCAAAGCGTGAGTTATACCAATGCAGCAGCCGTAAGTACCGTTATAAATAATTGCGCCGCCGCTAGTTACTCTTTAGCATCATATTCTTGGAATTTTGGCGACCCCTTAAGCGGCGCAGCAAACAACACCAGCACTGCGCAAAACCCCAAACATGTTTATAGCAGCACCGGCACATATACAAGCACACTTATTTTAAATTACCAATGCTATAGTGATACTTTAAAACAAGTTGTAAATGTGAGTACCGCAAGTCCTACTTTTGCTGTAAGTGGTGCAACAGCAATATGCAAAGGCGAAAAAACTATCTATACAGCCAGTGGCGCACAAAACTACACTTGGGCGGTTTTACCAACTGCGGTTGTAAATTCAAGCATTGCGCTTAATCCAACCGTAACCACTCAGTACACCGTTAGTGCCACAAGCAGTGTTACAGGTTGCAGATGGGATTATGTGTTTAGTTTAACCGTAAACAAATGTTTAGGCTTAAACGATGTTGATGGTGCAATGGAAAATGTAGCCATTTATCCAAACCCAACTACCGGCAATTTGTTTATTGAAAGCGAAAAACAAATTAGCATTGCCATTTATAATCAATTAGGTCAATTGCTGTTAAACAAACAAATAACTGAAAGTAAAACACAAATTGATTTGAGTAGCTTTAGTAAAGGATTATACTTTATTAAAATTAACGATGGTGAAAAAGTAAAAGTAAAAGAGATTGTGAAGGTGGAGTGAGAAAAACATTACACTACTTATTTTTACGCAATAGTTTCAATAAACACTTCCTGAATTTTCGCTGCATATATTACTTAAATTTTTTACCGTCGTGGCAAATCAAAACCCCTTGGCTTTACTGAGGGGTTTTTTAATTTTTACAGGTGGGTAAAAAAGCATTTTCACTACAGAGGCATCATCTAACATAGGCTTGATGAGCCGGTATGTGGATGGCTGTTGTGGAACATTAACCCTTCAAGCATCAGCGAGCAAGGCGAGATAACCCAACAATCAAACTATTCTTCATCCCGGCAAAATTCCCGTATTCTTTTAAAGCCTTTATTATATTGTTAAATTTGAAAGGATATTTTAATTCCAGCCTGTGTCAGAAAGCTTAAATACAGATCATTCGCGTCACCACTACCTCGATGGCATTAGGGGCATTGCGGCGGTAATGGTGGTGTTTTGTCATTTTCGACTCACTTTCGAAGAAAACTTTGAAATGCGCAGTCAACAATGGCTTTTGGCCTGTTTGCATTCCGAATTGCTTGCCAATTTTTTACAGGCATTCATCAACATGCTCAGCAACGGTCCACTCGCTGTTTTTATTTTTTGGTTCATGAGCGGTTATGTTATTTCCATCCGACTATTCAGTCCAAATGCCAATGCTTATTTATTGAGCGCCTTTAGCAAACGTTATTTTCGATTGGCCATTCCCGCCACTGCCTCTGTTTTGATTGCTTATGTTTTGCTTCGTGTTGGCATCATCTTTAATCAACAATTTTTTGTACCCGGTCAATCCAATCAATGGCTGCATATTTTTTATGATTTTAATGCCCATTTTTTTGAGGCCATGAAGAATGGCATATGGGATACTTTTTTTAATTACGAAGAAAAATCATCTTACAATGCCTCCTTGTGGACCATGAATCAAGAGCTTTACGGGTCGTTTTTGTGTTTCTTTTTGTTTGCTATTTTTCGCAAACACAGCAAAAGATATTTTGTTTATGCGGCCGTGTTGTTTGTTTTATTTTTCCAAAACAATTTCTCACTCATTACTTTTTTATGCGGCTTCATTTTGTGTGATTTGGATTATTCATCCAATCAAAAAAATGCCATTTTAGTTTGGCTTGAAAACAATTTGTTCAACAAATGGTACATCGCAGTATTGTTATTGCTTGCCGTGTTGTTTTTTGCCGGTAAAAAAACACATGTCGATATGCGCGATATGCTTAGCAGCACATGCATTGTGTTTGTAATTTCACGCAGTGCGTTTATCAAACAATTTTTAATGGCCGGCATTTTTAGATGGTTCGGTAAAATTTCTTTCAGTTTGTATTTATTGCATTTACCAATACTTTGCTCAAGCACTTGCTTTTTATACAATTATTTTGAGGGCTACCATTTTTATAAAATCACCATGGCTTGTACTTTATCTTTTGCATTCATGGTTTGTTTAGCCGCCTTGTTTGCCCGCTTGGTAGATGAACCTGCCATTCGATTGTCGAATAAAATCGGAAAATTTTTTAGCAAAACAGAAGCTTAAAGGATGAACAAGTTGGATTCTAAAAAAATAATGAATGGCCTCCTTTTGCTCACGCTATTGCCCTTGCTTTTCATCGACATCAATGCCTTTCACAACTGGGGTGATGATTTTGCCCAATATCTCTGGCAGGCTGCTGACCTTGTGCATGCAAAAAATTTGAACGAACAGCCCATGTTTGATTTACAAAATATTGCTCCACTCAATAGAGGCTCGGGCTTTTCGTTGATGCTCAGTGCGCTGTATGCCCTATTTGGCTTGAACATGCAAGCATTTTTGATACTTATTTCATGTACGCTTGTTGCGCTTGCTTTGGTGTTGTACCGGTTTTATTGTCGCCAATTGCCTTTTAAATCAGCGCATTATTTGGCCCTGATTTTGGTTTTAATGATTGTTTACAACCGACACGTGTTGTTTTTAAAAACAGAGGTATTGCCCGTCTTTCCTATGATGGCCTTGCTTTATTTGTGTTTGACAATTTATCATGGTCAACAATCCAAACGGATTTGGCTGCTTGCCATTTGCAGCGGCGTTTTACTGAGTATGGCCAATGTGGCATGGGTGTTTTACCTGAGTGTTTTTTTAATGCAAGTGATTCTTTTTAAAAATAAGCCTTCCAAATCCCTTATGTTGGAAACCCTTATCCTGCTGCTCGTGCCACTGTTCGTTTATACAGCCATCAAATCAATCGTATTTAAAACACTGCATACCGACGATATCTCTTGGTACCAAGGTGTTTTCAGCATACAATCGTTTGGTACTGTGTTAAAAGGCAATTTAATTTATTACAAAGATGTTTTCTTTTTATCATTCGATCAAGACATTTGGTTTGTGTTTAACAAAGGCATTAAGTTGCTGATGCTTGTATTGGTGAGCAGCGGATTTTATTATAAGGTGAAATCAAAATTTCGTGTAGAAGATTTGTTTTTTATTTTGTACTTGATGCTGTTGTTGGTTTATCCCGACAATGGCAGCGGCATTCGGTTCCTTATGCCCTTGATTCCGCTGATACTGCTTTACAGCGCTTTTGGTTGCCGCTTTATTTTGGATCGATTTACCATTCAAAAACATCAATGGGTTTTGCTTTTATATGCCTGCGTTTTATTGTCCTATTCTCAAAATATCAAGCAAAACATCCATGCCTATGCCCAGTTAAGTGAAGGTCCTTATGAAAAAGAAGCCGTGGCTAGTTTTAATTTTATACGTGATTCAACCGATCAAAAATCAGCTGTGGCTTTTTTCAAACCATGGACCATTCAACTCTATGCCGATCGAGCAGCCATGCCCATTTCGAGTAAACAAACATTTGAAGAAATAAAAACAAAAATGCTATTGAATGGTGTAAACTATATTTTATTCAGTTTAAAAAGCAGTCCACCTGAAATTTACAATGCAACGGCCATGCAGCAAACTGAAAATGATCAATCATTTCGTTGTGTTTACCAAAATCAACACTTCAAGTTGTTTTGTTTTAAACCTGCACTATAGAGCCGCCAATTGTTCTTCGATGGCTTTTATCTTTTGTAAGGCGTCGCTTTCTTTTTTGCGTTCGGCTGCAATAATTTCAGGTTTTGCATTGGCCACAAATTTTTCGTTCGACAATTTAACTTGCACCGATTTTAAAAAACCTTTGTTGTAATCCAAGTCTTTGCTCAAACGTGCGCGTTCTTCATCCTTGTCTAAATTATTTGCCAATGGCACATAAAACTCGGTGGTTTTAATGCTAAATGAAAATGCACCTTCAATTTTTTCTTTCGTATAATGGAAAGCAGATAAATTGGCCAATTTCATCACAGTTTCATCAAAAAAAGAATGGGCTGCATTTGATTTTTCGAAGAGTTCTAGTTTTTCTTTTGGCGACAATTGTTTTTGTGCACGCACATTGCGAACCATGGTCACCAATTCTTTGCACACCTCAAACTCAGCCAATAATTTTGAATCCGCTGCTTTAGTTGATGTTGGCCATTGCGCCACAATCACACAATCCATCTCTTTGCGTTCTTCCAATAAATGCCAAATTTCTTCAGTAATAAAAGGCATCCAAGGATGCATTAACTTTAATAATTTTTCTAAGAACTGTATGGTTGCATTTAAGGTCGCCGTATCAATTGGCATTGATTTGCCATTTACAAATTCGGGCTTAATGGCTTCGAGGTACCATGCGCAAAAATCATCCCACACCAATTTGTAGGTGGCCATCAAGGCATCACTCATGCGGTATTTTGCATAATGATCATTGATGATTTCAAGTTGTTCGTTGAATTTATTTTCAAACCATTGAATGGCTGCTTTGCTTGATGTAGGCTGCGTTTCAGTGTTGCTGCTTTCAAAACCTTTGATTAAGCGGAAAGCATTCCACACCTTGTTTGCAAAATTTCGGCCTTGCTCGCAATAACTTTCATCAAACATTAAATCATTGCCTGCAGGCGAACACAACATCATGCCCACCCTTACACCATCAGCACCATATTGATTAATTAAATCAATTGGATCGGGTGAATTGCCCAATGATTTACTCATTTTGCGGCCCAATTTATCGCGCACAATACCGGTTAAATATACATTGGTAAATGGTTTTTGATTGGTAAATTCTTTACCGGCAATAATCATGCGGGCCACCCAAAAGAATAAAATTTCGGGAGCAGTCACTAAATCGTTTGTAGGATAATAATATTTTAAATCAGCATTGGCCTTGTTCCAACCGTTTTTTACCACATCAGCATCAAACACTGTTAAAGGCCACAACCACGAGGAGAACCAGGTATCCAATACATCTTCATCTTGCCTGATTTGCTCAATTTTTAATTCTGAATTTTTAATTTTTAATTGTGCAAAGGCTTCTTCTTTTGTTTTCGACACAACGGTATTGCCATTGTTGTCGTACCAAGCCGGAATACGTTGTCCCCACCACAACTGGCGGCTGATGCACCAATCGTGCACATTTTCCATCCAGTGTTTGTAGGTGTTGACAAATTTTTCGGGAATTAATTTTACATCTCCACCCAAAACTGCTTCCAATGCGGGTTTGCTGATTTCATCCATTTTTAAAAACCATTGCATCGACAGCTTTGGTTCAATTACGGCATCAGTTCTTTCGCTGTGTCCTACTTTGTTTTTAATGTCTTCAATTTTTTCTACCAAGCCTTGCTCTTGCAAATCTTTGATGATTTGTTTTCTGCAAACAAAGCGGTCCATGCCAACATAGGCGCCGGCGGCCTCGCTAATTTTACCGTCTGCAGTTAAAGCATCGATGCTTGGTAATTGGTGTTTTTGGCCTAAGTTAAAGTCGTTGATATCATGCGCCGGTGTTACTTTTAAAGCACCGGTACCAAAAGCGGCATCCACGTATTCATCAAAAATAACAGGCACCCAACGGTTCACAACCGGCACACAAACTTTTTTTCCTTTTAAGTGCGCGTAACGCTCGTCGCTTGGATTTACACATACTGCGGTATCACCCATAATGGTTTCGGGACGTGTGGTGGCCACGGTAATAAAATCTTCCGAATTTTCAATTTTGTATTTTACGTAAACCAGCTTACTGTTAGATTCTTTGTAAATAACTTCTTCATCGCTAACAGCGGTAAGGCTTTGCGGATCCCAATTCACCATACGCACACCGCGGTAAATCAAGCCTTTATTGTACAAATGAACAAATGTATCTAACACCGCTTCGCTCATATCAGGATCCATGGTAAATTTTGTACGGTCCCAATCGCAGCTGGCGCCTAGCTTTTCGAGTTGTTTTAAAATAATGCCACCATATTTATTTTTCCATTCCCAAGCATGATTTAAAAATGCTTCGCGGCTTAAATCCTTTTTTTGA
>CANGGP010000075.1 GCA_947453445.1 Sphingobacteriaceae bacterium
AGATTGTCGCTGATTAAAAATCATTACAAATCATAAGCAATCTGTGTTATCGGCGTTCCATATGGATAGAACGCTGATGCCGCTGAAAGAGAGATTGACGCAGATTAAAAATCATTACAAATCATAAGGAATCTGTGTTATCAGCGTTCCATTAAATAACTGAAGGGATTTTTTCTTTCAGAAAAGATCCCTTAGCGACCCAAAGTCAACATCCAATGAACGCCCCTTTTAGGGGCTAATTTTTTGTTTTAAGCCATATCCGCAAAAGCTTGGGCTTTCGCGTCTATGCCTTAAAACAAAAAAGTCCCGCTCGCGCGGGACTTCATTGGATGTATTTGTGGTCTCGAAGGGATTCAAACCCCTAACCTTCTGATCCGTAGTCAGATGCTCTATTCAGTTGAGCTACGAAACCATGTTTTCAGGCTGCAAATATACACCATAAAATTCATTAAAAAAAATTAATTTAGATGATGATTTTTTCTGCCATAGTCCCAATAAAATTGGAATCGGAACGACTTCCCAATAAAAATTTTAAAGAATTACTGAATAAGCCGCTGTTTCATTATGTTCTTGATACTTTATCTACTGTTGATGCCATTGCAGAAATCATCATCGATACTGATTGTCCTGAATTATTAACACCTTATCTAAAGAACAAAACTTCAAAATTTAAAGTCTTGCCAAGGCCATCTGAGCTGAAGGGAAATTCAGTGGTGATGAACGCCTTGTTGATGAACACTTTACCCAGTGTCCAACAGCAGCATGTCATTCAAACCCATGTCACCAATCCATTATTAAAATCCGCTACAATTGAAAAAGCAATGGCCATGTATGCAAAAAACTTAGCCACGCACGATTCATTGATTTCGGTCAATGTTTGCAAGAAAAGATTTTACGATCAAGAGGCAAATCCGGTGAACCACCAATTAAGTAGCATGCAGTCAACGCAAAATTTAGAACCCTTGTATGAGGAGAATAGTAATCTTTTTATTTTTTCAAAACAAAGTTTTTACGCCAATCATAATAACCGCATCGGCTTGAGGCCTTTCTTATTTGAAATGCATCCACTTGAAAGTGTTGATATCGACGAACTTCACGAATTTAAACTTGCTGAACTTCTTTTGCAGTATGGATTTTAGGTGTTTCGAAGATATGGTTAAAGCAAATTGCCGAGGCGCCAACATTTTTTAAAACATAGGCTTTGTTCATTTTAGCTTTTTCATGACTGTGCAAATATTTTCCTAAAAATTGGTTAAAGTCATGTGCCGTCGAGCAACAACATGTTTCTTCGGTTTTTAATAATTCAATGGCTTCGGTGTAATACCGATGATTTGGTCCAAAAGCAATATAGTTTTCTGCCATCGCCGGTTCCACGATATTGTGTATGCCAATGCGGTTAAAACCACCTCCAACATAGGCGATTTGCGATGAATGGTACAATTGTTTTAATAAGCCAATTTCATCAACGTATAATATTTTGAAGGTTTTTAAATCATTATTTGTTTTTAAGTTTGACCAAAGGATGACTTTTTGACCAAGGCATTTTTCGATAAAAGACACATTTGCAATTTTGGGTTCATGGTCGACAATAATTAATTTGTGGGTTTTGAAAATGTCAACATTTAAGCCTGATAATATTTTTTGGTCACCGGCTAACATGCTGCCAAACAAGATGATTTTCTTTTGATCAATAAATTCATTTAAGCATTCAGAATTTATTTTGTCGGATGGTGCTAATGCATCTAAACGGGTATTGCCTGCTAATACGATGTTTTCAAGCTTTAATTGCTTTTGCATGAATTGAAGGCTGCGTTGGTTTTGAACGAAGATTGTGTTAAACGGGGCGAATAAATTTTTGTAAAAGTCGCTCACCATTTTCAGTTGGAAGCTTCGTTCATTGATGTTGTAATCAATTAAAAATAATTGAACATTGGCCTCTTTCGCTGCCATAATCATATTGGGCCAAATATCGTTACGTGATATGATTAATTTGGAAGGATGAAGTTGCCGAATAAATCTTTGCATTTGATTTTTAGCATCAAATGGTAAATAACTGATCAAAGCAAAAGGGTGTTTATTGATGTGATAGCAAAATCCGCTTGGTGAACTAAAAGTGACAATGATTTTGAACGATTGTTCTTGATGACAAAGTTCGATCAAATGTTTGGCATCTTCATATTCACCCATGGATGCGCAATGAAACCAAATACATGGTTTATTAATTCTGCAAAAGGCATGAAATGCTTCGTTGTATATGAGTTTGCGACCTTTAATATATGCCTTTGCTTTTGCATTAAAAGGTGATGCCAGCCTAAGCAACAGGTAGTATAAACGAATTAAAAAATTATATACCGGCATGGTGCTTATTAATGGAATGGCTTAGTTCATTAAAGTTTTGACAGAAGCCTAGAATTTCTTTTTCTTCAAAATCGCTTTTTTTTCCATAACCATGCAAAAGAATAATGACAGGAATTTTAAATGTTTGTACCGCCTCAAAATCGTTTCTGGTGTCACCAATCATGATGCTGTTACCGGCATGAATGTTTGGGTATTGCATTAGCAGTTTTTGAATTAAATCAATTTTTTTGAGTGATTCGTTTATGGCCGGACCATACACGCCTTTGAATAAGTGACGGAGGCCTGCTTCGCTTAATATTTGGTTGGAAAAGGTGAGGGCTTTATTGCTTACTAGGTGCAGGGTGTGGCCTTGCTCATATAACTTTAAAAGTGTTTGTTGTGCCTGATGATATACACTGAAAGTAGAAAAGTGTTTCTCGCCATATATTTTTCTAAATATTGGAATGGCTTGTTCACTTAAAATATTATTTTCAGTGGCTGCTAAAAATATTTCGAATAAAGGTTTACCGATGTGATTTTTGAGCACGAATGATGGTTTTACTGAGGCGTTTAATTCAACTATTGTAAAATTAAACGCAGCCTCTATGCCTATGTATGAATCCACGATGGTGCCATCTAAATCAAAAATTAAATGCATAGTATAGCTAATATAATTTATTTTTGTGGCAAAATATAGAATCAATGCAAAATATAATCGAAGCAGCTTGGCAAAACCGAGAATTATTAAAAGACAAAAAAACATTGAACACCATCAATGAAGTGATTGAATTGTTGGATAAAGGTCAGTTGCGTGTAGCCGAACCCAAGGCAGATGGTACTTGGCAGGTGAATGATTGGGTGAAGAAAGCAGTGATTTTGTATTTCCCTACACGAAAAATGAGCACCCTGGAAGTGGGTCCTTTTGAATACCACGATAAAATGGCACTGAAGTTAAATTATGCTTCTTTGGGGGTGCGTGTTGTACCGCCTGCTGTTGCGCGTTTTGGCGCCTACTTGGCCAATGGCGTGATATTAATGCCGAGTTATGTAAACATTGGTGCATATGTTGATGCCGGCACCATGGTAGATACATGGGCTACGGTGGGCAGTTGCGCGCAAATTGGCAAAAACGTGCATTTGAGCGGTGGTGTTGGTATTGGCGGGGTTTTAGAGCCTGTACAAGCGGCACCGGTGATTGTAGAAGACGATTGTTTTATTGGCTCGCGTTGTATTGTTGTTGAAGGTGTGCGTGTGGGAAAGGAAGCCGTATTGGGCGCCAATGTGGTGTTAACGCAATCGACCAAAATTATTGATGTAACCGGCGAAAAGTCGATTGAAACCAAAGGCTATGTGCCCGAACGCAGTGTGGTGATTCCGGGCAGTTATACCAAACAATTTCCGGCAGGCGAGTTTCAAGTGCCTTGCGCCTTAATTATTGGCAAGCGCAAAGCCAGTACCGATTTAAAAACATCACTCAATGATGCTTTGAGAGAACACAACGTGGCGGTTTAAACACGATTTATGCTTTTCTTTTTGTAATTTTTTTGTGGATACAATATCGAAAAATGCTTTTTTTCAGAATTCTATAAGTAGCCAAAATGACCATTTTTTATCTATATTTGGCTATATATAAAATATGCTATGGCAACAGTTATTGGTCGGCATGACGAAAAAATTATTTTGCAAGATGCTCTGAAAAGCAATCGGGCTGAGCTCATTGTGGTTTATGGTCGCCGCCGAATAGGCAAAACGTATTTGGTTGGTGAAGTGTATAAACAGCATATTTGCTTTGCCTTTTCAGGCATGCATAAAAGCACTTATAAAAACCAGCTTAAAAATTTTAACCTGGCCTTGCAAAATTACTTTCCCAAAAGTAAAGATGCCAACGATTGGCTGGGGGCCTTTTACCAACTCGAAAAGTATTTAAACACCCTTCGCGGTAAAAAGAAAAAAGTTGTGTTTATCGATGAGTTTCCTTGGCTCGACACCAGAAAATCGGGATTTCTGTCGGCCTTCGATCGTTTCTGGAATAGCTATGCATCTAAACGAAGTGATTTGGTGGTGGTGGTGTGTGGCTCTGCAGCCTCTTATTTTATTAAAAATATCATTCGAAATAAAGGCGGCTTGCACAACCGACTCACACAAAAAATACAACTCATGCCATTTAATTTGCATGAAACTGAACAGTTTTTAAAACATAAAAATATTCGGTTTACCCGTTACGATATTTTGCAACTATACATGAGCATGGGCGGTGTGCCTCATTATTTGGATAAAATTAACTGCGGCGAAAGTGTTGCGCAGGCCATTGATCGATTGTGCTTTACAAAAAATGGTTTTTTACAACAGGAGTTTCATCAAGTGTTCGCCTCTTTATTCGATCAACACGATAACCACGAATCTATTATTAGAACATTGGCCAATGTTAGAAAAGGTTTAACCCGTAATGTTTTGTTGAAAAAGAGTAAAATAAATTCGGGAGGAACACTCACCAAAACCCTTGCTGAACTTGAAGACTCAGGCTTTATTGAAAAGTATCTGCCGTATAAAGGTAACAATGATGCGCTCTACCGATTATCTGATGAATATTCTTTGTTTTATCTCAAATTTATTGAACATGTCAAACCTTCGAAACAAGCGCATTGGATGAAAATGCAAACAAGGCAATCTTATAAAGCCTGGTTGGGCTTTAGCTTCGAAACGGTATGCTTTAAACATGTGGAGCAAATTAAAGCCGGACTAGGCATAGCCGGTGTAAATTCGGTGTATGGCAGTTGGATTGAAAAAAAGAATGATGATGGCGCACAAATTGATTTGTTGATTGACCGCGATGACCGGGTTATTAATTTATGTGAAATGAAATTTTATCATTCGCCATTTGTGCTCGACAAAAAATACGTACAGGAAATGGCGCATAAAAAAAATGCATTTGCTTCTGTCACCAAAACCCGAAAGGCCTTGTTTGTAACGTTTATCAGTACTTACGGACTTCTTCAAAATCAATACAGCAAACAGCACGTTCAGAATCAGTTAACCATGGAGCATTTGTACATAAATTTATAAGTAGCCAAAATAAGCATATTTATATTGATTTTGGCTACATATAGAAATTTAAAAAAACACAATTGTGTAGTTAAATTAAACGTGTATGTCGGGAAAATTATTGAAAAAAGCACTTAGCGGCCTAATGTTGCGGGTGTTCTTCTTTTGAAATAAGATGCAAATCAGCGATGAGTTTTAATACAAAATCCAATTGCTCTTCGCGTGTTAACTCGCTGTTGTCGAGTACCACTGCATCTTCGACTTTTATTAAAGGACTTTCACTGCGGTTGAGGTCTTCTTGGTCGCGTTTTAAGAGGTTGTGTTTTACTTCTTCAATATCGAAATATTGGCCTTTGCTGCTGTATTCATCAAAACGGCGTTTGGCCCTTACATCGGCATCGGCCGTCATAAATATTTTTAGTTCGGCCTTTGGAAACACATGCGAACCAATGTCGCGCCCATCGAGCACCACGGCTTTGCCCTTGCCCATTTGGCGTTGCAAGGCCACCATTTTTTCACGCACTTGTTTAATGGCACTCACGCGGCTCACACAATTGCTTACTTCCATGCTTCGAATGTGAGATTCAACGTTTTCGCTGTTTAGAAAAATATCGGAGTGGTGATTACCTGCATTGAGTTCAAAATGCAATTCAATTTCATCTAGTTTTAATATCAACAAATCTACTTCCAAGGGTTTGTCGATGCTGATTAATCCCTTGCGGATGGCAAAGAGTGTCACCGCGCGGTACATGGCACCGGTATCGATGTAATTGTAATGCAGTTTGTGCGCCAAAGCCCGTGCCAGCGTGCTTTTTCCGCAACTGCTGTATCCGTCGATGGCAATTGTGATTTTTTGCATTTTGCTAAATTTACTAAAAAGCGCTTTGCTTTCTAAATTTGTCACCTTATTTTTTTTGTCTTTTTAAAAAGTTATTAAAAAGCTGTTACAAGCCTTTCATTTATGATAAATTTGCCTTTTGATATGGAAAGCATTATGAGTAAAGCAGATGTATTATTGGGTCTTCAGTGGGGTGATGAAGGCAAAGGAAAAATTGTGGATGTATTAACCCCTGATTATGATATTATCGCCAGATTTCAGGGTGGTCCAAATGCAGGGCACACACTCGAATTTAACGGCATTAAGCATGTGTTGCACACCATTCCCAGTGGTATTTTTCACCCAACAGCCATCAACATTGTTGGCAATGGCGTGGTGATTGACCCTGTGATTTTTAAAAAAGAAATTGATGCCCTCAAAAAATTGGGTGTTGATGTGAATAATAAGTTAATCATCAGCAAACGTGCACACCTTATTTTACCAACGCACCGTTTAATTGATGCGGCGAGTGAAGCGGCTAAAGGCAAAAATAAAATTGGTTCTACCTTAAAAGGAATTGGTCCTACATACATGGATAAAACCGGCCGTAACGGTTTGCGCATTGGCGACATTGAAACCAATGAGTTTAAAGATAAATACAATACTTTGGTTGAAAAACACAAACAATTGTTGTCGTTTTACAATTTTGAATACAACTTGGCTGAACTCGAACCAGCTTGGTTTGAAGCCATTGAAGAATTAAAGCAATTGCAATTTGTTGAAACCGAACATTATTTAAACACCGCCATGAAAG
Organism: Sphingobacteriaceae bacterium; assembly: GCA_947453445.1. Taxonomy (GTDB): domain Bacteria; phylum Bacteroidota; class Bacteroidia; order B-17B0; family Aurantibacillaceae; genus Aurantibacillus. The sequence continues at coordinate 7,011 of CANGGP010000075.1, forward strand.
CGGGTAAACGTGTTTTGGCTGAAGGTGCGCAAGGCAGTTTGTTGGACATTGATTTTGGTTCTTATCCCTTTGTAACCAGCAGCAACACCATTTGTGCCGGCGCTTGCAACGGTTTAGGCATTGCGCCAAATCGTATTGGCAGTGTGATTGGTATTTTTAAAGCCTATTGTACGAGGGTTGGTTCAGGACCGTTTCCTACAGAACTAGACAATGAAGTGGGTGAAAAAATTCGTCAAATTGGTCGTGAATTTGGCAGCACTACAGGCCGCGCACGCCGCACCGGATGGTTGGATTTACCGGCTTTAAAATATGCCGTGATGATTAATGGCGTCACTGAATTAATGATGATGAAAGCCGATGTGTTGAGTGATTTTGATGAGATTGAGGTTTGTACGCACTACAACTACAATGGTAAAGTGATTGATTATTTGCCCTTTAATATTGACCCTGCTTATTTATCACCTGTAACCACCACCTTAAAAGGTTGGCATGTTGATTTGACTGCGATTCACAGTAAAGATAAATTACCTGAAGCCTTGATGGCGTATATTGAATTTATCGAAAAACAAGTAGAAACGCCTATTAGTATTGTGTCGGTTGGTCCTGATAGAAAACAAACGATTAGGATGAAATAAATTAAAAATTAAAAATTTTGAATGATTTAACTTTATTGAATCATTATAACTGAAATCCGTCAAAATCTAATTCAATACAAATCTACGACCTTCAAGGTATTGGAAAAATAGGCTAATAATGAATTGTGGTAATTCGATACCATTCATCTAATCATTTTATTTATTGAATTGATTTTAAAATCAAGATGCTAATTGCAGCAGGGACACGCAAGGTTTAGCTCTTTTGGCGGCGCGTTCTTTTTCCCGCCGACAAAAAGCCGAAGCCTGAAGTGGCCCGACCGACGGCTTAGCACGAATAATGAAGATGCGCCGGCGGGGCTGCCCAAAAAATATTAATGTTTATGAACTGACTTGTGCGCTAGTTTTTTTTGAGCGCCAAACCATGTAAATGCCGACAAGGATAAAGGGGATACTGAGTAATTGTCCCATGTTTAAGCTCATTCCATTTTCGAAAGCAGATTGATTTTCTTTGAGGAATTCATCTAAAAAACGTTCGCTCCAAAGTACAATACAGAAAAAGCCAAACATGTAACCAGGACCAACAGTTTGAATTTTGTTTTTCCAAAAGCGGTACATGTAAAGAAATAAAAACAAACAAAAGATGGCTTCGTATAATTGCGCCGGGTGACGCGGGTTATTGTCTTCTTGCACAAATACAAAAGCCCAAGGCACAGTGGTGATGTTGCCAATAATTTCGCTGTTCATGAGGTTGCCAAAGCGAATGCACATGCCGGCGAGTGGCACTACAATGACCATGCGATCGAACAACCACAACCAATTTTCTTTTGTTTTGCGACAGTAAAGCCACATGCTCACGATGATGCCAATGGCGCCACCATGACTGGCGAGCCCGCCTTCGTATACTTTAAGCATGTTGAGCGGATGCGATAAATAACCTTCTTCCATGAGGCGACCCAATTCATCGTATTGATCGAACCAAGGACCATAAAACAAACAATGACCGAGGCGCGCGCCGATAACGGTGCCGAGTATCATGTAAAGTGTGAGGGTGTCTAAATCCTTTTCGCTACGCCCTTCTTTTTTAAATACCCTGTTTAAAATAAAATGACTGCCGATGAATGCAGCGGCCCACATGAGTCCGTACCAACGCACAGGCCAATTGATGCCGGGAATGGTAAATATTTCGGGCGAGGGGTTCCATTGTATGTAATCTAGAATCATGGCATTAAATTAAAGATTATTAATTATTCATTATTCATTATTAATTATTAATTATTGCCTATTCGTTGATAATATTAAATTTTTAACATATAAATTCGTGCAATGATTAACGCAGCCATATTTGCCAGTGGAGAGGGCACCAATGCCGAAAACTTGTTTCAATATTTTTTAAACGACGCCCGCATAAAATTTAAGGTGGTGGTGACCAATAAACCCGATGCCGGCATAGTGGCTAGGGCAGAGCGTTTTAAAAAAAACGTGCATTTTGTGAGTAAGTCGGCCATGGAAAATTACACCGATCAGCTCATTGAATTTTTGAAAGTTGAGAACATTGATTTAATTATTTTGGCCGGTTTTTTATTAAAGATTCCTGAAAAATTTGTGCAAGCTTTTCCGAATAAAATCATCAATATCCATCCCTCGCTTTTACCTAAATACGGCGGAAAAGGCATGCATGGCATGCATGTTCACGAGGCCGTGATTGCCAATAAGGAAAGTGAAAGCGGTATTACAGTTCATTTTGTTAATGAGGAATACGACAAAGGTGAAATTATATTACAGGCAAAATGTGTTGTTGAACCAAATGACACGGCTGAAATTTTATCAAAAAAAATTCGGCAATTGGAGTTTGATCATTTTCCTAAAGCGGTAGAGCGGTTTTTGTAAGCTATTGGCATTCGCGGAGCATTGAAGCATAAAACTTCGTTGGCCATGGCATTTTGATCAAAGCATTGTATTTGTGATGACAATTCCTCAAGTTCGATAAAGTACAGCATTTTGGTTATTTATTAAAACAGGTTCATTGTGCTTAGGCCTCTTGCTTTAATCTGCCTGATGGAAATTTGTTTATCCGAAATTAAAGTATAAATTCGATAGTAAATCGCTAATCAATGATGAGAAAGTATGCAATCGTTTGCCTGTTTATGATGGGCATTTTGGGTAAATATTTTGGTCAATCGGCCAGTTCAGCCGAAATGGTTGCCAAAAACAAAGCCATCTTCATGTATGGTTTTACAAAGTTCTTTCAATGGTCGGGACAGAAGGCGCAGGGAGAATTTAAAATTGCTGTGATAGGTGCCACCGAAGAATTTAAGAATGCCTTGCAAAGTATTGCAGACCTGAAGCAAGTCGACAATCGGAAAATTCGTATTTATCAATTGGATGATTTATCAGAAATGGATAAGATGCCAATGATGAACATGCTGTATGTGGATGTTGAGAAGCAACCGGAATTTAAGCTTCGCGAGGTGCCATACCAAACCCTTGTTGTATCTGAAAACGAGAAACAATTAAAAAACACCATGATTAATTTTGTTTTCATTGAATCAAAACTCAAATTTTCATTCAACACTTTAAATACAAAAGCCTTGGGGATATCATATAATGAATCATTCGAAAAATTGGCTTATGATTTAGAGAAAGATCTGTTATTTGATGATAATCATAAAAGTAAAAAGAAAAGGCAGTCTGAAGAAATGGCAAACAGTCAAGCTACGCCGGAAACAAAGGTTGAAAATTCAAACAAGGAAACAAACACCGAAAGCAATTCAAAAGGGGAGGAAAAGCAAAAAGAGTCTGTTACGATTGTGGGGCCTTTAAACAGTAGCAAGACCGGCGCGATGATGACTGCTAAATTAAAAGCCATTTTTATGTACGGCTTCACAAGGTATTTTGAGTGGCCCAAAGAAAATACCAGCGGTGATTTTAGGATCGGTCTTTTGGGCGCTGATGAAGATTTGAAATTTGAGTTTGAAAAATTAGCAAGAATTAAAAAGGTAGGTACTCAAAATATTGAGTTGGTTTATTTGAATGATAAAAATGAACTTAAACAACAAAAGCCTTTAAATATTTTGTACTATAATTTATCTAAAGTTTCGGATTTTTCGGTGAATGACGTGCCCAAACAAACATTGACCATTTCAGACAATGATGCAAAATACTACAGAGCCATGGTTAATTTTGTTTGGCATGAGGATAAATTAAAATTTGGGTTGAATGCTTTTTTAACGAACAACAAGGGTTTGGTGGTAAAGGACGACTTTAAACGGCTAGCCCTTTTTGAATATGAACCCAGCCTTGAAGAAAAAAAGGAAATCATGAAAGATTTGGGCCTTAAAGTGGGCATGAATGAAAGTAAAAATGACCCAACCATTGCAGCAAAGCTTGACAATTCTTCAACTGCAGGCAGCACAAAAGAACTTTCGGGAAAGAGCGCCAATTCAATAAAAAACAAGAAGATAATTAACACAGAATGGGAGGAATTAATTAACAAAATAAAAACAAATTTGGATGAAGTTGTTTTGTCGAAAGTAGAATCGATTCAAATAGCCAATAAATTTTTTAAGCAAGAAAAGGATTTAGAGCAACAACAATTGGCCATCGATTTTCAAATGTCGAACATTGATATGCAACGTCAGTTGATGGAAAAGCAGGAACAAGATTTAAAATTGAAAGAAGCAAAATTGCAAAGTCAACACAATGAACTGAATGAACAACTCACAAAAATTAATCGTCAACAAACCATCATTTGGCTAAGTCTCGTGGCCATTGCAGCGGTTGTGTTTGGTATATTCATGGTTTTTAATACCTATCAAAAAAGTAAAAAAACCAATCTCTTACTTTCAACCAAAAATGAAGAAATAGAAACGCAAAAATTACTTATTGAAGAGAAACAACATGAAATAATTGACAGTATCCATTACGCACAACGCATTCAAAAAGCGATGTTGGCGAAAAAAGAAGTTTTGGATTCATATTTAAAAGACTATTTTATTCTATTCAAACCAAAGGATGTGGTGAGTGGGGATTTTTATTGGGCCCAAGATGTTTTAATCAATCAACAACAACAATTGTTGCTCATTACAGCAGATAGCACAGGGCACGGCGTTCCGGGTTCGATTATGAGTATGTTAAATATTTCTTGTATTGAAAAGGCTGTTGAGGTCGAAAAACTCACAGCCCCCCGAGACATTATCAACCACACGCGAATAAAAGTGATTGAATCGCTTAAAAGAGATGGCAGCCTTGAAGGGGGCAAGGATGGAATGGATTGCACTATTTTATTAATCGACTTCAGAAATAAAAAAATGACATACGCAGCAGCGAATAATCCGATTTGGGTTATGCGCTCAAATAAGCATGATTTATCTGATTCAAGCCAAATACTTGAGTTAGAGCCCGACAAGATGCCGGTGGGTAAACATGATAAGGACCAAATACCATTTCAACAACATGAATTGCAATTAGAAAAGGGCGATATCATTTACACATTTACTGATGGTTTGGCTGATCAATTTGGAGGACCTAAAGGGAAGAAATTCATGTACAAACAAATGAAGGCCTTGCTAATTTCTGTTGCTAGTTTGAGTATGCATGAACAACAAATAACCATTGAAAAGGCTTTGAAGGATTGGATGGGCGAGAATGAGCAAGTAGACGATATTACACTCATTGGCATTCGCGTTTAATCAAATCAATGCGTATTCTGAATTTTATTTAGCTCGGCGTAATAGGCATTCTTGTCGAGTAATTGTTGGTGTGTGCCTTGCTCAACAATTTCGCCGTCTTTTAAATAAATAATTAAATCGGCGTTTTTAATACTTGAAATACGGTGACTGATAATGATTGCGCTTTTGCCTTTCATTTCTTTTTCCAAATTCGATAAAATGAGTTCTTCTGTTTCGCTGTCAACCGCGCTTAAACAATCGTCGAATAAAATAATTTGAGGATCGGCCAACATGGCTCTGGCAATAGATATACGCTGTTTTTGTCCACCGCTTAAGGTTACACCACGCTCACCAACGGTGGTGTTAAATTGATCTTGAAAAGCCATGATGTTATCATACACACCTGCGTTTTTTGCGGCATTTTCAATTTTTATAGGGTCGATTTTTTGGTCGTGTAAGCCAAAGGCGATGTTGTTTGAAATGGTATCGCTGAATAAAAATACTTCTTGCGGCACGACCCCGTACTTTTTTCGCAGCAAATGCAAATTGTGGTTTTTAATATTTTTGCCGTCGATGCGTATTTCGCCTTCATTGATGTCGTATTGTCTTGTAAGCAAAGAAATAATGGTTGATTTACCGCTGCCTACTTTTCCGATGATGCCTAAGCTTTGCCCGGCTTTAATTTTAAAGGACATGTTTTTGAGCGCCCTCACATTGTTTTCGGGATAAACGAATCCTACATTTTTAAATTCAATGTCGCCGGCAATGGGGTACTCTTCAAAATTATTATTGACAATTTCTGCTTTGGTTTTCAAAAATTCGTTGATGCGTTCTTGCGATGCGGCGGCTCTTTGAATTAAGGATGTAACCCAACCCAAAGAAGTGAATGGCCATGTTAAGCGAAACACATATAATATAAATTCGGTGATATTGCCCGGTTCAATTTTTCCTTCGATGCTTAATTTACCACCATACCAAACCGTTAGTAATACGCTGAGACCAATCATGAGCGACATGGCAGGTGCAAAGAGGGCTTCAATGCCGGCCAATTTTAAGGAGGCTTTACGGTAAGCTTCATTTTTATCGTTCATGCGATTGGCAAAAAATTGTTCACGGGCATAGGCTTTTACCACGCGAATGGCACTAAAACTTTCTTGTGCCTGCGTGGTAAGGTGACTCAATTCTTGTTGCACTTTATTACTTTGTTGGTTGATGCGTTGTGATACTTTGTAAATTAAAAACGATAAAATGGGCAAAGGTAAAAACACCAATAATGTGAGTTGTGCATTTACCTGCAGCATAAAAATTAAGATGGTTAAGGTGGTCACAAAAGTATTGGTTAAATACATGATGGCCGGACCGGTATACATGCGCACTTTACTTACGTCTTCGCTGATGCGGTTCATTAAATCGCCGGTGGTATTGCGTTTGTAAAAACCGGCATCCAATGATTGATAATGCTTGTAAATTTCATTTTTTTGGTCGTATTCAATATGCCGACTCATGACAATGGTGGTTTGACGCGTAAAAAACATAAAAACCCCGCTGGTTAAGGCCAAAGCGATTAAAGTTAAACCGTATTGCAGAAAAATGCTGCCATTCACCGATTGTTTTGATTTGATCA
>CANGGP010000076.1 GCA_947453445.1 Sphingobacteriaceae bacterium
ACCCACCCATCAAATACGTACTTATTATCCTTGCTTTTCGACAAAAATTTTTCGGATAGTGGATATTCTTCTAGTAAAAGGTTATAAGCCATAAGGCTTAAAGTGATTCTTACCGGAATAGTTTTTTTCCCACCAATCCGGAATACATCTATTTGATTTTTTTTATGTTGCTTTTCATGTTTCCATTTCTTTTCCGTGATTTTGACTTCTTTGATCCGAGCAACCTTAAAAGTTTTAGATGATTTTGCCTCGATATCGTAACACCATACGTAGTTGTAGTTTGTTGTAAAGGCAAATGGCTCTAATAGCCGATCTCGAATATTATCACTGTTAGACGATCTATACCCATGCAAAATTACCTGCTCTTTATTTTTGATGGCTCCTTTCAGACTTATAACATTCTCAGAACTCTCCTTCCTAACGATTTTATTTACTGCCTTGTCGGAATCGAAAAGGACATATAGTTTTTCATACAAATCATTCTTGAATTTACTTTCATCATCAATTAAATGAATTGCTTTGCTTAAAACGTGTGCTTCTTCTTCCGAAAAATGAATAAGCTTGCTCAGGTCTTTATAATCAGGGGACTTTTTATCGATTTTAAAATACCCATTGTGATTGTCCAATAGAAATCCTGCATTTTTAAATGTTGTCAAATACCTATAAATTGTTCTTTCGGATGATTCGAAATCCTCCGCAAGGTGTTTTACGCTGTATCCATAGCTGCCGGATAACTTCATTAGTATTTCTAGCATTCGTTGAAACTTAGCCTGATCGTTCATACGTTTCGATTTAATGTAATTATATGGCCTTCGCTATTTGGACTCTGGACATAAGTATTATTTACTATTATTTTCTTAATAATTCAAAGATGAACCGTGTGTATGCAGCCTATCTGCACACTATAACAATAATAACTAGCTCTGCTTTTTATTTTTTGTGCTTGGCTTCTTGCTAACCAATGCAGATTTTACTTCATTGTCAATCGTTCTCAACTTTGCTTCGCAAAAATCTATTAAGTCTTTTGCTTGCTTCACTTTTTCCGCAAGTGTATCCAATTGAATTGCGTCATCTTCAATTAGGTCAACAAGCATTGAAAGCTTTTCGTGTGCTTTATTATATGTCAATTCCATTTTTTGTTTTTTTAGTTACTGTGCTGTGAATTAATTCGTTTTTTAGTATGGTTTTTATTTCTGTATTTGCTTTTATGTCTTTGGGATTAATAATGATTCGTTCATTACTAGTAATAATAGCATATCCTTTATTCAAAATTGTAGAAGGGCTGTATGCCTTTACCGTTCGTTTAAATTGCAGTAAACTTTCTTTAGCATCTTCAATCATACTTTCCGCTGCGTCAAAAAATCTCTCCTTAAAATCTATAATATCAGTTTCAAAATTAAAATTATGATCAACGATACTGGTAGCAACCTTAGTTGGTGTTTTGTGTTGCCGAGCCATTAAATCCACTATACTAGTGTTTCTGTCGTGACCTATTCCAGTAAAAACCGGAACAGGAAAGGCAGCAACATATTTTGATAGTTCGTAATCATCAAATGGCTGTAAGTCCGATTGTGAACCGCCACCACGGGCGATTACAACAATATCATAACACTCTTTACTTTCTTCAATCAATTTTAATTTTTGAATAATTAATTTGCTTGAAGTGTCCCCTTGGATTTGCGTTAAGAATTCAGAAACATTGAAAACATACTTATGCTTATTTCCTTTTAATTCCTGATTAAAATCTCTTTGCCCATCGGAGTTTGGTGCTGTTATTAATGCTATACGCTGAATGACTATTGGTAATTCAAGAGTTTTATTAAATGTAATAAACTGCTCATCAACTTTTCTTATAGTTTTAGGGTTTTCTTTAAGGAGTTTTTCGATCGTTTGTTGGCGTTCAATTTCTACCTGACCTAAAGCATAAGTGCAATCGATTTCAATTATTTCTAATTTTAATCCATAGCGATTATTGAAGGAAACAATAACCTTGCATGTAAGTTCAAGACCATTTCTTAGTGTCGTCTTGGTAGTTTTTTCAAATTTCTCAATTTGATTTAACGACTTTGCCCAGAAAACAGCATCTATAGACGCAAGAGTAGTTGTTCCCGATTTTTCAATAAACTTAATAAATCTGTAATTCCTCGCGGGATCATATGGTTTTACATCAGTAATTTCAGCAGTGATCCAAAATGTTTCACCGGCAAATCTATTCTGAATTGTTTCATCAATCTCGTTAACGAGTTCTGATAATCTGTATTTCTTCGCCATTAGTTTAAATATATTTGTTTTACAATTGAGGCCATTGATTTCACATCGTCTTCGTTATAGTCGCAAAGTTTTTGATAGCCAGTGAACTTTTTTAAATTGCTCGCATACTGAGAATATAAATTTGCAACTTGCTGCCCATCCATATTTGGATGTTTAAAATTATATCCGTAAAATTCCCCTAAGTCCCCAAGAGTGTATGCTTTTATTGGAAATGCTAAGGAAGCTTTTATATCAAGTAAAATATCATCAAAAACTAAATGACTATGATCTAAGTTTTCCTCATCAAATCGTTTTCTTAAAACTCTTTCGTCAAATCTAGAACCTGAGTAGGAAATGATTGGTTCATTGCGATGATCCGATAAAATTTCCAAGCATTGCTTGATTATTTTTGGTTCATCACTTGGTTTGTCTGCAACTAACTGAATAAATTGATTGGTCTTGGAAATATAAATGCCAATCATCCAAACTGTTCTTTGAAACAAGTCAGTTTCTATATCCAAATAAATTGGGCTGGAAGAAATCTTTTTTAATTCCTTAATTTTGATTATTCTATTATGGTAAACCGCTAATCCTCTTAAGTAAAATGGCAACCCTCCTTTTTCTGTCCAGCCTAAAGTTTTTGAAACTCCAGTAACACCTGCATTTACAAAGTCCTCAACGGTTTTTATTCCTGCTGTACTAAATTTTAAAAAGGTGCTTCCACCAATTCCGTTAATTTCGGAAACACTTAGTTTGCTTGTTTTTATTTTTGCCGGGTGATCGTTTGGTGCGGTAAAAGGATGTGAGATTAAGTTTACCTTATCAAAAGTTTTTTTAATCACTGTTAGAGTCTCAACAGTTAAATTTTTTTTTGGTTTAGGCTGTATCTTCTTTGTTCTTTTTTTTATTTCAGCCTTAGGTTTAGACTTTTTAACTTCCTTTTTTAAGGTTGTTTTAGACTTTGATTTTTTAGCTGCTAATTGCTTTGGGTTTAATTTTGATTTCATGATTTTTGTTTTAATAGTTTAATTAATTTTATTAAAACAAAAGTGTAGGTAATATGTGCAGTCTATCTGCACTCATGTTCAAATTATCACATCTATTTGATTAACAACATATTAAATAACAAATCTAATTGGCTCAATAAGGTTTTTCTTTTGTGTATTTCTCTTTCGTTTTTTTAACTTGTTTTATAAAAGTAATTTTATTTTCCGTGTTAATTCCAAATTCCAATTGAACTTTACTGTTTTGAAACTTCTTAAGTGTAGGCCTATAGCAAGTATATTCTGTCCAGAATCTCCAACGGGTCACGCTATCATTCTTTGAACTTGAATAGAGGCTTTCTTTATCTATTGAGTTTTTGTTATCAATATACCCGGTGTTTTGTTGTCTTATTATATCAATTTCAGTTGGATTAACATTGTATCTAAAATAAAATGTATCGACTTTGTTAGCGAAATATTCGTGTGCGTCACTATTAATATCGTTACTACTATTGAAATAACGGATTAAAAAATCATAAACTTGATCTTTATTCATGTGTGTTTTAGCAGCAACTGTAATTTTTGCTTTCTTATTAGAATCCTCAAAATAAAAATGATAAACCAAATAAGTTATGCCACAAAAAATTAATAGCATTATGAAACTAGTCCTTTGTTTTTTTCGCCTAATCGCATTTTTATATTGTTTTGATTGCTTTAAAATGCTAAAGTCCGGGATATTAAAAGGATTTTTCTCAAAGTTCTTTTTTATTTCATCATCTTCTGCATTAGAAGGTTCGTTAAGTTTTTCATTTTTTGCATAAATATTCTTAGAGGCATCTATATACTCGCCTTTTAAATATGTTTTGAAAAACCAATCTTTAACATAGTTAAAAGAATCGTAAACACTTTCAATAGTTGAAGTTTTAATTAAATCTAATTCCGAATTATCATTACTGATATCATGTGCATTTCGATTACCCCATCGCTTAATGATTTCTAAATGATGATCAATGTCTCCATCTATTATTTTCTTACCCTTTAAATGAAAAAGATAATCATTTAGCATTGGTATTCTACCCTCATCTACTTTACCATTTTGTGGTTTAGAGGTCGCGATAATTCCTTCTCTTTTACAGATGTATTTTAATATTTTTTCTGTATTTTTTCTAGCTTTCAATAAAAAACCCTCTTTTAAAGTTTCTAAATGAGCGTCAGAATCGTTCAGTTTTTTCAATTCATTATAAGCAGCAATAAGCTGATTCAACTTAAGTTGAATTGCCTCTATATCTTGATTTATATTTTCGTTATCACTCATCACAAAAGAGTTTATAATATTCTAATTTACTTAATTTTTTTAACTCGATCCAGTACCGCCTTCTTCAATGACTGCGGCTCCAAAATTTCAATTCTTTCCCCATGAGAAAGTAATAAAGATTGGAGTTCATAATTTGGTTTTAATTCAATTGAAATGGTCACAAAATCTTTCTCAGCTAATTTAACTTTTTGAGTACCATGCAGAGGTTTGGATTCAATATACGGCCACAAATCCTTAGCTATTTTAAGTAGAACCTTTTGTACTTCACCCTGAACTGTAACGCCGATTACCTCTTCAAAATATTCGTTAAAGTCAATATCCAAATTCTTAATGTATTTAAGTTTTATGTCTTTGATCTTTATTATTCTATCAAGAGCGAGATTTGTGATTAGTTTGCTTTCATTATTTAATCCGAAGCAAAACCATCTGTTATTATATTGTTTTAAATAATATGGATGCAAGATTACATCATACTCATTTTCTTGTTTAAAATTTTTATAGGTAACCTTAATTGGCTTTTCATTATGAATAGATTCGAAAAGTTTCCCAATGTGTTTTACAGCCGTGTAGTCTTTATTCTCATCAAATCCAATAATTTTTTCAGCACCTTTTTTTAATCCAAAACTTGACTCAAACTTGGCAACAACTTCATCTACCCACTCAAACTGTGGCATACCTCTGAAGCGAGATAAAATCATCAAGGCTTCTTTCATTTGAGCAGACTCAGATTCATTTAACCCTTTGTTATTTATTGAGAAGTCAGAATCCTCGTAACGATAATAAACTTCTTTACCGTCTTTTCCTTTTTGTAATTCTATTCCCCATCCAGCATCACTCTCCATGAATTTTATGTCTTCGTATAGCTGCCTCCGTTTGATCCCTTCCGATTTAGGGTCATTATATCGTAAAGCTTCATTGCAGGCCTCTAAAAGGTCTTTAAAATAATATTTCCTGCCAGTGTTGCGAAAGCATCTGTCTAGAGCTAGATATCTTATTGTTGCGTGTTTATTGGTTGCCATAATTGATGTGTGCAGATACTCTGCACTAAAGTAGACAATATTTGTAATTAAATAAATAAAAAAGGATGAAAAATGCCAAAGGAGTGGAAACCAATTCATTTGTGCAGTATGACTGCACACATATAGTCTTCCTTTGTATAGAAAATAAGTGAATATGAAAATCAATAATATGCTAGATATAAGCCTTGAGTATGCGCTTTCTCAATTCGATGAGATAACGCTAGATAACATTATTACATCAGAGTTGTCCCAAGAAGATAAAATAGAAGCGATTATGAAACTAGATCATGAACAGAAAATGATAATCCTTATAAAAATGGGGTTTAAAACAGAATTTTTAAAAACAATATAAATTATGAACAGGGAAAACCTAAAAATTGCTGTATTAATTGATGCAGACAATGCAAGTGCAAAAAGCATTGAAAATACATTAGCCAATATTGCACAGTATGGAACTATAACTGTAAAACGTGTTTATGGTGATTGGAGCAGACAAAATTTAAATAAGTGGAAAAATTACGCAAACAAGTATTCCATTAAATCTGTACAAGCATACAGTTTTGTAAAAGGCAAAAACTCAACTGACGCTGCCATAGTAATTGATGCGATGGATATTTTATATCAAAAAGAAGTAAACGCTTTTTGTATTGTGTCCAGCGATTGTGATTTTACCGGGCTAGTTCACCGTATTAAAGAGGATGGGCACTTCACTATTGGTTTTGGTAAAACAAGTGCCTGCTCTTCATTTAAAGATGCCTGCGATCTGTTTTTATATGAACAGCAAGAAACAAAGTATGAGATTCCCATTAAAGACGGATTATTAATAAAAGCTGACTTGCCTGCTGAAGAGAATATTTTTAGAACTGAGTTTAGTCCATTGCCAGGGCTAAAAATATTAGGAAAAATAGATTTAACTGCAATTAAATAAAATGAAAAAGGCTTTAATAATATCGTACAACCTTGTTAGGGAAGGAGAAGGAGAAACACCCTTGTCAATTGGATCAATACTGTCATACGTGAAAAACGATCCGGAATATGGATTAAAATTTGAAGTGCAACATTTACCCTTTAACTTATTAGATAACAAGAAGAGTTTAAATGATTTTGAAACATGCTTTAGAAATATTTCCTTAAACGATTACAAGTTTATAGCGATTTCATGTTTTGTTTGGAATGAGAATCTAATAAATCCTCTTATTACTTATTTGCGTGTAGCCGGGTACAAGAATAAAATAATATTAGGCGGAAGTCAAATAACCTATGCCAATAAAGAACAACTTCAAACAGAATATCCGGGTTGCGATATTTTCATATCAAATTATGCGGAAAAAAGTTTTTTAGAGATTTTAAAAAATGAAGGTGAGAAAAAGTCCTATTACAATTCTTCTTTGGATTTTAATTGTCTTCCTTCACCATATTTAACAGGAGCAATACCTTTAGAATATGGTCATAAAATGCTACGATGGGAAACGAAAAGAGGTTGTCCTTTTAAATGTTCATTCTGCTCACATCGTAATTTGGAAAACGGACGAGTTCATTATATGCAGTTAGAAAAAGCATTTAATGAATTAGCGTTATTTAAACAAAAGGTAATAAAGAGAATTAATGTATTAGATCCAATCTTTAATATGGGTAATCAATATCTAGAAATTATGAAGGAGATTGATCGGTTAAAATTCACAAACACAAATTTCACATACCAGTCTAAGATAGAGCTATTGACTAAGAAGGACGGTTCGGAATTTTTGGATCTGATAGAAAAAACCAACGCTCATCTTGAATTAGGATTGCAAACCATCATACCGGAAGAATATGAGGTCATTGAAAGAAAAAATAACACAAAAATAATTGAGGAACAATTAGAAGTGCTCAATAAACGGAATATATCATATGAGGTAAGTCTTATCTATGGTTTACCCAATCAAACGATTAGTAGTTTTAAAAAAAGCATTGAGTTTGTTCAGAACAAAGGCTGCAAAAAAATTACAGCATGGCCATTAATGTTATTAAAAGGAACTCCATTGTTTTTTGAAAGAGATAAATGGAATTTGAAAGAAGAAGTCATTGGGGATTTTAACATTCCTGTAGTAACATCAAGCACCACTTTTAACAAAGATGAATGGTTTGAGATGCAAGTGGTAGCCAAGGGTTTAGTAAATAATATGAGACTATAATAGGTCGTCAAAATCCTTAGATTTGCTAGGCTGACCACGGCAAAAGCCCCTTTTTAAGTATAAAAATAAAAGCCTTTATTTGTTAAAAACTTATACAATTTGTATAATAATTATACGTTTTGTATAATAAATTTCGTATCTTTGTTATAGATATGTAGCTATATGAATGCAAAAATACTGAAGGTAGAAATCGATGAAATGGTTGATGCCAAAATAAAAGACGGTGGGAGGCTTCAGTTGCCATCGATACATGAGGGTTGGAGATTTAATTTTCCGAAGCACGCCAAAGATAAAGGATCTCACACTTATGTTTTGGTTTCTGAAGAAACGCCGGATATTATTGAAGGGTGCTTGATTTATAAAATGAAAGCTGAATTAGAACCTTATATGGCATATGTTGAAATTGCACCGCAAAATAAAGGAAGGGATAGAAAATATGACCTCGTAGCAGGGTGTTTAATTGCATTTGCATGTAGACTTAGTTTTACATTAGGGCATGGCGATTACAAAGGATGGCTTGCTTTCGATGTTCAAGAAGCTACCGAAGAGGATCAGAAAAAGTTAATGACTTTGTATAGTAACAAGTATAAAGCAGTTAGGATACAGGAGACAACAATGATGATAATTATGCCAAAAGATGGAGAAAAACTAATTGAAAAATACTTAGAACGCTAAATTCAGAATTATTCAATGATAAAAAATATTTAAAAAAAACCGCCATGAATACTCAAAAAAATAAAACACAGAAAGCTTCTTCAGTTCAAGAAGAATTAGAGGGAAGCAAAATTTGGAATGATAATAAAATGGATACACTAAGAGAATTCATTTTATCAGAATCTAAAAAACAATCGCCTGAAAGAAAGTTAAGAAACGAACTACTTTCAATAAAATATCAAATGCAGGACTATATAGAGAAAGATAAAGTTGAAAGGGAAATGCGAATTATAGACTTTGTAAAACTGTATTTGAAATTATTGAAAATAACTCAAAGGGAATTGGCTTCAGTATTTGAAATGAAAGACACTAATTTATACAAATATTTAATAGGCGATAGAAAGTTAAATCCGGATATTGCTTTGAAACTAAGCTCCTTTTCACATACACAACCTGAACTTTGGTATTATATTCAAACTAAGAATGAATTATGTGAATTGAGAAAAGAAAAAGAAAAAATAAAGAAATACGAAAAGTATGACTATAAAAATTTCTTATCTGTTCATTAATTTAAAGTAATCAAACTTTTCAAATAGGTTTCTATAAAACCAGTGGATGAAATTCCGGGGATTTAACTTGCATTTAAAAAATTTCACACTTAATGTCAATAGCAAACACATATATTCAATACGGTGTGCCAAGTAATTGGGCTACTGACTATGAGCAAAAAGGTATTTCAGCAAATACATTTAAGAATACACCGAAGAAAGATCTAATTAGCAAGTACAATATATCAGCAGTCCAAATTAAGATGGTTAAGGAATGCTTAGTTAGGCAACCTATAGATGAATCGGTAGTTCAAAAATTATTAGAAAGGAACAGATATGTATGTTGTTTATGTAAAGGACAAAAAGGTAGTGCCTTTATTATTCATCACATTATAGAGTATTCAAAAACTAAGGATAATAAATATTCCAACCTCGCTGTTTTATGTCTTAATGACCATGAATTAGCTCACCGATCTCTCACAGGTGTTTCTTTAGCAATTAAAATTACAGCTAAATACATACGTGAATCGAAAAAAAATTGGGAAGAGGAAGTAATAAAGGAAAATAAAAAGAAGGCGACAGCAAAGTTGCCAACTCCCAATGACTGGAAAAAAATTAATCCTTATAAAGAACTACAATCCTATAATGAAAGCGATAAAGACTATTTTTTTGGTCGAAAGGAAGAAATAAAAGAAATTTTAGAAAAACTTCGAAAACATAATATTGTTGGTCTTTTTGGAGAGTCGGGCACAGGGAAAACATCTTTACTAAATGCCGGATTAATTCCTGTATTAAAAGAGGAAGGATTTGTTGTAGTTTCAGTAAGATGCTTAGATGAGCCTATTAAAAGGACTAGAGAAGCCCTTGTAAAAACTCTTAAAACCAATGGTTTTCCGGAACAATCAATTGAGGATATAGCAGCAACGGATAATTTTCCGCATTTGATTATTCAATTAAAAGAAATACTTGAAAAGGAAAATAAAAATCTCATTATTATCATTGATCAGTTTGAAGAACTATTTACAAGAGCTCGTAAAGAAGAAAGGGAACAATTATCGAAGGGTATAACAGAATCTCTTGTGATTTCAACAAAAAGTAAAAAAATACATTTTCTTATTTCGTTAAGAGAAGATTATATAGGTGAATTGTGGAGTTGGTCGCATAAATATAAGATTGAAGATGCTTGGATTCACCAATACAGAATAAATAGATTTAACGAAGAAAAGGCTTATGAAGTAATTACAGAGCCTCTTCATAAACTTGGAATTGCTACCAATGAAATATTTATCAGACAATTAATTTCCGAGTTAAAAACAATTGGCGATGATTTGATTTACCCTCCTTACTTACAAATTGCTTGCTCAGAATTATTTGAAGAATATAAAATACAAAATACAACTCCCAAACCATCCATTGAATTTGGAAATAATTTGTATGTAAATTCAGCTAATGCAGAATCCATTATAGCGGATTACCTGAGCGATTCGATAATGCAAGGGTTAACAGAAGAAGAGAAAATTCACACTCAGAATATTTTGGATTTATTAACCGGATCTGAAGGATTACGAGCCTTTCTCAATGTTGAAGAAATTTGCAGATATTTATCTTTAGCCCCGGATAACACACAGCATATTATTGAGCATTTGATAAAAAAGAAAATTGTTCATCCTGTAGTGGAAAGCGATAGTGTTATTGGTTACGAGTTAGTTCACGATTTTTTATCCAAAAAGTTTTTTGAAAAATTAAGTCCGGAAGTAAAAAAATCAAAAACTACTATTGAAATATTTAGAAAAGCCTTTAAAGAATGGGAACAACATCAAGTATTAGCGAGTAAGGATAGGCTCAAAATTCTTTTTGATGATTATAAGCAACTTACATTAAATGATGAAGAATGGAAATTTATTCTAAAAAGTAGTTTTAGTGTTTATTGGCATCATGAAAATAAATGGGTAACAATTGTTGAAAAGGAAAAGCTGATGAGCATATGTATTAGCTTATTAAAAGATAAAGATGAAAGGATAGTAGAGCATTCGATTGATACTTTGGGGAAAATAAAAGATGAACAAGTTACACCTATATTAAAAGAAATCCTTGAATCGCCTGAATCGTCTGACACAATTAAAGAAGCTGCAATTCGTCAGTTTTGGTTTAATATTAATGACGAAAGAATTCTCGAAAGTTTAAAAAGGATTATAAAAACGGCTAAGAATTTTAAACTAAGAAAAGGTGCGATATATGCATTCGGAAAAAGCATCAATCATTTATCAAAATCTAACCCGGATATAATTGTTGATAAGGAAATACTTGTTTTACTTGATGCATTAGGTGACCCAATGACACAGGTTCGCAAGCAAGTTGCTGATGTTTTAAGTTATACATTAATACATAAGGAAGCAGTTAAACCTTTAATTGCAAGGCTCAAAATTGAAAGTAGTGTTTCATCAAGAAAAGCAATAGTATCTGCATTATGTGCATTACAACGTAAGGGTGAATCAAAAGAATTAATTTATCCTCTGCTCAAAAAAATATCTTCCAATACAAAGGAAGACTATAGGGTAAGAGAAGAGGCAAAGCATGCGTTGTAGCCCTTTTTAAATTTACAATTCGTTTTTTATTTGAAAGTCTTTCTTAGTTGAGAGGCTTTTTTATTTTCCTTAATTTTATAAAAACATTTATATACAATGAATAGTATTAAACTTACCCGAAAAGAACTTTATGATTTAGTTTGGTCAGCACCGTTTACCACACTCTCAAAGAAATACTTAATTTCTGACGTTGGATTACGAAAGATGTGCATATGAATGGAAGTCCCGTTTCCGAAATCAGGACACTGGGTAAAGGTTCAATTCAAAAAACCAATCGAAATTATAAAATTACCTACTAATTATTCCGGAGAGAAGGAGGTTACTTTAAACTTACGAGAAGAAGGCGATGAAAGTCTAAAAGGCATACTATCGCCAGAACTAGCGTTACAAGAAAAGATTGAAGCTGACCCATTGATTAATATTATTGTTCCTGATATACTTTCAAAGCCGCATAAACTAATAGTTGAAACAAAAAAAGCGCATATTAACAATGAAAATCGCCATAGCAAAAACTTCACAGGTTATTTAAGGAGTCCATTAAGTATTTCTGCAACAAAACTTAATTATAATAGAGCCTTAAGAATAATGGATACGTTTATTAAAGCAATGGAGCAGCGAGGACATCTATTTCAAATTAATAACGATTCAGCTCACCTTGTAATATTTGGTGAAGAATTTGCAATTAGCATTAGAGAAAAAAATAATAGAATTCCAAAACCAAAGACCAATAGTTGGCAAGAATATGATTACATCCCTTCCGGAATTTTAGCATTCGTAACAAAAATTAATTGGAGTAATGTTGAATGGAAGGATGGTAAATTACCTCTTGAGAACCAACTATCAAAAATTATTGCAAAATTTGAAATAAAAGGTGCTGAAGAAAGGGAGAAAACGATACGGAGGGAAAAAGAAAGGGAGATCAGGGAAGAGCAGGATCGGATAAAAAGAGCAAAAGAGCAGGAAATTGAGAATGAATTAATGAAATTCAGGGTGCTGAAGAAAAAGGCTGAACTTTGGAGGGAAGCAAGCGAAATTCGGGCTTATTTGGGCAGTATAGAGGAGAAAGCGATAAAGGAACAAAGCCTAACTGATGAGCTCAAGGATTGGCTGAAATGGGCGCACAGGAAGGCGGACTGGTATGATCCGGTTACCGCAATAAAGGATGAATTAATGGAAGGAGTTGATAAAGGCAATTTGACCTTTAAAAAATCCGGTTATTATTAATCCTGACTCTTGAAACCCGTGATTTTGATAATTTCCCTTCTAAAGAGAAGGAAGAACTCGTGCATTTTTATTAAATCCTCGGTAAACCGAACCGAGTTTTTCCCTTCCTTTGCAGAAGCCTGATTAGAAGCATTTTTGGGGTTTGAACCTTGTAAACGGGAGCCCGCTTAACTAAGCCTCAAATCACTGTAAATAGTGGGTTTGAGGCTTTTTAGTTTTTACTTTAGTCCATATTTAGCCCATGTTGATAAATAATTGGTGAAGAAAAGTTCAATAGCCTCTTTCTCCGCTGATACCTTTAGGGTTTTTTCTGGTTGGTTAGTAAATAAAAGAAACAAAAGAAAACAAGGCACGGCGAACCCTTCCCGCTCTTGTTTTTTGTTGAAAGACTAGCAAAGTAACCAAAGCTGCATTCAATCACACTGTCTCTCGCACAAAGCAGCTTTGAAACCGCAGCTTGCGCAAAGCCTGCGCATTGCGGCCTTTGCAGTCTTTCTACCAAAAAACAATTCACCCGCTTCGGCATCGCGCCGTGCCAAGCCCACCGCACTGGGAATTGAGATGATTGAAACTGTTTGCATTTGAGAACTGTGTGTAGGAGTAGTCCAAAAAATTAAGTTCGATGTCCATGACAATTTTAAAATTTCAGAAAATCCGAAGGACCTTCGAAAAAAGCGTAAAAATCAAGGGTCATTTTTGTGCGCAGGGTTGCGCTAAGAAAACAGGACAAATGTGTTAAGACACATTTGGGCCAGAAAGTGCGATAGCAGCGTAAACCAACAATTGCATATTTACATCCCTGCCGCTGCCTTGTTTTCGGGGAGAAAAATGACACGTAGATTTTGAGCTTTTTTTCGGCAGTCTTGATCCCGATAACCATCGAATTAGCGTCAAGTTAATTTTCACAAAATCAACGATTGGTTATTGATAATTAGGTAAATGGGAGGAAAAAGAGGTTTCCCGATTGCAGTAATTTAAGTG
>CANGGP010000077.1 GCA_947453445.1 Sphingobacteriaceae bacterium
AAGTAAATATATCATTTTTTTCGGGTGTTGGTTTTAGTAGCTAAAGTTCCTCAAGATCAATTGAATCAAGAGTCAAGACGGAGAGAATTATAAATGTTAAATTTTGAATGTTGAATGGGAGGGACTTAAGAGACAAGAGTCAAGACTGCGGAAGACAAGAGGGGATGGGTCGGTCGCCGGATGGAGGATTCATCGCGCAGCGATCTTAGTGCGCTCATTAAAAAGACCTAAGAGACCTAAGTGCCTTAGTGGTTAAAAGGAGACAAGAGACAAGACGGGAGAGAATTTTAAATGTTAAATTTTGAATGTTGAATGGGAGGAAAAATTAATTAAAAATTAATAATTAAAAATGATGAATGGAATTAATTGGATATTTAATTCACGGTTTAAATTATGTGGAATTTCCACGAATATTAAATTCCTTAATTCCAACTCGTAACCCGTAACCCGAAATAATAAATAATAATTAATAAATAATAATTAATAATCAATCCTCCAACTTCCTAAAAGCCACCCCCAACTTATCAATCACATCACTGGCCAATAAACTTTCCATGCTGTTTTTTTTCAGCAACAAATCCGCTGCATAACCATGCACAAAGGTGCCTATCAATGCGGCTTGCGGGGCATTGTAGCCTCTGGCCAACAATCCCAAAATCATGCCCGTTAATACATCACCACTGCCACCCTTGGCCAAAGCGGCATTACCACTCGAATTAAAAAACACATGTCCATCGGGCATGGCAATGGCTGTATGCGCACCCTTTAAAACAACAATGCATTTATAAGTCATCGAAAATAATTTTAAAGCTTTTAATCTTTCAAAATCATCATGGTGTTTTTCTGTTAGTCTTTCAAATTCTTTTGGATGTGGTGTTAAAATACTATTGGGCGGTAAAAAATTTAACCATGTTTTGTTCTCCGATAAAATATTCAAGGCATCTGCATCCAACAACAAGGCCGCACGGTTGTAGTGCAGTAATTTTTTTAATACAGCGGCTGTGTCTTCGTGGGTACCAATTCCCGAACCAATACCAACGGCATTGTATTTTTCTAAATTAACCAATTCACTGATGCGTGTGTTGCAAATGTCTTCACTGCTCATGGCCTCAGGCAAGGCCACCAGATTGGCTTGCAGGGCTTCCTTCACCGAGTGCAAGGTAATTAGTCCGGCTCCACATTTTAAGCAAGCCTTTGCCGCCATCAAGGCTGCACCGCTTTTACCCTTGCTGCCTGCCAACAATAGGGCATGACCGTAGGTTCCTTTGTGCGAAAATTTTGTTCGTTTTTTCAGCAAGCCTTGCACCAATTGTTTACTCACATAAAAGTGTTCTGTTTCAATGGCCTCAATGGCCTTGGCATGCAAGCCTATGTTCAACAATTCAAACTCGGGCACATAAGCGCCGTTTTGCGGCATCATAAATGCCAATTTCGGATTTTGAAAACTTAGCGTGAGCGACGAACGCACAATGTGTTTGTTGTCAGCCGAACTTTTATCGGCATACAAACCACTGGGCATATCAATGCTCACAATGTTTTTTGCCAAATGGTTCATCACATCTATCACCTCTGCCGCAATACCTTCAGGGGCTCTATCAATGCCTGTTCCAAACAAGGCATCAATCACCACATAGGCTTGTGTTTGCATCAATTGCGTCAATTCTTCGGCCGAAGCAAGCTCATGCACACGATCAGCAAAACTTTCTTTTAATAGGGCATGGTGATGCGCGGCATCGTCCGAAAATGCTTCACGGTGCGGCACTACATAACAGTGCACATCCAATTGGTTTTGTAATAAAATTTTACCAATCACCAATCCATCACCGCCATTATTGCCTTTGCCGCAAATCACCAAAATTTTTTCATCCGAGGGCAATAGTTTTAATAATCGTCTTACACAAGCCCGCGCCGCACGTTCCATTAAATCTAGCGAAGCAATGGGCTCACTTACAATGGTGAACTGATCAATGGCTTTTATTTGTTCTGCATTAAATATTTTCATAACAATGTTGGCAATGCTTAGTGTTTACAATCCGGACCACATTCGTGTTTTTTCTTCGGTTTTAAGTAACGCCAAGCCAAATAAACGATGGCAGCGCCCAATAAAATGTAAACAGCAATGTCCTGCCCGCTCATGGTTTTAAAATTTTAAATTCAATCGATGATGCTTGGTCTTTTTGATGCAATAACTCAATGGTACAAGGCACAAAATCCTTGTCCTCACAAGTATATATGTTTACAAATTTTTGTGGATTACGGTCAAATAGCGGAAACCAAGAACTTTGTATTTGAACCATCAACTTGTGTCCTTTTTTAAAAGTATGCGCCACATCGGGCAATTGAAAACTAACGGTTTCTACCTTGCCGGGCACAAATGCTTCGGGTTTTTCAAAACTATTTCTAAAACGTCCACGCATTATTTCGCCGCGCACCAACATTTGATAACCGGCCATCTCGGCCTCATTCTTCACACCTTTACAACACACCGTGCTGTCGTAACTAAAATCATCGGAAAAAACATCAATCACTTTCACCACAAAATCGGCATCACTGCCTGTTATGCGTACTTTTAAATTGGCTGTTAGGGGTCCTGCCAAACAAAGATCAGCATCCAAGATATCTGTTTCAAAAACCAATACATCGGGTCTTCTTGCGGCAAAGCGTTGGTCATCACTCATGTATTCGCGGGTGCGTCCCAAATGCACATCCTCGGTATAAGGCACCGGTTTATTCGGATCACTGATGTAGCTGCTGCCCGATTTTTGTTCCTGTGGCGCTTCCCATTTTAATTGCTGCTGCGCATGAAAATACATGGTTTTGTTTTCGCTGTTCACCGGCGGCCAAGCATCAAATTTTTTCCAATTGTTTTCCCCGCTAAAAAAGATGGTGGCCTTCGCAAGGTCTTTTACCGAACCCTTGCCTTTTAAATAATAATTGAAAAAAGGCAGTTCAATGTTTTTTTGATAATACAATGCTGTTTTAGCGGCAAATCGTACATTGCCCAAATTCGCGCCATCACCGCGACTCCAGCCGCCGTGAAACCAAGGCCCCATCACCAAAGCTGCATTGGTAGCCGGCGATTGCGCACGAATGGCTTTAAATAAATTCCAAGCACCAAAACAATCTTCAGCATCAAAACTGCCACCCACCACCATCATGGCGGGTTCAATTTTTTTACAGGCCCTTCTGGCATCACGCGATTGCCACCAAGCATCGTTGTTGGGATGGCTCATCAAATCCTGCCAAAATACTACACTGTCCATATACTTGGTGTAGTTTTTTAAAGCCCCTTGTTTTAAATGAAAATGGTAATTGTCTTTTTCAGGAAAATCAAATCCCTTGCGACCTACTGTTGTTGGTTTCGGACGTGGTTTTCCAAAGCCCGAATAAAAACTAAATCCATCGGCCAAAGCAAAAGCACCGTTGTGGTGAAAATCATCACCCATAAACCAATCGGTTACCGGTGCTTGCGGACTCACCGCTTTTAAACAAGGATGCTTACTCAAAGCCGCCATGGTGGCATAAAAACCCGGATACGAAATACCAAACACTCCAACACTTAAATTATTGTCGGGAATGTTTTTCACCAACCAATCAATGGCATCATAGGTATCGCTGGCTTCATCAACATCTTGATTGTTTTTTTTATTTTCAATAAAAGGTCTTACATCCACAAATTCACCTTCGCTCATGTATTTACCGCGCACATCCTGCATTACCAAAATATAATTTTCCTTTACATACTCGGCCCAATACGAGGCATACAAGCGTGGCGAAAAACGGTTGCTTCCGTAAGGTGCACACGAGTAGGGGGTACGCACCATCAAAATGGGGTGTTTTTCACTTTTATCAATTGGGGCATAAATGGCCGTGTACAGCTTCACCCCATCGCGCATGGCAATCATCACCTCGGTTTTGCTGTAATTTTGTTTCATAAACAAAGTGTCGAGGGGCTGCGAAAGCGCGGCAAATCGCAAAACCAAGAACAAAAGCACAATAGAATAACGCATACAAATCAAAATTTTAATCAAGTAAAAATAGCCTTTTTGATTAACATTCAGGGGTTTAAAAGATTGAAATGCGGGCTCCATACAGCGGGGTATTTCCACGTATTTTTAAAGGATAATGAGTGCAGAAAAAAAGAACAAATTTAGGGGTGATGAAGCGCCGCGCACAGCCAATGTGCAGGCCGATGTGGATATTGAAAAGAACGATGTGGAAGAGTTGATTGAAAAACCAAAAGCCAAACGCAGCAAAACCAAAGCCCCTATCGAATCAAAGCCGCAAAACGACAGCGAAAAAGTGACTTTGGCCCAACGCTGGCAAATGTTTCAAACATTTAATGCCAACGAAAAAACACAAAAAATTTACGGCCTCCTTTTATTGTTATTGTCTGCCTACTTGGCCATTGCCTTTGTAAGTTATTTTATGAGCTGGGATGTTGATCAAGACAAGGTACTAAGCGGCGCCGCCAATTTATTTTCTCCTGAAGTTAAAGTGCAAAACTGGTTGGGTAAAATTGGTGCCTTGGTGTCGCATTGGTTCATGTACAAAGCTTTTGGGGCCTCTTCCTTTATTTTGGTGCCGGTGTTTATGGCCTTTGGTTTACAGAAATTAATTCAAAAACAATTCATCCACTACACGGCCTTTAACGCCAAATGGCTTTTCCTCATGGTATGGTCGTCGATGTTATTGTCATTGGCTTTCGAAGACAAATTATTTTTTGTTGGCGGCGGCTTCGGTTTTTTTGTGAATGCTTACCTGGCCAATTACATCGGACAAATAGGACTCATCACCCTCTTGGCATTTTCATTCTTAACCTTTTTGGTATTAAGCATCAACATCAATTTTAAATTGCCCACTAAACCAAGCGTTGAAAACGACGAAGCCATTGAAGCCGAACTCGCGCCGGTGGCAGAGGCGGAGCCCGACGATAAATCATTTAACGCGGCCTTTAACGAATTACGTGAATCGAAATTAAGCGCCGAAGAAGAAGCGGCATTGCTCAATTTTGAAGTCAAAACAAAAACACCGGCCGCCAATAGTTTCCGCGAAAAAACCGCTGAGCCTGTTTTAGAAATGCAACCAATTGTTGAAGAACAAGTTTTATCTGAAGCCGAAGAAGCACAACCCGAATTAGAACTGAGCACCGAAGTGCCCGAAAGTACAGGTCCTAAAGCCGAGCCCGAACTTGAAATTGCACCAACGCAACAAGAGCCTGTGCGCATTGAAGAAGAAAACAAAGCGGCTCAATTGGTAGAGCAATTTGGTGAATACGATCCCACTTTAGATTTAGGTTCATACCAATTTCCAACTTTCGATTTACTCAACGATTACGGCAATATTCAAAGCAAGGTAAACCAGGATGAATTAATCGCCAACAAAAACCGTATCCTCAGCACCCTCAAAAATTACGGCATCGAAATCGATAAAATCATGGCCACTGTTGGGCCTACCGTTACCCTTTACGAAATTGTTCCCGCAGCCGGTGTGCGCATCAGCAAAATAAAAAACTTAGAAGATGATATTGCCTTGAGTTTGGCAGCCCTCGGTATCCGCATCATTGCTCCAATTCCGGGCAAAGGCACCATCGGTATCGAAGTGCCCAATCAAAATCCTGAAATGGTGCCAATGAAAAATATTCTGGCATCCGAAAAATTTAATAACTCACAATTCGAATTGCCTATTGCTTTGGGTAAAACCATTAGCAACGAAATTTTTATTGCTGATCTCGCTAAAATGCCGCACTTACTCATGGCCGGCGCTACAGGTCAAGGTAAATCGGTGGGATTAAATGCAGTGTTGGTTTCGCTCTTATACAAAAAACACCCGGCCCAAGTAAAATTTGTTTTGGTCGATCCTAAAAAAGTAGAGCTCACTTTATTTAATAAAATTGAACGTCACTTTTTGGCCAAGCTGCCAAATTCGGAAGACGCGATCATTACTGATAACACCAAAGTAATACACACACTCAATTCAATGTGTATTGAAATGGATAACCGTTATGCCTTGTTGCAAGATGCACAGGTGCGAAACATCAAGGAGTACAATACCAAATTCATCAACCGCAAATTAAATCCAAACGACGGACATAAATATTTACCATACATTGTTTTGGTGGTGGATGAGTTTGCCGATTTAATCATGACGGCCGGTAAAGAAGTAGAAACCCCAATTGCCCGTTTGGCGCAGTTGGCAAGGGCCATTGGTATTCACTTGATCATTGCCACACAAAGGCCTTCAGTAAACATCATCACAGGTACAATCAAAGCCAACTTCCCGGCCCGTATTGCATTTAGGGTAACCAGTAAAATTGATAGCCGTACCATTCTCGATAGTGGCGGGGCCGAGCAGCTCATTGGTCGTGGTGATATGTTGTTAAGCACGGGCAATGATTTAATTCGCATTCAATGTGCATTTGTAGATACACCCGAAGTGGAGAAGATAACTGAGTTCATCGGCAACCAACGCGCTTATCCAAGTGCTTTCTTATTGCCTGAGTATGTGGGTGAAGAAGGCGACGATGGAAAAGGTGATGTGGATTTAAGTGAACGTGATAAAATGTTTGATGATGCCGCAAAATTGGTGGTGCAATTTCAACAAGGCAGCGCTTCCTTTTTACAAAGAAAGTTAAAATTGGGTTATAACCGAGCAGGTCGTATTGTTGATCAACTTGAAGCAGCCGGCATCATTGGCGGCTTCGAAGGCTCTAAGGCCCGCGAAGTATTGGTGAAGGACTTAAACCACCTCGACGAAATCATACAAAAAATCAAAAATCAATAATTATCAAACCTTTGTTATCTTTGAACTGTTAAAAACGGTATCAGATTTGATACATAAAAACTATGAAAAAATTACTCAGCGTACTGGCCGCTTGTTTTGTTTTAGTTGCACAGGCCCAAGAACAAGATCCTAAAGCCAAAGCCATATTAGATGATTTAAGCAAAACCACCAAAGCTTATAAAACCATTTTAGCCGATGTGATGTTTACCGTGTTGGGCAAGGATAAAAAACCGGTTGAGAAGCCTCAAAACTGGAAAATTCAAGTGAAGGTGCAAAAATTTAAATTGGATATTCCGGGTACCTCCATTGTGTGCGACGGCAAAACCTTGTGGAACTATAACAAAGACGCCAAAGAAGTGACCATCAAGAATTTTGATCCGGAAAGTGATGACCAAAATCCGGCCAAAATTTTCACCATGTACGAAACCGGGTATAAATACAAATTCGATAAAGAAGAAAAAGTAGGGGCCGTGCTTTGCAGCGTGATTGAATTATACCCAAGTGTTAAGCCTGAGAAAAAGAAATTCCACACCGTGCGTTTGTACGTTGATAAAGCGAAAAAACAAATTGTGTGTTTAAAGATGTTGATGAAAGATGGGGGCACACAAATTTATGATGTAAAAACCATGAAGCCCAACAGCGAGATGGCCGATGCGATGTTTGTATTTGACTTAAAAGGTTTCAAATCCGACCAAATCAACGACGAGAGAGATTAATTATTTCGGCTTAGGGGTTGATTATTTCGGGTTACGGGTTACGAGTTGGTATTCAGGATTCTAAAATCATCTCAATTCCAACTATTTTAAATAACACAGTGATTTATTTGTTATGTTGAACCCGTGCTAATTTTTAATTACCAATTCCGCCCATTCAACATTTAAAATTCAACATTTAAAATTCTCACCCGTCTTGTCTCTTGTCTCCTTTTCACCACTGAGGCACTCAGGTCACTAAGTTTGATTTGTTTTTAAATAAAGGTCACTAAGGGCGTTTCTCTTTGCTCAACGTGATAGTATCGCTGTCTTATTTCCTGCTGTCTTGCATCTTGTCTCACCTATCCCTTCAGTCTCTTCTGTCCCTTAAGTCCCTTCCGTCTCTTCAGTCTCATCTAGCGGTTGGCTTCGACAAGCTCAGCCACCGGGCTGCTCGACAAGCTCAGCCACCAGACACTGTCTTGCATCTTGCTGTCTTGTCTCTCTGCCCTCATTTTTAATTATTAATTTTTAATTATTAATTATCCTCTCCTCCCATTCAACATTCAACATTCCCTTACCTCATCCCTTCCGGTGCTTCAATATCAAATTTCTCTTTGCTTCGCTGCCATTTAGTTTCGCGGTAAATCTGATTCAATAAATTAATCAACAAATTGGCTTGCTCCGGTGGAAACATTGCGCTGAAAGATTTTTTCTTTCCGCCATAATACAATATTAAACTCACGAAGGGGGCATCGCAACAGTTAGGGCCATTAAACACAATGGTATCGGCACCCATCTTCAGAAAAGCATTTTCCAGGGCTTTTATTTTTTTCGTGTCCAAGGCACCTAAAAAATAGCCTATTTTTTTTGTATCCAAATTGCTCTGATCCTGTGTGGTTTTTTCTTTGTAAACGGTTTCAGCGTGCAATTTCATTTTACCTGCTGAATTTATTTCCAAATGATATGTGGGACAAAAGCCGTAACAAGCACCGGTATGAAAAATGATTTTATCAAACACCTTTGTTTTGGTATTGCTTTGTTTTTGAGCGAATGCAAAGTTGCAAGCGAGCAACAAGGCCACAAAACCATACACGAATTTCTTTTGCCAAATCATATTTTTTGTTTTGACTATGGGTGATTACTTTTTTGATTCATTTTGTATTTTAATACCGCACCGCCAATGGCTGCCACAATAAACAATACACCCGCCAAATAGCGTTTGGCAATCAACATCAATATTCCTGCCGCTAAAATTAAAGCCGAGCCTACATATCCTAACCATGCATTTTTCATGCACTAAAGATAAAAAAAAAGCCCCACTGTATCAGTGAGGCTTTTCTTAAAAATGGATTGGCTTATTTGCGTTTGTCGAAGTCTACTACAATTGGCGTAGAGATACACAACGATGAATAAGTACCGATAATACGACCGATTAACAAGGCGAAAATGAATCCGCGGATACTTTCTCCACCAAAAATGAAGATTACCAATAACACGAAGAATACAGTTAATGAAGTTAAGATGGTACGACTCAAAGTACTGTTCAAAGCGTAGTTGATTAAAGTATTTCTTTCTTCGCCTACAGCATCAGCTTTACCGCTGTCGCGCAAACGTTCACGGATCCTGTCGAACACAACCACCGTTTCAGTCATCGTGTAACCCATAACCGTTAGAATGGCCGCGATAAAATCCTGACCAATTTCCAATGGTAATAAACCATCACAAATGGTGTAGCACGATAATACCACCAACACGTCATGGAACAAAGCCACAACCGATCCTAAACCATATTGCCATTTACGGAAACGCACAACGATGTATACAAACATCATTAAACACGAGAACAAGATGGCACCGTATGCACCGTAAACAATATCGGTTGCAATGGTTGGTCCTACTTTTTGTTGTTGTACAATATCGTAAGTGGTATTTAAAGTCGATAAACCTTTGTTTAATTGTTCTTCCACTTCTTTATCTGAGTTTGGATTGTTATCCGTTACTCTGTATGTTGTTGTAATTTTAGCTTGGTTGGCTGAACCGATAGTTTTCACATCCAAAGCAGCGCCTTCAAACACAGGTGCCAAAGCTTTTTTAATGTCTTCGGTATTCATGTCTCTTTCAAAACGCACTTGGTAAGTACGGCCTCCTTTAAAGTCTACACCCAAGTTTAAACCACCGTTTTTAAAGTAGAACACAACACCCAATACAATAATTAAAGTAGAGATGGTGTAGTAGATTTTACGTTTACCTACGAAGTCGATGTTAATGTGTTTAAAGGCATTGCGTGTAGCGTTGTTGTCAAATGGAATTTCCATTTTACGCTCCAACATCCATTCAAAAATTACACGTGTAATTAAGATCGCTGAGAATAAAGAGGTACAAATACCAATAAACAATGTTGTTGCGAAACCTTGAACCGGACCTGAACCGAATGCGTAAAGGATCACTGATAAAATGGCCAAAGTAACGTTCGAGTCAATAATCGACGACATCGCATGGCGGAAACCTTCCTTAATGGCCATGGCCGTTGATTTACCTGTAGCCAATTCTTCACGTACACGTTCAAAAATAAGGATGTTTGCATCCACCGCTAAACCAATGGTTAAAACGATACCGGCAATACCGGGTAAAGTTAACACCGCACCCAGAGAGGTGAGGATACCCATGATAAAAAACATGTTTGCAATCAAAGCCACATTGGCTACCAAACCCGAACGGTTATAATATAAGAACATGAAAACTAAAATCACCAACAAGGCAATCACAAAACTCATTAAACCTGAGTCGATGGCTTCTTGACCCAATGAAGGACCAACAATACTTTCTTCAACAATGTGCGCAGGGGCAGGTAATTTACCGGCACTTAAAATCGCTGACAAAGCATCTGCTTCTGTATCGGTAAAGTTTCCTGTAATTTGTGATTGACCGCCGCTAATTTCTGAATTCACACGCGGCGCTGAATACACCATGTTATCCATTACCACAGCCACACATTTACCTTTGTTGGCACGTGTAATGGTAGCCCATTTTTGAGCTGCTTCTGAATTCATGCTCATGCTAATTAAAGGTACACCACCTTGACGTTGGTCGTAATCTTTACGGGCATCAGTAATAATATCGCCGCTTAAAGCTGCTTTACCTTTGTTATCGCCTTTAATAGCGAACAATTCAAAGTAACCGCCAACCACTTTACCGCTTTCATCTTTTTGTTCAATTTCTTTAGCACTCCACATGAATTTTAATTTCGATGGGAATACATTCTTAGCCATGGCTATTTTTAAGTAAGCATTTACTTTGGCTGTATCAGCTTTAGAAGTTGCAATACCTATTGAAGCACCTTCGGCGTATTGTTTTGGATTTCCTTTTTCATCAACCGACACACGGCCTTTTAAAGGCACCAATGGGAAAGCGTTTTGGAAAAACGAATACAAAGGCACACGCTTCATGAATCCTTTAATGGCGGTATCTTGTGCATTTACCGATCCTGTTTTAGCAGCAAGTGTATCTTTCTTAACAAGTGAATCTTTTTTAGCAACAGCCAAAGTTTGTTTGGCGCTTTCGTTGGTAGGCACAGTGGTATTAATGGTCAATGAATCTTTGGCAATAACGCTTGTATCTTTTTTATCTAAACCTTGTAAATGGGCCGCAACAACTGCGTTGGCTTTGTCCATTAACTTGGCAATTTCTCCGTTTTCGTAAGTTTCCCAAAATTCTAAGTTGGCAGTACCTTGTAACAATTCACGCACACGTGCTTTGTCTTTTACACCCGGTAATTCAACCAAAATACGGCCGGTCGCTTCTAACTTTTGAATGTTAGGTTGTGTTACACCAAAACGGTCGATACGTGAACGGAATGTTTTTTCGGCATTACCAATGGCTTCGTTAACACGTAACTTAATAAATGCAATTACTTCTTCATTAGTAGAATTGTAAGAAATTTTGCTCTTATTTTCAATCGATTGAAAAATTGGCGCCAAACGTCCGTTTGGGTTATTTTTCTTATAAGTTTTTTCAAACAAAGTGATAAAGTCATCGTTGTTTAAAACACCTAAATTCTTTTGTGTTTCATTCAAAGCAATGTTAAATGCAGGATCACTGTTGTTGTTGCTGAGGTTTTTTACAATGTCGATTACCGATACTTCTAAAGTAACGTTCATGCCGCCACGTAAATCCAAACCAAGGTTGATTTCGTTTTTCTTACACTCGTCGTACGAATATTCTGCGATCAAAATATCATACACGGTAACCTTTTTCATTGAATCCAAATAACGGTCAACGATGCGCGTTTTAATTGAATCAACAAAACTCAATTCCTTTGAAGCATTGCCTTTCGCAAAGTCTTTGGCTGCCATTTTAATTTTGGCCGAATTGGCCATGTTCTCAGCGTATTCTAAAGCATCTCCTTCAACTCCGCGAGTAACCCACGTGAACGATAAATAAAAAATACATGCCAAAGCAAGTAAACTGGCAAATATTTTAATAGCACCTTTGTTTTGCATAATCAATAATTTGTGACGTAATTTTTTTTAATTTAAGGTTGCAAATATATCATTTTAACCCATATTACACAATTTTGGGCTAAAAATGTGGTTTCCTGCAATTTATACAAGTTTTATCTGCCAAGCGGGCAAATGCAGGCGCTAACAATGCTTGGCTGCATTTTCAATTAAAAAGCCATTCAGCATGCGATTTTAAGTGTTAACATTTCAAAATTAAATCAAAGCCGATGGGGATTAATTGTTACCTTTATTGGCTAAAATTTTTTAACACCTATGTTTGATTTCCTAAAAAAGTTGTTTGGTACTAAAAGTGAAAAGGATATTAAAAACCTCGAATCTAAAGTAGAAGAAATAAATGCCATATACGCATCTCTAAAAAATGTTTCCAATGATGAACTCCGCCAAAAATCGCATGCGCTAAAAAGCAAGATTAAGGAGGCCGTTAAAGATCAGGATCAAAAAATTAAGGACATCAACGCACGCATCAACAACGATGCCGACATGGATGTTAATCAAAAGGAAGATTTATACAAAGAAATTGAAGATCTCGAAAAAGAAATCACCACCGAAATCGAAAAGGCCTTGGCACTTGCTTTGCCCGAAGCTTTCGCCATTTTAAAAGAAACCGCCCGTCGCTTTAAAGACAATACCACGCTGGAAGTAATGGCCAATGCCTACGACCAAGTTTTATCAAAAACACATAAAAACGTTGAACTAAAAGGCGATAAAGCCATTTACCACAACCGCTGGATGGCAGCAGGTAGCGAAATTGTGTGGGACATGGTGCATTACGACGTGCAGTTGATTGGTGGGATGGTATTACATGACGGTAAAATTTCGGAAATGGCAACAGGGGAAGGTAAAACCTTGGTGTCTACTTTACCTATTTTTTTAAATGCCCTTGCAGGCAGAGGTGTTCACGTGGTAACCGTAAATAATTATTTGGCCAAACGTGATAGCGAATGGAACGCACCTTTGTTTCAGTTTCACGGTTTAAGTGTTGATTGTATTGATAAACACGAACCACACACCGACGAGCGACGCGCCGCCTACAATTGCGATGTTACCTATGGCACCAACAACG
>CANGGP010000078.1 GCA_947453445.1 Sphingobacteriaceae bacterium
AATCAGAAAATCCAAAGTTGATTTTCAACCAAGTCTCTTTAATACCAGTTAGGGGCTTAAATCTTCATATTAGCAAAAATTTAACCTGAAACACCCATTAAATCAGTGTTGATTTTAAATTTCAAATTTTAATCGGACAGCAGTGATTTCAAACTCTAATCTTGGTAAAGCCCTTTTCTCTAATTTTGATTTCAAATCATTTAATGAGATAATATTCGATAATGCCACTATAACAGAAATTATTACAACAAATGTCGTTTGGTTCTTACCTCAACAATTACATATAAAAGCATCCACCAGACTCACAGAGAGTAAGGCAAAGAGGTCCTTGTTTAAGCAATTGAAATTATCTCAAGAAAAGCAAAGTGACACCATTCAATCTTTAATTTTTAAGAGTTACGAGTATGAAGCTTATCGCGAAGAAATAAAAAACAAGGAAAGTTCATTCGGTGACAGAATCATTCTAATTGTAAATTCAATCAGTAAGCACGGAACATATTGGCAAGGGCCTGTGTTATTAATCCTATTATTCGCTTTTATTTTAAACGGAATTATTTTCATAATTGGTAACCAATTTACAACTTTTGAAACCACTAAATCAGGTGTAATTCACTTGCTAGATGCTTTTTTTGTGAGTAATTGGTCGGCTTTTTTCCAAATATTGAATCCTGTTTTTTCAACAGAGAAAATTTACCCGGGAAATTTCTTAGGAATTTGGTCAGTGCAAGCATTAATTGCTCTTCCTAGCAAAAAAACTTGTTTCATCAGAGATGTATTCGATTGTTTTTTTCATTTTCTTAATTTTAATTCCTTCAAATTAGAACAGTCATGTGAGTTTAAGAAACTCTAAGTTAAAGATTACTCTTAAAGAAGCAATACTTAACATAATTTCTTGATGATTTTCTAAATTCTGCTTGTTTTTTATGCTCCTGAAGCTTTAAATCTGATTTCAAAAAAATATAAATGTGATTCTTGGAGATTTTGAATTAATTTTTATAAAGTAACAATGGAGTAACAAAAAAGTGAAAAAACAAGAGTAAAAAAGGCAAAATTCTGGAAGTATATAAACAAAAAAAACATGTTACTGGGGTTTTTGATTTTGCCACATATGGTTTCGTAGCCGTTACAAGAACTTAACCACGAGTGAAAGTAATTGGTATTACATATTTTACTCTTACATATTCACCATTTTGTTTTCCTGCAACCCATCCAGCTGGAAATGTTTTTATTAGTCTTATAGATTCTTCGTCACAAGGTATACAACCAGCTAAACTTCTAGCAACGTAAATATCACTTAAAGAACCATCTGTTTCAACAGTTATTGAAATAAATGATTTTCCAGAAATTCCTTGTTCTGTAACCTCAACTGGATATTTAATGTTAGATTTAATATATGAATATAATGCACTCATCCCTCCAGACGGCTCTGGCATATACTCTGCTAACAAAAGAACCTCTTTACTTTCTTTAAAAGAGTACTTTTTTATTTGTGACATGGTATCTTGCCCTTCCTTCATTACTTTGGGACTTTCTTTATTTTGATAATCAGTAATACTCTGAGCATTATAAAATATACTGTAGAAGATAAAAGCAATTAATGCGGTTTTTTTCATAAGGATAGTGAATTTAGAGAAAAAATAAAACATTGTATTAATTCTTGGGCTAAATCTGGGTTAAGCTACTAAACAAAAATACCCAACTTTTGAGATTGATCCTCTATTTTAGTGCCCAAATAATGCAAATTCTGTGCAAATAAAAAAGGGTTTCAAACTTACATCGTTTGAAACCCTTGTCTTTGTTGTGGGAACTACTGGGTTCGAACCAGTGACCCCCTGCTTGTAAGGCAGGTGCTCTGAACCAGCTGAGCTAAGCTCCCAATTTTTTTGGTGTGCAAATGTAATTGAATAAAATTAATTTGACAAAAAAAATTGAATTTTTTTTTAGGCTGTTACACCGGTATCTGGAATTAACATCCCGTCAACCAATACACGACCACAATGTTCGCAAACAATAATCTTTTTGTTTAAACGAATGTCTAACTGACGTTGCGGTGGAATTTTGTTATAACAACCACCACAAGCATCACGCTCAACAGCAACAACGGCTAATCCGTTTCTTGAATTTTCTCTGATGCGTTTGTATGCATTTAAAAGACGGTCTTCAATTTCAGTGCTTGCTTTTGCACTTTCTGCCATCAATTCTTGTTCTTCCTTTTCAGTTTCAGCAATAATTTCTTCTAACTCACCTTTTTTAGCAGCCAAATCTTTTCCTCTTTCTTCAAATTCTGCTTTGCTTTTTTCAAGCAATTCACCTTTTAAGGTGATAGCGATTTTTGCTTCTTTCAAACGTTTTTCAGCCAATTGAATTTCTAAATTTTGAAATTCAATTTCTTTGGTGATGGCATCGTATTCACGGTTGTTACGAACCTTACCTTGTTGGGCTTCGTATTTTTTAATGTTGGCTTGAAAATCTTTAATCGATTGTTTCTTTTCGTTCACTTGATTTTCAAGTTCTGCCACTTCTTCGGTAACATTGGCAAGACGTGTTTCCAAACCTGCAACGGTATCTTCTAAGTCGCTTACCTCAAGAGGCAATTCACCTCTAACGGTACGCAAACGGTCAATCTTACTGTCAATTAGTTGCAAATTATAAAGGTTTTTTAATTTACCTTCAATAGACGCATCTATTTTTTCTTTAATCTTAGCGCTCATGTGTTTAAAAATAGTTTACCGGATTTGTATTTACTTTTGATAAATGGACTGCAAATGTAGCAAATTTATTTGTTATAATGCTATAAAAAATTTCAGGGGTAAATTGTTCCGATTCATAATGGCCCATATCCACCAAAAGTATCTTTCCGTCAGCCTCAAAATAGTCGTGGTATTTTAAGTCGCCGGTGATAAAAACATCGGCGCCCGCCTTGATGGCATCATGCATCAAAAATTTACCGCTTCCACCACAAATGGCCACTTTTTTGAGTTTTTTGCCTAAAAAAGGACTGTGTTTTAGGGTTTTTATCCCAAATTTGCCCTTTAATTGTTCCAAAAATTCAATTTCAGAGCATGCTTCTTTTAATTCGGCAATGGCGCCACTGCCAATTCGCGCATGTTTATTTTCTAAACCATATATATCATAAGCTACCTCTTCATATGGGTGGTTGGCCATTAAAGTTGCCAGTATGGATGATTGCTGGTAAGCCGAAAAAATGGTTTCAATCCGAATTTCAGGTTCAATACTTAATGTATTGGCTTTTCCAATAAAAGGATTACTGTTGTTGCCCCCCTTAAATGTTCCTTTTCCTTCAAGATTAAAACTACATTGACTGTATTTGCCAATATGACCGGCTCCGGCTTCAAATAAAGCGTTTAAAAGCGTTTGGTGGTGTGTGCTTGGCACATATGTAACCAGCTTTTTAAGTGTGCCTGATTTGCCGTTTAAAACGTTTATTTTTTCGAGATTTAATTTTTCAGCAATCTTGGCATTTACCCCTTCAATAACATTATCAATATTGGTGTGACAAGCGTATAGAGCCACATCATTTTTGATGGCTTTTAACACAGTGCGCTCTACAAAATTCTTTCCGTTTATTTTTTTAAGTCCTGAAAATATTACCGGATGATGTGAAACAATTAAATTACATTTTTTTTCGATGGCCTCGTCAATAACAGCTTCGGTGCAATCTAAACTAAACAAAACCCCGCTACAATTCAAGGCCGCATCGCCTACCAAAAGACCAACATTATCATACGACTCCTGGTAAGAGAGTGGAGCAAAGGCTTCAATTTCCTGAATGATTTCTTGAATTTTCATGGGATATTAAATTTGTTTTAAAAACAAAACCTCGGGTTAATCAATACAAAACATTAAAAAAAAAGGTATTCAAATTTGAATACCTTTTTTTGATTAATCAATTTTTGAAGTGCGGTCTTCGATATCAGCTAACTCCTTAATGGCGTTGAACGAACCATAATCGCTACGTCCGGTTAGTTGTTCTTGTACTTGTTTTTTAATGTCATCATAAGAGGCTGGTGAAGGTGCTTTTTGCAAGTTATTTACCATTAAAACAAACACACCATTTTCGCCGGCAATTGGCTTAGAAATAGCACCCATTTTGGTACCGATGGCAGTGCCCACAAAAATTTCATCACGGCCTAAGCCTTCAATCATTTGTGAAGAAGCTACCAATGCTGGGGCCTTTTTAAGTTCTAAACCAAGTTTAGAAGACATTTCGTTGATGTCTTTCGAAGATCCTGCTTTGCTGGTAAATTCTTGAATAATCATATTCGCTTTTAATTCTTTCTTCACCTTAACAGCAACTTGGTCTTTTACTTCTTCAAGTGGTAAAACACCTTTATTTCTGATGCCGCTTAATTTGGCAACAATGTGTTTATCAGTTAAAGAGAAAATACCAACATCACCTTTTTTGGCTTCAAATGCCCATCTAACAATTTCTTTAGCGCCGGCAGCGATACCATTCATTTGACGGTCGTTTGCTTTAATATCTTCAGCCAAACGTTTGGTTAATTTTTGTGCTTCAACAGCCTTATCAAATAATTCGCCGGTATTGTTTTCGCCTGCAAATTGACTGGCTTGGTTAAATAATTTTTGATTGGTTTCGTCGCTGGCGGTAATTGGTTTTAAAACTTGCGCCACTTTGTAACTCTTGTGACGGCCTTTACTCACGTCTAATACTTCAATGATATGGTAACCAAATTGCGTTTCAACAACTGATAAATTGCCTTTTGTGCCTAATAAACCGGCATTGGTAAATGGTTCAACAAAACCTTTGTTCTCGTCAAACCAACCGTAATCACCACCTTTACCTTTGCTACCTGCATCGTCGCTGATTGAAACAACCAAGCTATCGAAATTGGCTTTTTTGGCTTTGAGTAATACCACTAAACTATCGGCTTCTCTTTTTGCTTGCTCTTTACTACGTTTAGGTTGGTTGCTTTGCGGGTCGCTTAAACCAATTAAGATATGTCTTACTCTTGCGCTGTCGGCCATTTGGTTAATGGCTTCCAATTTATAAATTTTAAAATAAGCACCTTCGTTATAAGGACCAAAAACGGCTCCTGCAGCAGCAGTATAAATGCTCGAATCGCGCACGGTCATTGTTTTACGTGTTAGGTTTTGAACATTAATTAATCCGTTTTCACTTTCATTCATCATGATATTGCTATCTTCTCTGAATGTTGAGGTTTTCATATCGCCGGCAATTTTTTGCGCATCTTTTTCAATGGCGCTAATGTCTTCAGGGCTAGGCACTACATTAAAACTAACGTATTCAATTTTTCTAGTGTCTTCGGAAGCAGTAAACATGTATGTGTTATTGCTGTAATACTTTTGAATTTCTTCATCGGTTACTTTAATGTCAGCATCCTTAATTAAATCATATGATTTACTTATGTAAGATACATTTAAAACATTGTTTTGGTTTGCGTAAAAATCTTGCGCTTCTGCTTTGGTAACATAAACACCTTTATTAATAAGCACTCTAAATTTTTCGAAGAATCTGGCATTCTTTACATTGTCTTCCATTTGTTTCACAGCCAATTCTGATTCACCGGTAACGTTTTGAACAGCTTGTTTCCACTTCATTAAGTTTAAACTGCCATCAGGATTCGAAAATTGTTCGTTTACACGTCCTGTATTCGGATCAGTTAATTGCTGAATAATGCTTTGTTCAGGACTAACAACCACATGTTCGTATACTTCTTCTTCGCCAACAATGATGCCTGCTTTTTCAAACTGAGGCATAACTGCAAACTGAACCACGTATTGTTGCCAAACACTAGATAATACTTGTCCGCGAACATTATCGTCTACTTCAGCGCCATTGTTGCGTTGACGGTAATTGTTCAAACTACTTTCAAACTTGGCAACAAATTCGTTGCGGTCAACTTTTTGCCCGTTAATTTTACCCACAGTTGATAAGTCTTGCCCGCCAAACAAGGTACGGCCCGAACCCAATAAACTTTCAAGAATAAAAATGACCAAGGCAAGGCCAACAATACCAACCAAAAGGCCGGTTCTTCTTCTAATTTTTTCTAACACACTTGTTCTTTCCTTTACTGGTGCAGTCTCCGACTTAGGAAGTTTGTTTTCTTTGTTGCTCATTTTTGAAATACTTTTTTTTAAGACTTGCAAAGATAATAGTTTCATCGGAATGAAGAAATTTATGCCAAAATTCCCCGTTTTTGTAAAAAATGGCCCTCAATTATACTTTTCAACACATGCCGTTCTGAAGCCCTTGAATATGTATTTTTATTGTCCTTTTAGAGAATTTTATGCCCAAGGTATATTGTTCGACAAAAGCATAAATTATTAGCAGCCACATCATGTTTCTTATATTTGATACCGAAACCACAGGTTTACCCCGTAATTATAACGCGCCATTAACCGATTTTGACAATTGGCCACGAATGGTGCAAATAGCATGGCAACTGCACGATCAAAACGGGCATTTGT
This sequence comes from Sphingobacteriaceae bacterium, assembly GCA_947453445.1. Classification (GTDB taxonomy): domain Bacteria; phylum Bacteroidota; class Bacteroidia; order B-17B0; family Aurantibacillaceae; genus Aurantibacillus. Next base: position 6,472 of record CANGGP010000078.1, read on the forward strand.
TGAACCATGCTTCCATTATTGTGAAACCCGATGGTTATTCAATACCCTTTAATGCTGTGCAAATTCACGGCATTAGCAATGAAAGGGCATTGGCCGAAGGAAAGCCTTTAAAAGAGGTACTTGAACTTTTTATTGAACAAGTACAAAATTGTGTGTATTTGTGCGGTCATAACATTGAGTTTGATAACAATATTATCGGCGCTGAATTGTTGCGTTGCGGTTTAAACAATGTTTTAAGTAACAAAACAAGCATTGATACCAAAAGCGATGAAACCACAGCATTTTGTGCGATTCCGGGCGGTAAAGGCGGAAAGTTTAAATGGCCGGCCTTGGGTGAATTGTATGTTAAATTATTTAACCACTCTTTCGAAGAAGCGCATAACGCCGCCTTCGACGTGCAAGCAACGGCAAAAGTTTTTTTCGAATTAATCAAACGAAAAATAATTTCAGTCAAAGAAATTCCTGCTTCTGATGCCAGCCAAATACAATTTCAAGATGTTGATTTGAGCGCCCTCTTGGCCCATGAAAAACAACTTAAATCGGCGGGAGCCAAAGGATCTAAGTCGGCAGAAGTACCCAAATCAAACATCGATGAGAAAACACTTTCAAAAGCCATTATTGAAAGTAAGTTCGTGCATTTGCATAATCACTCGCAGTATTCTGTTTTGCAATCGGTAAGTAACATCGGTGATTTAATTAAGCGTACCGCACAATTTAAAATGAATGCCTTGGCCTTAACCGACCATGGTAATATGTATGCCGCTTTTATCTTTTGGCAAACCATCGATAAACACAACAAGGGCGTTAAAGCACACAATGAGGCCATTGATAAAGGCGAAAAAGCCGGCGAAAAACAACAAGAAATTAAATGCATCATTGGTTGTGAATTATACGTTACCAAAGATCATCTCGATAAATCGAAACAAGACAATGGCTACACCATCCCTTGCTTGGCCATTAACAAAAAGGGTTATGAGAATCTATCCCGATTAAGTTCAAAAGGTTTTACCGACGGATTTTATTATGTGCCACGCATCGATAAAAATTTATTGTTGCAATATAAAAACGACATCATCGTTACCACAGGCTCATTGTCGGGTGAAGTGCCTTCCTTAATTTTAAATGTGGGTGAAGAACAGGCAGAAGAAGCTTTTTTATGGTACAAAGAAAATTTTGGTGATAATTTTTACATCGAACTAAACCGACACCAATTGCCTGAAGAAGACCATGTGAACGCGGTGTTATTGAAATTTGCCAAAAAACATGGTGTGAAATATTTTGCAGCCAACAACAATTATTACATCGATAAAAATTCTTCTGATTCATTGGATGTATTGTTGTGTGTGAAAGACGGAGAACTCAAACAAACGCCAATTGGCAAAGGCCGTGGCTTTAGAAACGGGATGCCGAACAGCGAGTTTTATTTTAAATCACCGGCACTCATGGAAGAGTTGTTTAAGGATTTGCCTGAGGCCATTGATTGCACTGCCGAAATTGTATCGAAAATTGAAGCCTATAAATTGGGCAGAGATGTATTATTACCAAAATTTCAAATTCCCGATGACTTCAAAGATGAAAGGGATTTAGATCCAAACGATGAAGGCAAAGGCAACCGCGGAGAGAATAATTATTTAAGGCATTTAACTTACGAAGGTGCCAAGAAAAAATACCCGGATATTAAAACTGAAGTGCAAGAACGAATCGATTTTGAGTTGAGTGTGATGGAACGCATGGGTTTTCCCGGCTACTTTTTAATTGTATCTGATTTTACAACCAAAGCCCGCGAAATGGGCGTGAGTGTTGGTCCGGGCCGTGGTAGCGCCGCCGGCAGTGTGGTGGCGTATTGTTTGGGTATTACCAATGTAGATCCAATAAAGTACGATTTACTCTTTGAGCGTTTTTTAAATCCCGATCGTATTAGCATGCCCGATATAGATATTGATTTTGATGACGAAGGTCGCGACAGGGTAATTGATTATGTAATCAATAAATACGGTCACAACCAAGTAGCGCAAATTATCACATACGGCACCATGGGCGGAAAAAGTGCCATTCGCGATGCCGCACGTGTTTTGAATCTGCCATTACCTGATGCCGATAAATTGGCCAAGTCTTTTCCTGATAGTTTAGAAGCAGAATTAAAATCTTTACTCAAACCAAATGGCATCGACGAAAAATATTTAGATAAGATAAAAGACCGCCGAGAAGTGGTTGAACAATCGCATAACTTCCGCAAATTGGCTGAAGGCGATACCATGGAAGCGCAGGTTTTAAAGCAGGCTTATGAACTCGAGGGCTGCGTGCGTAACACCGGTGTGCATGCTTGTGGGGTGATTATTACGCCCGATGAATTGACCAAGTTTGTGCCTGTAACAAAGGCAAAAGACAGTACCATGTTACTTACCCAATTCGACAACTCGGTGGCCGAAAGCGCTGGCTTATTGAAAATGGACTTTCTTGGTTTAAGAACGTTAACCATCATTAAGGATGCCATCCAGTTTATCAAAGAAAGCAGAGGCATCGATTTGGATATTGATGCCATCGACTTAAACGATCCTTTGATGTTGGAATTATTTCAACGCGGTGAAACAAACGGCATCTTCCAATTTGAAAGTCCGGGTATGCAAAAACATTTGAAGGATTTAAAGCCTGATAATTTTACCGACTTAATTGCGATGAATGCCTTGTACCGTCCGGGACCAATTGCCTACATCCCCAATTACATTGCACGTAAGCATGGCCGCGAAGCCATAACCTACGATTTGGAAGGCATGGATGAGTTTTTGAAAGAAACATACGGTATTACTGTTTATCAAGAACAGGTAATGCGTTTGAGTCAAAAGCTGGCCAATTTTACCAAGGGTGATGCCGATACTTTGCGTAAAGCAATGGGTAAAAAACAAAAGGATGTACTCGACAAAATGAAGAGCAAATACATCGATGGTTGTAAAACCAACGGTCATGATCCTGTTGTTGCTGAAAAAGTTTGGAAAGATTGGGAAGCATTTGCCAGTTATGCTTTTAATAAATCACACAGTACTTGTTATGCTTATTTGGCGGCACAAACAGCGTTTTTAAAAGCACATTATCCGGGTGAATTCATGGCTTCTGTTTTGAATCACAGCGGCAATATTGATAAAATTACTTTCTTCATGGAAGAATGTAAACGCATGGGCATAAAAGTACTTGGGCCTGATGTAAATGAAGGTTTTGGTAAATTTAGTGTGATGCCCGACGGTAAAACCATACGCTTTGGCATGGCCAGTATTAAGGGTGTTGGCGAAAATGTGGTCACAGCCATTGTGGCCGAACGCAATGCCAACGGCGCTTTTCAATCATTGTTTGATTTGGCTGCACGTTTAGATACAAAAGCCATCAATAAAAAATCAATTGAAAACCTGGCGCTTTCAGGCGCTTTTGATAGTTTTAAAAATGTTCACCGCGCCATGTTTTTTAGTCTTGATCAAGAAGGCCAAACATTAACTGATCGCATCATTAAGTACGGCAATCAAAAAAATTTAGGCAACGATTCAACACAAGCCAGTTTGTTTAGTGGTGATGAAGAAATAGTGGTAACGGAACCGAGCTTGCCGACAGTTGAACCATGGACTGATTTAGAACAATTGAGTCGTGAAAAAGAAGTGGTTGGATTTTTTATCAGCGGCCATCCTTTAGACCCTTATCGTTTGGTGATGGAGCACCGTTGCAATGCTACTTGTGCGCAGTTAAAGGCAGGATTAGAACCTTTCAAAAACAAAGAAGTGATTTTTGGCGGCATCATCACCGGCTTCGAAAACCGCACATCAAAAACAGGGAATGCTTTTGGGAAATTAATTATTGAAGATTATCACGGCTCTGTTGAATTGATGTTATTTGGTAAGGATTTTATTGAATACAACAAATACATGGTGCAAGGTTTATTCGTGTTTGTGAAAGCCCGAGTGCAAGAACGCTACAACCAACCGGGAAATTTGGAAATTAAGTTGAGTAAAATTGAACTGTTGGATGAGGTGAAGAAAAGCGCTTTTAACCAAATAAAAGTAAAAGTGAAATTAAACAGTATCAATGATCAATTGGTTTTAAAATTAGATCAACTGTTTAACCAATACCAAGGCAAAAGTTTACTTGAGTTTTATGTGGAAGACGAAGAAAGTCGTCAAAGCATCAAATTGTTTTCAAAAAAGAACAAAATCGCCATCGATACCGCCTTTTTAATGGAATTGGATAAATATGCCGAATTGAGTTACGATTTAAATTAGCGCGTGAAGGCATGACGAACAAGGGACTATTTTTTGATTCAGCCACCAACTTAGAGAGTGCTTGCGATTTGGTGGTTGACAAAAGCGCCTTGCTAATTTATTTACCTGAACCAAATAAAAGTTTACACATTTGGAAAATTAAAAGTTTCGCAGCTTGTGAATTCAATGGTGCACAATTAAAAATTATCAATGGGCAACACCGCAGTCAGCATGTTATTTGCAGCGGCGAAATCGCAAAATTGATTCAAAAAAAATGGCAAGAAGATGAGGTGATAGAACCCGAAGGACGACACCCTTTATTTGCCATTCGGTTAATTATGTTTTTGGTCATAAGCATTACGGCATTTATACTGCTCACGTATTTTTATTTTTTGCCTTATCTGGCGAACAAGGCAGTGCAGCTCATTCCCATTAAAACAGAAATAGAATTGGGAAATGCTTTGGCTGAAAAAATTGCAAAGGATTATCAATGCAACGACTCGGCAACATATTATGCCAATGCCATTATCGCCAAGCTTAAATTCGACGCAGCTTATCCAATCAAAGTGAAGATAATTGAATCAAAGGATTTAAATGCTTTTGCTTTGCCGGGTGGACAAATTTTTGTGTATTCTGCCATGTTGCAAAAAATTGATCGGCTCGATGCTTGGGTGGCGCTGATAGGGCATGAGCAAACGCATGTAAAAAAACAACATTCACTTAAAAGTATTTCGCGAACCGCAGTTACTAGTATTTTAATAGCCACAATCCTTGGCGATGTAAGTGGCATCAGTACCGGAATTCTTTATCAAGCCCAACAATTCGAACAATTGCAATATTCGCGAGAACTTGAAACAGAAGCCGATGACGAAGGTTTGCTTTTTATGCAGCGCAATCAAATGGATGCAGAGGGTATGTTAAGGCTCTTGAATATTTTAAATAATGCGGGTGAAAAGATGCCGGGTGTGATGAAATATTTGAGCACCCATCCCGATACAGAATCCCGCATTTTGAATGTAAAGAGTCAAATCACGAAAAAGCAGAATTATCCGCAAAATGCAGAACTAGAGGCACTCTTTCAGAAAATGAAAGCCTTTGAAGGTAAACACTAAAGCTTCCTTTTCAACCCAATAAAAACGATACGCTTGTTATTGATGGCTTGCAGGGCTTGCTTGATGGCGAATTTGCTAAAATCCATAGGTTGATGTAATCATTCCCTTAAATGCATTATCTTTGTCGCCTTAAATTTTTTAGCAATGATTTCTGTAAATGGTGTAACGGTCAGTTTTGGTGGATTCGATTTATTCGACGACATCTCTTTTTTAATCAATCCTAAAGATAGAATTGGTTTGGCCGGAAAAAACGGTGCAGGAAAAAGTACCTTGCTTAAAATTTTATCAGGTAATCAAAAGCCCACCAAAGGTGAAATCTCCATGCCTAAATCCTGCAAAATTGGTTATTTGCCACAGGACATGATTCACCAACATGGTCGCACCGTGTTTGAAGAAACAGAAACAGCTTTTGAAGAGATTCAAAAATTGGAAAGTCGAATTTTGGAAATCAACCACCAATTTGAAACCCGCACCGATTACGAAAGCAAAGAATATTCGGCCTTGATTGAAGAACAAACAGAAGTATACACCCGTTTGGATTTATTAGGTGCGTCGAATGTGCATGAAGAAATTGAAAAGATATTAAAGGGTTTGGGTTTTGAGCGCAAAGATTTTCAACGTCAAACCTCTGAATTTAGCGGTGGCTGGCGCATGCGCATTGAATTGGCAAAACTCTTATTACAAAAACCCGATATTTTATTGTTGGATGAGCCAACCAATCACTTGGATATTGAGGCCATTATGTGGTTGGAAGAATTTATGGAAACCTTCGCCGGTTCGGTAATGTTGATTAGTCACGATAAAACATTTTTGGATAGTGTAACCAATCGTACCATCGAAATTTCAAACCAAAAAATTTACGATTACCGTACCAATTACTCACGGTATTTGGTGTTACGCAAAGAGCGTAAAGAACAACAAGAAAACGCTGCTAAAAACCAACAAAAAATTATTGATCAAACCGAAATGTTGATTGATAAATACCGCGCCAAAGCCAGTAAGGCTGCTTTTGCCCAATCTCTCATTAAAAAACTCGATCGCAGGGAAAGAGTGGAGGTTGACGATGACGATGCATCCAGCATGAATTTTCGTTTTCCGGCACCTGCACACAGTGGTAAAATTGTTTTAACGGTTGAACATGC
>CANGGP010000079.1 GCA_947453445.1 Sphingobacteriaceae bacterium
AAGAAAAAAGTAAGAGAAAAATTGATTTCAATTAAAACAAAATTTGATTTTGTAAATTACTGTTAATCAAGTATTAAAAAATTAGTTACTTAAGAGGCAAAAGAAAAGAAAGAATTTTTTCTATGAAAATTCAAGAGCGGAAGGAAAATCGCCTTGCCTTGTCTTTTTGCTCAACGCTCAGGCTCGCTCAAATGTGACAATGCACATTTGCCGTTGACTAAGAAAAAAGTAAGAGAAACATTTTTCTATAAAAATCGAATAGCGGGTACAGAATCACGTTGCCTTGATCCCGATAGATTTCTATTGGGATTGTTTCTTTTGCATCAAAAAGAAAGTGTTTTCTTGAAAACTCATGAGCGGATGGAGAATCGCCTTGCCTTGAATTTTTGTCCACCGCTCAACCCCGCTGAAATGTGCAAATGCACATTTGCCGTTTTCAAGAAAAAAGAAAGTAAGAATTTTATTGGCGAAGCGGCTGAAAATGCTAAACGATTTCAATTGCAGTTTTACTGTAAACCTTTTCTAAACTAAACCCACTAGCAGTTTAGCAACCTGAAACCCTTGCAGTTTGAATGCCCCAGCTGTAAGGCAGGATTTATTTCGGACAACAGTGATAAAAAATTCATGATTCAGCTCAGCTTTTCTAAATCCATTCATCACCATTGTATTTTTTTGTACCTTAGATTACCATGAAAAAACTCATTTTCAAATCCATCTTTTTCCTTGCTTCCATTAGTGCATACGCACAAAATTTTACTTGGATTAGAGGCAGCAACACGAGTAGCATTACCGGCACCTATCCCACAATGGGTATTCCTTCTTCCACGGCCAATCCCGGCGGTAGGCATGGTTGCGCAACATGGACTGATGCCTCAGGCAACTTATGGTTGTTTGGAGGTGAAGGTTATTCATCCACCTTTCCAATGAGTTGGCTAAACGATTTATGGAAATACAACCCAACAACCAATCAATGGACCTGGGTGCGTGGCTCAAGCGGTCCAAATGCAGTTGGTGTGTATGGCACACAAGGCCTTCCCGCCAACAGCAACGAACCCGGTGCACGCGAATTTGCGATGTATTGGACCGATGCGGCAGGTAACTTTTGGCTATTCGGTGGCGATGGATTTGCTGCCAATTCTACATTTGGGCGTTTAGGCGATTTGTGGAAATACAATCCGAGTACCAACCAATGGACATGGATGAAAGGTTTTAATACCATTATTCAAAATGGCGTTTACGGTACCCAAGGCAGCCCCAATTCGGCCAACAACCCAGGCTGCCGATATTATGGCGCTACTTGGTCGGATGCCAATAACTTATACCTCTTTGGCGGTCGCGGATTCGGCGCCAGCGGTACTTCGGGCTACCTCAACGATTTTTGGTCGTATAACATCTCAACTAATAACTGGACCTGGATATCAGGCTCTCAAAGCGTTTTTGTAAACGGCACTTACGGTACGCAGGGTGTTGCTTCTACAAACAATATTCCGGGTGGACGCGCTTATTCTGCTGCATGGTCAGATAACAACGGCAACTTTTACCTTTTTGGCGGCCTTGGCCTTGGTGCCAGCGGAACACAAAGTTACCTCAATGATTTATGGAAATACAATACCGGCAGCAATGCATGGACATGGTTACATGGCTCAAACGCCACCGGCAGTAGCGGCCATTATGGCTTTAGAGGCATTAGCAGCACAACCGTTGTACCCGGCGCAAGATACGGACCGGCAGCTTGGAGCGACATGCAAGGAAACCTTTGGCTCTTTGGGGGGCAAGGATATGATTCAACCATCACTTCACCATACTTAAACGATTTGTTTCGTTATGAACCAAGCAACAACCGCTGGACCTGGATGAAAGGTCCTAAAACAGGCGGAAACAATGGTAATTACGGGGTGATGGGCCTAACAGCTCCCACCAATTTGCCTGGTTCACGTTTATACAATGATTTTTGGCGCGACAACCACCAAACGTTTTGGTTGTTTGGCGGCGAAGGTTTAGATGCATCAAGCAACAATTTAGATCACATGAACGATTTATGGGGCTATAACCCACCCTGCAATCCTGATAGTGTTACGGCCTCTATTACCAATGTGTGCTCCGGAAATTCGGCTACACTGAGCGCCTTTAACCAATATCCTGCTTCGGTACTTTGGTACAATTCACCTACCGCCACCACCTCATTGGGCAGCGGCACTGTTTTTACCACATCAAGTCTCGTGGCTGTAGGCGCATCAAGCATCATTACCTATTATGCCCAAGCGAATAGTTGCACCATGACGCCACGCACCGCCGTAAACATCACGGTTAATCCAACACCAATCTTAAGCATCAGCGGATCGAATACGGTTTGCAGCGGTTCTTCATTAACACTTTCGGTTAATGGTGCAAGCTCATACACTTGGGCGAATGGTATCAATTCATCGAGTATTGTTGTTTTACCAAGTATTGGCTCAAGCTATTCAGTGTCAGGAACTAACCTTGGATGCATAGGTTCACTTAATTATAGTATCAATGTTTTAGCATTACCCACATTAACTATTAATGGGCCAAATCAAATTTGTAAAGGCAGTTCACTTACTTTAATTGCAGGTGGCGCCAATTCATACACATGGAGTTCAGGAAGCAATAGTGCTACCTTAACAATAAGTACCCTTACAAATAATTATTTTGTTAGCATGAATGGAGAGGATTCAAATAGATGCAAAAATTCAACTTCAAAATCTGTAAATATTCTTCCTTTACCAATCTTAACAAGTTCAACTCCCTCTTTAAATTGTGTTAAAACTACTATAACTGTGAATGTCCAAGGTGCTAACACATATACTTGGTCAAATAATCTCAATGTTAGTTCATTCACATTAACATCAAACACAGCTCAAAATTACTCTTATAATGTTTCAGGTACTGATTTGAATGGCTGTGTTGGAAATGCTACTATCATCGTTAAGTTTACTACATTCGAATGCACAGGCATTAGAGAAAATTATCTTAACCTAAAAAGTGATGTAAGAATTTTCCCAAGCCCAAATAACGGGCGCTTTCTTGTTACAATTCAAGATGGTTTAGAAAACCTAGAACTAATTATTTTTAATCAATTAGGACAAGAAGTTTATTATTCTAAACTCAATAATCCTGAAACCCTCATCCAAAGCCAATTGCCCAAAGGCATGTATTATTACAGCGTTTATAATAGCACCCATAAAACAAGCGGTAAACTTATCATCGACTAATATTTGAAGTGAAAAAGGCCGGTCTTTTATATTTAATATTACTTAGTCTTTTTGCAAAGACTCAAAATTTCACTTGGCTTCGCGGCCATAATTACAATGGTGCCATTACAGGCACTTACGGTGTGCAGGGTACCGCATCAGCCAACAACGATCCGGGGCACCGACACGGCGCCGCAACATGGGTTGATGCAAACGGCAACCTTTGGCTCTTTGGCGGTGAAGGCATATCGTCAAGCGGCCCCATGAGCTGGTTAAACGATTTATGGAAATTTAATCCTACCACCAATCAATGGACCTGGGTAAGAGGCTCAAACAGTGCGAATCAAATTGGCTCTTACGGTACACAGGGTGCCGCAGCCAATACCAACGAACCCGGTGCACGCGAGTTTGCTCAATTTTGGACCGATGCTTCAGGTAATTTTTGGTTGTTTGGTGGCGATGGTTTTGCAAGTACAAGTACATTCGGACGTTTGGGCGATTTGTGGAAATACAACCCGAGCACCAACCAATGGACCTGGATGAAAGGTCCGAATACCATTAACCAAAGCGGTGTTTACGGTACCATAGGTAATTCAGGCATTAACACACAACCGGGTGCACGCATGGCCGGTGCTACATGGGTAGATGCCTCAAACAATTTATGGCTTTGGGGCGGCAAAGGTTTTGATACCGGCACAACAGATGCTTACTTGTGCGACTTATGGAAATACAATCCGCTTAGCAATTTATGGACCTGGGTGCATGGCAGCAACAGCGTTTCCCAATTCGGTAATTACGGCACATTGGGTACCCCAAGCAATACCAATAATCCCGGCGGTCGCGAACACCCGGCTGCTTGGCTTGATAATAACGGTAATTTATACCTCTTCGGTGGGCGCGGGCATTCCACCGGTCCGGGTGCTGCATACCTCAACGATTTATGGAAGTACAATATCAGTAACGATACATGGACTTGGCTGCATGGGGCCAATACCAATAACCCCTGGGCGAACTATGGCACACAAGCTGTTGCGAGTGCCACCAATGTTCCTGGTGGCAGGTTTGCCAGCGGTATGTGGACCGATGCCTCAGGACAATTTTGGTTGTTTGGTGGCTTGGGTTGGGATGATTCAGGCAATTTGGCCAACCTCAACGACCTATGGAAATACGATGCTACAACAAATCAATGGACTTGGATGAAGGGCGCAAACACCATTAACACAGCCGGAACCTATGGCAGCATGGGCATTGCCAATGCCAACAATTTTCCCGGTGCCAGACATTTTAACATCACCTGGCGCAACCTCAATACCCGCCTCTGGCTCTTTGGCGGCGAAGGCATTGATAACAACAACCAAAATCCGCAAGACAATATGAATGATTTGTGGGGCTACAACCCACCTTGTAATCCCGATAGCATTGTGATCACCCCAAACAAATTATGCAGTGGCAATTCAACCACCCTTACTGCATATAGCCAGTATCCCGCTAACATCAATTGGTTCGCAAGCGCCACAAGCAGCGTTGCCATTGCGAGCGGCAGTGTTTACGTTACCCCCACCTTAACCGCAGTAGGTTCAACCAGTATTTACAACTACTACGCCCAAGCAAACAATTGCAGCTTAACACCCAATGCACAAGCGCAACTAACGGTTAACCCTTTGCCGATATTAACGGCAATTGCAGCGAGAACATTATTTTGCAAGTATGATACAAATACACTTACTGTTAGCGGAGCAAATACTTATACTTGGAGTAATTCGGTCAATGGTCCAATAAATCTTATTTCAGCAAACAGCCCTTCTTATGCCGGTGTTCTTTCGTATACGGTGGTTGGGAGTAACTTATTTGGATGCATTGGCAGTACAACAGTTTCAACAAGATTTGTTGCATGCACAAGTTTAATTGAAAGCAGTCGAAATGAAAGCTTTCTTTTTATCTTCCCAAACCCATCTAACGGCTCATTTTCAATTAAAAACGAAAGTGCTTTAGAAAATTTAAATCTTGAAATTTATAACGGTTTGGGTCAGTTGGTATTTCTAATAGAACTGAATAAAAACGACATTGAAATTAATAGTCGATTGGCCAAAGGCATTTATTATTATGCCATTAAGCAAAACACCGAAGCCCTTAAAGCCGGTAAGTTAATTGTGGAGTAAATACGAACCGCCTTACGAGAAGCCAGCGAGAGGGATGCGAAAGGTTTAGTTCTTTTGGCCGCCTGTATCTTGAGGCCAAAAAACCGGAGCGAAGCGGAGCCTGTAGCAGCCCGTTACCCATTAACAAAACTTTAAAAAAATTAAAAAGGTTTTGTTAATGGGTACTCGCCCAAATCATGATAAACTTAAGTACTATGAAACTTGATTAATCCTTCCATGGGTGATTTGATCACAGTTCCCATCTCATAACCCATCTCCCTTGCCACCTCAGCGATTAAGTCTTTGAAATAAAAACCAATCGAACCCACCGTGTGCACCTTGTATAATCGGGCATTGCTATATTTGCCAATTTGTTCGGCAAAAAAGGACCTAAAGCATTCCTTTAAGATTTTGAGAACAAAAGGGTGCTGAATGTGTTTTGATGCAAAATCACTTACGCTTGCCAAGTATTTACTGGGCACAGGTTTTTTGTAAACGTTGTTTAAAATCACTTCCTTGGTATAACCCGCGGCTTCAAAGGCAATTTTAATGTCCTCAGGCATTTTACCTTCAAAATAATCGCGCATCATAAATTTGCCTATTTGTGAGCCACCGCCATAATCACTCCACAAATAACCCGCCGATGGTACATTTTCAAGAATAACTTTTCCATCATACAAACACGAATTACTGCCTGTACCCAAAATACCTGCAATGCCCCATTCGTGCTGACAAAGGGCGCGGGCTGCAGCCAATAAATCATGTTCTACAAAACAGCTGATGTTACCCAAACTTTTTTGCAAGGCAGTTTTTATCATTAAACAGTTTTCTTCGGTTGAGCAACCTGTGCCGTAATAATGAATGGTTTTTATATTGGCCAAGTGCGCTGCTAATAAGGGTTTTATTTGTGCTTCAATTTCTGAAGCAATAAAATCAATGCTTTGAAAATAGGGATTAAAACCAATGCTGTTGGCTTGCAAAATCTGTGTCGATGCATTCAACAACACCCAGTCTGTTTTGGTGGAGCCACTGTCCACAATTAATTGTAACATATAGAAGCAAATGAACAAAAAAAAACCGCCTCTAAAAAGAGGCGGTTTTAAAATTAACCACATTGTACTGTTAAAGACTATGCTTCAGCAGCAGGTGTTTCGTTGGCTTCTTCGGCAGCAGGTGCTTCAGGTGCTTCAGGAGCAGCAGTGGCAGCAGCAGTTTTAGCCGCTACTTTCGCAGCTCTGGCATCTTTTGCAGCTGTTTCAGCTTTCATACGATCACTTTCTTTTTTGCTTGAATCTGATTGTAAACGGTCTTTTTTACCGCCAATTTTTCCGGCTTTTTCATCCAACCATTTGTTGAATTTTTGCTCAACTTGTTCTTCGGTTAAAGCACCTTTTTTAACGCCTTCTAAAAGGTGTTTTTTCATTAAAATGCCTTTGTACGATAAAATCGCACGACATGTGTCGGTTGGTTGAGCGCCTTTCATTAACCAATTCAAAGTTGAATCGAAGTTAACGTCGATAGTGGCGGGATTGGTGTTAGGGTTGTAAACGCCTAATTTTTCAATGAATTTTCCATCACGAGGTGCACGACCATCCGCTACTACCAAATGATAAAAGGCTGAATCCTTCTTACCATGTCTTTGTAGTCTAATCTTTACTGCCATTGTATTTGTTTTTTAAATTAAGGCCGCAAATATCGGAAATTAATCTGATTTTACAAAAAAAATGCCTTAAATCATATTTCTTATATTTATAAATGGTAATTTTGTATTCCAGTTCAAAACTATGCAAATAAAAGAAAGAGGCTTAATACTGATCCCTATTGATTTCACCAAACAATCATTGTTGGCTATCAAACAATCGTATAACTTGGCTAAATACACGCATTCAAAAATTCTTTTGTTACATGTTTACGATAAAAGCGAAACCGATAGCAACGAGGCCTTGGCCAAATTGTGCGCCCAAACTGAGAAAGAAAGCGGCGTACCAACCGATTTCGTGAATAAAAAAGGCAATATCTACGAACTCACCGATAAAATTGCCATCGAACGTAACGCCACACTTGTAATAGCCGGTCTCGAAAGCCACATGGATTTTAAACACATTGTTGGTTCAAGCGCCAGTAAATTTGTGCGCAAAGCACCTTGTCCTGTTATTACCATTCGCGGCCTACAGCACAACGACGGTTGCGAAAATATTTTATTACCCATTGATTTATCGCCCGAAAGCCGCGAAAAAGTAGATGTGGCCATACAATTTGCCAAATATTTCGGTGCCAGCATCCGTATTCTTGGACTATTCGATGAAGCCGACCAAGCCTATGAAAACGAGTTATTGGCATACACTTACCAAGTTAAAATCTTTATTAAAAACAAAGGTATTTCTTGTACCAATAAATCGATATCTACCAAAGACATTGCCACCACCGTGGTTGAATACGCCAATAAAATTGAAGCCGATTTGATCATGATCATGAACAAACCTAGCTTAAGTGTTGGCGAATTCTTTAAAGGCACCGATGCGCAAAAAATTGTAGACATCAGCAATGTGCCTGTAATGACCATTCAACCAATGGAGCGTGAACCAATGATGAGTTTCGGTACAGGTTTCTAAAATTTTATCTTTTTTTTATATTTAATAATGGCGCCAATTAGCTGCCCGTTATTTTTTGGTACTTGGTTGTACCCGCAGGATCTACTGTTGACAATGTTTCCATCACTTTGGTTTTTTCTTCAGGTGTAGCACCCTTAAAAATATTAATCAGTTCATCACGCTTGGCATTAAAAAATACCTGCATGTTAAATGAAGCGGGTCGCGATGTATAAACAGGTTTTAGTAAATCCAATGACTTTAAAATGCTGGCACGGGCTTCATCCGGACCTTCATACATCTTGTCTAAGCCATTGCGGCAATAATCATACATACAATCACGAATGCCTTTAAATACAGGCTGCAGTGTGTTTTCAACCAACCAATAACGGTTGCGTTGACCTGTTGTTGAACTCTTCCATCCCGCATCGGGATTGGCCTGCGAATTGGCATTGTTTACAATTTGTTGGGCCTTTTGCCAATAAGCCGTACCACCCAAAGGCGCAAAACTATCATTATCGGTGGCCAAAATTACATACACATAATAGGCCAAAACCGAAGTCAAATTACTTTGAAACGTATTGATGTTAAACTCTAACTGCGAAAATTGTTGATACTTAAAAACAAAATTTTCATCCTCCACATTCAATATTTGTGTGCGGTAACCGCTTTTGTATACCGGCCTTTCACAAATCACCTGAATGGTTCCCAAATAATTGTCCTGCGCCGGACTCTCCTTCAACACAATTAAAAACGAACAATCTATTTTTTCATTTTGTAAATAGGTTTCAGTGGCCCACTTGTTATTATTTACAAATTCGTAAATCGATTTTTTCATCTCATCAAAAATTTGCTTGTTCACTGAGCCTTGAATTTGCGAAAAATTAATTTCGATGTTGCAGTTTAACTCTTGCGAAAAATAAAACTTCGACTGCAAAAGCAAAACAAATATTAGGGTATACTTTAATCCTTTCATTTACAAACAATCTTCTTTATATGGCCTTAGCCTTTTACTTTCATTTTCAATGCCACTAAATTAACAAGCTCTAAAGCAATGTCGGCCTTTGATTTTAACTCAAATTTAAAAACATTATTGTGTTGGTCAATAACCGACACTGCATTGGTATCGTGCCCAAAGCCTACACCGGGCTCATTGGCTGCATTGGCCACAATCAAATCCAAATTTTTATTTTTTAATTTTTGACCCGCATTTTCAAGTAAGTTCTCTGTTTCCAAAGCAAAGCCCACCAAAAACTGGTTCTCTTTTGTTTCGCCCAACTTGGCCAAAATATCAGGATTTTTCGTCAATGCCAATTCAAAAGTTTCGGCTTTTTTCTTCATTTTAGATGTTGCCACTTGGGCCGGCTTATAATCCGCCACTGCCGCGCTGCATATCACCAGGTGTTGCCCTGCATAACGCTGCATTACTGCTGCATACATTTCATCGGCACTTTCAACGCGTACAATTTGAATGTTTTTGTTGGCACTTTGTAATACTGAAGGGCCCAAAACCACACACACCTCAGCGCCTTGTGCAGCCAATGTTTCGGCCAAAGCCATGCCCATTTTGCCGCTGCTGCGGTTACCAATAAATCGCACCGGATCAATGGCCTCATGGGTTGGTCCGGCAGTGATCAATACTTTTTTGCCCGCAAAAGGCATGCCTTGCTTTAAATTGTTTTCAATAAAATGAACAATGTTTTCGGGCTCTGCCATTCGGCCTTCTCCACTCAATCCGCTGGCCAATTCACCACTTTCGGCCGGTATCACATAATGACCCAAAGCTTCTAATTTATTTAAATTCTCCTTTACAGTGGCATGGCGATACATCTCCAAATCCATGGCCGGCGCAACAAACACCTTGCCCCGCATCGAAAAATAAACCGCCAATAAAATGTTGTCGCAAGTACCGCTTGCCATTTTCGCCAAGCTGTTAGCCGTTAGTGGCGCAACCAGCATCAAATCGGCCCATTCAGCCAAATGCACGTGGTTATTCCAATTAAAATTGGCATCAAAAAAATCTTGTATTACTTCGTTTTTGCTCAACACCGATAAGGTTTGAGGGGTGACAAACTGCGCTGCAGAAGCACTTAAAACCACCTTTACCGAAGCACCTTGCTTCACCAACAAACGCACCAAATGTGCGCATTTGTAGGCTGCAATGCCGCCGGTAATGGCCAATATTATTTTTTTGTTCTGCAACATATACCTAAACTAAAAAGGCAGTAAAGTTAAATCCTTACTGCCTTTCCATTCTTGTATCTTGAATTACTTTACGTCTTTTATTGGATTACGGTAATACACCTTGTCTTCCAAAAACTCATGAATAGAAATTAAGGTAGGTTTTGGCATCTTTTCGTAATGCTTCGAAATTTCAATTTGCTCTCTGTTCTCAAACACTTCTTCCAAATTGTCGGTGTGATTGGTAAATTCTTGCAATTTACCCGATAATTCTTCTTTTATCTCAGTACCAATTTGGTTAGCACGTTTACTCATAATCGAAACGGCTTCGTAAATGTTACCGGTAGGACCGTCAAATCTGCGAATATCGCGTGTTACGATACTTTGTTCAGCGTTGGTTTTTTTCAAATCACTCATTGTTAAACTTCTCTTTTAATCTTTTAGTATTGTTATAAATGCTTTCAGCGCGGCTAAGATACGAACTTTTTGGGTATAAATCCACAAATTTCACATAATTTTCCAATACCCCGTTCAGGCGTTCCTCCTTTTTACTGGGCACCGAGTTGCTGGCCAGCAAATAATACGAGTCAATCAGGTAAAAATACAATTCATCATTGTACACCGAAGCTGGATGCTCCTTCAAATAGTTTTTTACTGCCACAATGGTGGCCTTCCAATCATCCAGCTTAAAATACTGCTTAATAATTTCGTACTCTTTCTTTTCAATTTTTTGATTCAATTGATCAATCATCAAGTTACAACTGTCTAAGCGCTTGCTGTCGGGATAAGTATCAACAAAGGATTGAAATTCCTTAATGGCATTTTTACTATAAGTTTGATCTAATTTATAATTCGGTGAATTCAAAAAATAACAATAAGCACTCATGTAAGCACAAACCTCAACATATGGCGAAGTTGGAAATTGACGGGTAAAGGCTTTAAAATGGTACTGACTTAAAATATAATCTTGCATGTAATACTCACTCCAAACATACTTGTAATGCACATTCTCGTCTTTTTCAGTGCCCTTTACAATAGGCATTACCTCTTCATATAATTCGGCTGCTCTGGCAAATACCTTCTTTTCGTAGTATTCATCAGCCTTTTGCAACTTTAAATCGTAATTGGTACTCTTTAATAACTTGTTGTAGCCATCACAAGCCGATAACAAAGCAACACAAGAAACGAGTATGAGGAAATTAATTTTCAGAAGTCCAAAAATACTGCTTTTAATGTATCCACCTTTAAATTATTTCGATGTTTTGCACGATTAACAATTTTTAGGGGCTATAAAATTCAAACAAAAATTATGTGGGCGCATGTAAAAGCAAAAAGGCACCCGCTTGCCGCCTTAGTTTTACTTCGTCACCGGACCGTGCTCACAGACCTGCTCGCCAATCAAGCCAGCGGCTTACTTTCGTTTGCTAGTATTAGGATTAATAACAAAATCGCATGCCTAAAAGGAGCCGGAAGATGCGCTTGGTCCCTTGCACGAAAGGTCCCTAACATGGTCAAATTGCCGGACTTTTAGCGCGCCATTCATACATACCTATGGCGCCAATTTAGCTTTAATCATTATTTACACCTATCTTTGCTGCCGTTAAGGTTGTTTGGTCACTAATTAAATTTTCAGGCTCAATCAAAAAAGCCTTCACCAACAACAATTATTTTTTTCAATATCAATCAAACCAATCCAAATTTTACAAGCATGCATTTTCAATCACTCAATATTATTGAACCCATTTTAAAGGCGGTAACCGAAGAAGGTTACACAACGCCTACACCCATTCAAGCGCAATCTATTCCCATTGTTTTACAAGGCACCGATTTATTAGGATGCGCCCAAACAGGCACGGGCAAAACCGCAGCCTTTGCCATTCCCATTTTACAATTGTTGTACGCCACAAAAAATTTCGATAAAAAACGAAAAGTGCGCAGTCTTATTGTTACCCCAACCCGCGAACTGGCCATACAAATTGATGAAAGTTTTAAAGCGTACGGACGACACACCGGTTTAAAAAGCACCGTTATTTTTGGCGGCGTTAATCAAAACCCACAAGTAAATGCGCTGCGAAATGGCGTTGATATTGTGATTGCCACACCCGGTCGTTTATTAGATTTATTAAACCAGAAGCATTTTCATTTAAAAGACATCGAAATTTTTGTACTCGATGAAGCTGATCGTATGCTCGACATGGGTTTTATTCACGATGTGAAAAAGCTATTAACGCTTCTACCAACAAAAAAACAATCTTTGTTTTTCTCTGCTACCATGCCACCCGAAATTGTGAAACTCGCTGGTAGTATTTTACACAATCCTTCTAAGGTAACCGTTACACCGGTGTCGTCAACAGTTGACATTATTAAACAAGCCATCTACCATGTCGACAAAGGAAATAAAGGTTCACTCTTACTCGAAATTTTAAAAGACAAACACATTAAAACGGCTTTGGTTTTTACGCGCACCAAACACGGCGCCGATAAGGTTGTAAAAATGCTGTTAAAAGCCAATATCAAAGCCGAAGCCATTCACGGCAACAAAGCCCAAAACGCACGTCAACGTGCGCTCACTAATTTTAAAGCACAAACTACTCGTGTATTGGTGGCTACTGATATCGCCGCTCGCGGTATTGATGTCGATGATTTGGAATATGTAATCAATTACGAAATTGCCAACATTCCCGAAACCTATGTACACCGCATTGGTCGCACAGGCCGCGCAGGGGCTAAAGGAACAGCCTTTTCGTTTTGTGATGCCGAAGAAAAAGAATATGTGCGTGACATCGAAAAATTAATCGGTAAAAAAATTCCGATCATCGAAAACCATCCTTTTC
>CANGGP010000080.1 GCA_947453445.1 Sphingobacteriaceae bacterium
CAAACACCGGAAGTGTTGGCTTTCAAAAAAATACCCGGTTTAAAACACAACCAATTGCACCAGGAAAAAATCAGCAAAGGAAAACACTAAACAGATTTAGAGAATAGATTTTATGTTAGGATATACAATTACACAATGGCTTTTCGGAATACTTTCCTTCATGGCAATAATGTTTGCCTTAATGGTGGTGTTTAGCCGCAACCCGGTGAACTCAGTTTTATACCTGGTGCTTACTTTCTTTTGTATTGCAGGGCATTACTTAATCATGAACGCGCAGTTTTTGGCAGTGGTGCACATTGCGGTATACGCAGGCGCCATCATGGTTTTGTTTTTGTTTGTAATCATGTTAATGAATTTGAACCAAGAATCAGAACCGCAAAAAAGTCCGCTGCTGAAACTCATTGCAGGTGTGGCAGGCGGATTGTTTTTATTTGTGATGGTGGGTGCATTAAAGGGCACCGAACAAATAAACCTTACGCAATATGGTCACTCTGATATAGGATTGGTAAGTAATTTGGGTAAGGTATTGTTTAAAGAGTTTTTGTTCCCTTTCGAAATTGTGTCGGTATTATTATTGTCGGCTTTGGTAGGGGCAATTATGTTAGGTAAAAAAGAAATTAAATAAAGAAATTATGATCAACGGAATATCCATCAACATGTACTTAATGCTCAGCACCATTTTATTTATTATTGGTGCAGTGGGTGTTATGGCAAGAAGAAACACCATCATTTTATTCATGTGCATCGAATTAATGCTAAACGCTGTGAATTTATTAATGGTTGCATTTAGCACCTTGCACAACGATTCAAATGGTCAGGTATTTGTATTTTTTATCATGGCAGTGGCAGCCGCTGAGGTTGCGGTTGGTTTGGCCATTTTAAGTATGATTTACCGAAACATCAAAAGCATTGATACTGACTTGTTAACTAAACTGAAAAACTAATTAATTGTAAAAAGACATTATTTTATGATAAAGCTCGCGGCACTGGTACCATTGTTTCCCTTGATAGGTTTTTTAATCAACGGGTTTTTTGGTAAGAAAATTTCGAAAGGATTAAGTGGTACAATTGCATGTATCAGCATTCTTGCTTCATTTGTTGTTTCACTGCTTATTTTCATGGAATTAAACCATGCCGATAATAAGTCACAAATTGTTGATGTATTCTCATGGATTAATTCTGCCACCTTACAAATTCCGTTTCAATTCCTCATCGATCCTTTGTCGTCGTGGTTTTTATTAATCATTACAGGCATCGGCTTTTTAATTCATGTTTATTCAACAGGCTACATGCACGAGGACGAAGGGTATTCACGCTTCTTCACCTATTTAAACTTGTTTGTTTTCTTCATGATACTTTTAGTAATCGGGAACAACTACATGATTACATTTATTGGTTGGGAAGGTGTTGGATTGTGTTCTTATTTGTTGATTGGGTTTTGGTACAAAAACACAGCTTACAACAATGCGGCAAAAAAAGCATTTATCATGAACCGCATCGGTGACCTTGGTTTCTTATTGGGCATCATTTTAATTTTTGTAACCTTTGGTAGTGTTACCTATACCGATATTTTCGCCAAGGCAGGAACCGTTAGTACCGCTACAGTGACTACAATTGCATTGTTATTGTTCATCGGTGCCATGGGTAAATCGGCACAATTGCCTTTGTATACTTGGTTGCCTGATGCCATGGCGGGTCCAACGCCTGTTTCGGCATTGATTCACGCCGCAACCATGGTTACTGCCGGTATTTTTATGGTGGTGCGTTCGAATGTGTTTTATTCAATAAGTGATGTTGCCAGCGAAACAGTTGCCATTATAGGTGTTGTTACCGCTTTGTTTGCGGCCACCATCGGTTTGTTTCAAAACGACATTAAAAAGATTTTGGCCTATTCAACTGTTTCACAATTGGGCTTAATGTTTTTGGGTTTAGGTGTTGGGGCTTACAGTTCGGCAGTATTTCATGTTACAACACACGCGTTTTTTAAGGCCTTGTTGTTCTTGGGTGCAGGTTCGGTTATTCATGCCATGGGCGGAGAGCAAGACATTCGCAAAATGGGTGGATTAAAAGACAAAATCAAGATTACTTTTATCACCATGTTAATCGGCACCATCGCAATCAGCGGATTGCCTCCGTTTAGCGGGTTTTTTAGCAAGGATGAAATTTTAGCACATACCTATGAACACAGTAAAATTTTGTGGTTGTTGGGCATGATTACTTCTATGTTAACTGCATTTTACATGTTCCGTTTATTGTTCCTCACTTTTTACGGCAAGTTTAGAGGTACGCACGATCAAGAACACCACTTACACGAATCACCTGCGTCAATGACAATACCGTTAGTTGTATTGGCTGCTTTAGCCATAGTTGGTGGTGCCTTGGGTTTGCCTGAATTTTGGGGCATGGAAAATTGGATGAGTCATCAGTTAGAGCCTGTTATTCTTAGACCAAATTACTCCACCTTACACCACGAAACAGAATGGATGTTAATGGGATTGGCAGTGGCAAGTGCCTTGGCAATTATTTATTTCACTTATTTGTTATTCATGAAAAATGGTGTTCGTCCTGCCGATCGCGAAGATCAATTGAAGCCATGGCAGAAGATGATTTACAACAAATATTATGTGGATGAAATTTATGATGCCCTTTTTAGAAAACCAATTGATTTTCTTTCAAATGCATTCCATAAATTTTTGGATGTTCAATTTATCGACGCCATTGTAAATGGTGTTGGCAAATCGGTAACAGCCATTGGTAATACCGTGCGGTTATTGCAAAACGGCAGCATCGGATTTTATTTGGTGGGCATGGTAATGGGTGTAGTTTTGATTATATTATTAACCTTTTTAGTTAAGTAAGCGATAGATTATGTTAGCAGTTTTATTAATACTTTTTCCCTTGTTCTGTTCCTTCATTCTTTTTATCAGTAAAGGAAATTCAGGAAGAACAATCGCTCTTGCAGCCACAGTGATTGAATTTGTTTTAGGCTTAGCCGCCTTTTATTTGTTCAAACACAATCCGGATTCAAATTTACTTTCCTATAACTGTGTTTGGGTTGAATCATTAAACATTCACTTTGCCATCGAAATAAACGCATTGAGTTTATTAATGGTATTGCTGACAACATTTTTGTTGCCATTAATTATTCTTACCACTTTTAATAAAAGTGAAAATCATCCTTCAAACTTTTATGCACTTATTTTGATGATGCAAATGGCCTTAATTGGTGTGTTTACAGCCAACGACGGTTTCTTGTTTTATGTTTTCTGGGAATTGGCTTTAATTCCTATTTACTTTATATGTTTGTTATGGGGCGGTAACAACCGTGGCGTGATCACTTTCAAGTTTTTTGTTTACACCCTCATTGGTTCATTGTTCATGTTAATTGGTTTAATTTATTTGTATAACCACACCAATGTTGAAGGCCATAAATCATGGGCTGTTTTAGATTTATACACAGCAGGACATTCGCTTACGGCAACACAACAAGGCGCAGTTTTTTGGTTAATCTTTATTGCCTTTGCCATTAAAATGCCGGTGTTTCCTTTTCATACTTGGCAGCCCGACACCTATGTGGTGGCGCCTACACAAGGCACCATGTTGTTATCGGGTATCATGTTAAAAATGGGAACCTTTGGTGTTATTAAATGGTTATTGCCTGTGGTTCCTTTGGGATTGCAAGAATGGGGTGGAACTGCCATCACCTTATCGGTTATTGGTATTATTTACGCCTCCATTATTGCCATTTCGCAAAAAGATTTTAAACGTTTAATCGCTTATTCATCCATAGCGCACGTGGGATTAATTTCTGCCGGCATTTTAGCAGCCAATCAACAAGGTATTCAAGGCGGATTGATGCAAATGCTTGCACATGGTGTAAATGTGGTTGGTTTGTTTTTTATCGCCGATATTTTAATGCGCCATACAGGTACCAGAGAAATTGATAAACTCGGCGGCATTCGTTCGATGAACGGAAATTTTGCCGTGTTATTTTTAATCATCGTTTTAGGTGCCGTGGCATTGCCATTAACAAATGGTTTTGTGGGTGAATTTCTACTCATTAATGGTGTATATCAATACAGCGCCACCATGGCCGCATTTGCAGGATTAACGATTATTCTTGGCGCCGTTTACATGTTGAGGAGTTATCAAAACATTATGTTGGGTGAGAAAAAAGATTCAAGCCTTGCATTTGGTCCTTTGCACGCCAACGATAAAATTGTATTGGTGATCATTTGTATCGCGATTATTGCTTTTGGTGTTTATCCAAAACCACTCAATGATATCGCCGAGCAAGGAACAAGAAGTATTATTGCATTGATGAAATAATTTTAGAATTGAAAAGCAGACAATGAAAGGACTTTTAATAATAAGCGCACTCGGATTACTAGCCATGCTAGCCGAAATTTTTAAAGTAAAAAAAATCATTTTACCCTTAACCCTTCTTGGCATCATAGGGGCTTTGATTGCTAATTATTTTGAATGGAATACAACGATGAGCATTTCGTATTTCGACAACATGATTGTTTTCGACAGGCCGGCATTGGCTTTCTCAGGCATCATTTTGTGTACAGCATTTTTTTGGTTCATCATGGCCAACGATTATTTTCATGAGGACACGAATGTAGCGGATCATTATTCGCTGGTTTTGTTTGCCCTGGTTGGCGCCTTGATGTTAACGGCCTTTAAAAATATGACGACATTGTTTTTAGGCGTTGAAATCATGAGTATTCCATTGTATGTTTTGGCGGCAAGTAAAAAAGGGGATATAAAAAGTAATGAAGCCGGATTTAAATATTTAATCATGGGATCATTCGCTTCTGCTGTTTTACTTTTTGGCATCGCCTTAATTTATGGTGCTACCGGAAGCTTTGATATCGCAGCAATTTCAAATTATTTGGCGGCGAATGAAGGCAACATTCCAAAGTTCTTTCATGTGGGTGTTATTTTTATGCTGATTGCATTTTGTTTTAAAGTATCAGCTGCACCTTTCCATTTTTGGGCACCAGATGTATATGAAGGTTCTCCAACTTTAATCACAGCCTTAATGAGCACGGTTGTTAAAACAGCAGCCTTTGCAGCCATCTTCAAATTATTTATGTTGGCATTTGCACTTAGCAGCCCTGTATGGTCTTCAATACTTGCCATGATCATTGCCTTATCTTTAATCATTTCAAACTTTACAGCAGCGACCCAAACAAGCGTGAAGCGTATGTTGGCATATTCAAGCATTAGTCATGCTGCGTTTATGTTAATGGTTGTATTGGCAAACGTTCGCAACAATAGTTCATTGGATGCTTTGATTTATTATTCTTTGGCTTATTGCGGCGGAAGCATCATTGCGTTTGCAACGCTGCATGTTATTTCATCCAATGGCGGAGATGAAAGTTTTACTGCATTTAACGGACTTTCAAAGCGCAGCCCTTTATTGGCTTTTTTCATGGCATTGGCAATGCTTTCTTTAGCAGGCATTCCTGTTACCGCCGGATTTTTTGGAAAGTATTTTGTGTTTACCAACATGATTGGCACACCATATAAATGGTTGCTAATTATGGCAGTGCTTACCTCTGGCGTTGGCGTTTATTATTATATGAAAGTGATTATTGCCATGTATTTTAAATCTGCAGATAACGAAACGGCCGTTGAGATTAAAATGCCGATTAAGTTCACCATTATTATTGCCGGTATCGTAACATTGCTTATTGGTATAGTTCCGGGAATGATTGCGCAATTATTTAAATTTTAATCTTGAAGTTCAGCATAAACCAAATAATTTCTTTTGGTTTTGTATTTCATCTCCTTGCCGCCTTTTACAGTATTGGTCACCACCACTGTGACGAATTATTTCAAATATTTGAATTTGCGGGTTATAAATTACAATTGAACCTTGCCAGTGATTTACCCTGGGAATTTGCCGCCAATATGCGCAGTGGTATTCAGCCATTCATGGTTTATACCATTACTAAACTGTTTTATTTTTTTGGCATCAACAATCCCTTTCACATGGCCGTTTTTATTCGCGTTTTACAAGCTCTGTTTTCATTTTTCGTCATCTTTAAATTTCTAAAAGTATACGAACAAAAATTTGCTTCCGAAAACATTAAAAAACTTTTATGGATTTTCGGTTTATTGTTTTGGTGTATGCCATATTTCCACGCGCGTTTTTCTTCCGAAAATTTTTCAGCATCTATTTTTGTTATGGGACTTGTTTTATTGTTCAACTCTAACAAAACGATTCTCTTGCGACATTATTTATTTGCAGGAATCTTATTCGGTCTGGCTTTTTGTATTCGTTTTCAAATTGTTTTCTTCTTAATCGGACTTGGCGCTTGGTTAATATGCGTACAGAAGATAAAGTGGAAGCCAATGTTATTACTTTCTTTTGGTTTTATGATGGCGCTCTTTGTTGGCTATTGCTCTGATGCTTGGCTCTACAACTTAAACACACTATCGTGGTGGAATTATTTATCTGAAAATCTTTTTGCAGGAAAGGCGAATCAATTTGGCACTTCCCCTTTTTATTTTTATTTCAGCGAAACATTTCTGCAATTAATTCCGCCCTTTAGTTTGTTGTTGTTAGCAGCTTTTATTTTTTATTTTTTAAAACGTCCAAAAAATGAAATTTCGTGGATTTGTTTTCCATTTATCTTATTGCACATTTTAGTTCCACACAAGGAATTAAGATTTTTATTTCCCTTATTATATTTTATGCCAATTGTTTTTTGTGAATACATGGCACATTTGAATTCGGATGAAAGCAAGCTTAAAAAAATCATACAATCAAAAGCATTTGTGAATTTAAGCTTAGTGGTGAATGGTATACTTTTGATTTTTTTTACATTAAAACCGGCCGACGATGAAACATTGATTTACAAGAAGATTTATGATGTTGTTCAAGGCGAACAAGCCATTTTGCTTTATGAAAACAGAAATCCTTACAATCAACAAGCCGGTTTAAATTATTTCAGAAAGCCAGAAATACAAACCATTGATATGGCTCAGAAGAAAGCGGATTTAAACAATCAAAACACTTATTTTTTTCAGGATGGTTTTACCGAAAAAGATTTGATTATTAAACAATCGAAGGTTTATGTGCGGGTATATTCTAATTTCCCGAATTGGATTGTTTACTTCAATTTTAATGGTTGGCTTCAAAGGGCCAATGTATTTTCAATATACAAATGTTACAAATAAAAAAGCCGTTACAATTTTGTAACGGCTTTTTAAATATTCGCTTCTTAATGAAGGAGGGTAACATGTCCCATTTTGTTATAGAGGTTACCATCAAGATCTTTGTATTTAATTTTGTAGATATACACCTCTTCTTTGAGTGTTTCACCTTTGTTTTGGAGTGATCCATCCCAACCTTTAGTCACATCTTTAGTTCTGAAAAGTGAGTGACCCCAGCGATCGAAGATTTCCATTTCAAAAGACTTGCTGTCGAGCCCATAAGGAGAGAATACCGGTAAGAAGTAGTCGTTCACGCCATCGTAGTTAGGGGTAAAAGAAGAAGGGATAAACACATTAAAGTCGTTTTTCACTTCAATGGTTTTGGTGACTTCGTTTTTACAACCTTTTACGCTCACCGCAGTTAATGTAATTTGGTATTTGCCAACCTTGTCGAATTTAACGATAGGATTTACATCAGTAAGGGTGTACTTGTCTTCAATTTTCCATTGGTACTTATTGCTATTCAGCATTGAAGAAAGGTTTGTGAGCTGTACATCAGGATTAGAAACGAGTACTTCATCAGGAATGGAGAAGTTCGCAACAGGATTTTCATGCACAATAAATGAAGGATTTACAGCCAAAGGTTTAGCCGGACAACCATCAGCAGAAACATAATTAAAGATGGCTGTATAAGTACCCGGTGTGGTGTAAATATGCGACACATTAAGGGCATCATTTTTAGGATCAGAACCGTCGCCAAAATCCCAAGCACCTTTACCCACATTTGTTTGCGGATAGAACACAACTTGTAAAGGAGCACAACCTTCGCCATTTGGCAAATTGGTAGTAACATTCACGTTTACCGACTCACCCACACGAATGGTGAATGTTTTGGTATCAGGACAAAGGGTTGTAGTAGGGATAGAATTGGTAGAATAGGTAATGACATTTAATCCCACATTGGCAGCATTTGGATTAAACATATTTGTGCTGGCTTGACCGTTAACCGACCAAGTACCACCGGTGTTCATCACCAATCCGTTTAAGTTAAGGGCCTCATCAAGGTTTTTACAATACACCTCTTTAGGATATTTATCAAGATCAGCCGATACAAATTTCACCACGTTAATGGTTGTTTGAGCATAAGCCACACAAGGACCGGATGTAATGCTGTAATTGATCACATTGTTTCCAATGATACCATTTCCCGGGGTGAATAAACCTTTGTTGCTAACCCCGTTGTTATTGGCGCCGCCAAAAATACCACCCACAGGAGAAACAATAATTTGTTGTGGTTTGGCAGAGTTACACAAATCAGGCACTTGGCTAAGAACCGGTGATGCCAAAGAGTATACGTTTACAGCAATGGTAGATTGATCAGGGCACAAGCCGCTAGGCGATGAAGCGGTTTTGTATAAGAGCACAAAGTTACCCGCACCTGTATTGGCAGGGTTAAAGCTTGTGCCGGCAATACCTGCACCCGACCATAAGCCCGAACTGCTTTGGGTGAATGGTGATAAATTGATTGGCGCATTGGTGTTACACTGATCAGGGATTTTACTTAAAATGGTTGCAGGAGCAAATGCTTCAACACTTATATATTTAGTGTGTTGCGTAAAGCAAGTGTTGGTGCCAATCACATATTGAACGGCATTGCTGCCAATTGAACACAATGAAGGCGTTAACATACCATTTGAAGTGAGATATGATGAATTAACCCAACTGCCTAAGTTAGGACTAACGGTTAATTGAAGTGCTGCATTTTTGCTGCAATACGGGCCAGACTGTGCAATTACAGGAACAGGCGGAGTGTAAACAGATACATTAATGAATGAAGAGTCAGGACACAAGTTAGCATTCGGGAAAGAATTACGCTTGTATTTTAATGTATAAACATCCGGGGTTGGACTGAAAGAGAAATTACCAGGGCTAAAATAATTTGACTGATTAACGTGTAAACCTGTCCAAGCACCGTTAGAAGTAAACTGAACAATGCTCATTAAATTAAAATTATTACTGTTATAACACAAGTTAGGAACTGAACCGGTAATGGTTGCAGGATTGTATTGTGAAATATACAAGGTTGTAGAATTTGTATTCACACAAGGTCCAATATTTACAACATAGTTAACGATGCTATTGCTGATTGCCGCACTTGAAGGTGTTACAATACCTGAAGCGGCATTAATCGCTGGGTTATTCCATGTACCTCCGCTTGGTGTAACCGTCATTGCGAATGGGGCAGAGTTGGTACAAAATGGAGGGGCTTGAACGATGTTGGGCACTATTGTTTCGGTAACATTCACCAACAAAGTGCTAGAAGATGGACACACAGTAGCATTAGGTGTAGAAAAAGTATTATACACAATCGGATAAATACTGGTTTGTAGTCCTGCAGGACTAAATACTGTGTTTGCGCCACTTCCGGATACACCGGATCCTGACCAACCCGCATTAGGCCAAGGGCCGCCAGGCGATATACCGGTAACGGTACTTTGCACGATGTTCATAAGATTGGTTGTACTGTTTGTAACGCACTGTGGTGTAATACTCGAAGTAAGTGTAGATGAATTAAAGTGTGATATTTCGTAGGTCGCAGAGTTCGACGCTTGGCAAGTATTCACAGTGATGGCATATACAAAACTATTTTGTCCAAGCGTTAAGCCTGAAGAGTTTGGTGATATTAATCCGGTAATACTGATCGGGTTGTTGGTGCCGGTGTAGGTTGGATAGAAAGTTCCACCGGTAGGTGTTACCATAATTTGATAAGGCTGACCATTGTCGCACATAGGAGGAATTGCCGAAATGGTAGGTGTAGGCGGATTCACTGAACTAATCGAAATAGTTTTGGTGATTGGACAGTTAACCGTTGAAGGCGTTACTGTAACTGAATATTGAATTGTGGTTGATGAGCCCGGTGCCACAGTCGGTTGAATAATTGTGTTCTGTATATTTGGATTATTACCGGCTAAAAATATGTTCGGCGTCCAAGTATATGTATACTGGCTTAAACCCGGAGGGCTTGTAAACGTTACGTTTGCCGCGATTGCATTGCCAGGACATAGTGTGGCCGTTGCAGGTGTTACAGTAAAATTGTAAACGAACGGTATCACGTTAAACGTGGTATTGTATTTACAAGAGCCGTCGAATGTTGTTACGCTGTAGTTACCTGCTGAAAGTCCACCAATGGTAAACACATTAGAAGCGGTTGGATACAATGACGCGTTATAGGCCGGTGTTGTTGAGGTTGTATTGGTAATTGAATACGAACTCATGCCCGGAGGCGCGCCTGCCGCAGGTGTCATGGTAATCATGGCTGTACCGTTTGAACCACCCGGACAAATCCAACTGATATTGCTGACGTTCATAACGCCCGGCGCAGAAGCTAAAAGCGTGTATTGAATTGAATCCTGACAACCCTGAACGGAAAGATAGGACAAGTAATAGGCCGTATTATTGACGGGATTATTGACCGTATAGGTGGCCACAGCCCCGGCAGATCCCGTAATGAGGGATAAACTGCTGTTGTACCAATGGTAATTAGAGCCGCCATTCGTGGAAAGATAAGCTTGGTTATTACAATAAGGTTTAAGCACTGAAATTAAGCCCGGAGGACCTTGTGTTACTGCAATTGTTGCACTGGCTGAACCGCAACCGGAAGCACCTAATCCGGCAATCGACACGCTGTACACACCGGCTGGTAAGTTATTTACAATAGATTGCGTACCGACGACACTATTGCTAGAGTTGGTCCAAGTATAGGTATAACCTGTACCACTACCATTACCCTGCACTGTGGCCGAACCACTGGCCCCGTTTATACAGGTAGTATTACTACCTATAGCAGCAATGTTCACCTGGGTAAACACAACCGTATTCGTAGCAAGGTAAATACATCCTGAAGGAGAAGTTAATTGAACAGTGTAAATTGAACCCGGAATTGGGTTTGTAATGGTTAATGTAGCCATTGTGCCTTGAGGTGCAGCAATGGTGCTTGGTCCTGGCGCAACCCATTGGTATGAGGCATAACCCATTGGCGCACTAATTTGTGCAATACCTGAACCGGCGCAGAAACTAACAGGGCCTGCAATCGGCGGTCCGCCTGAAACACCACCCATACCTTGACCAATTAATTGGCCACCGCAGCTGGCATCAAAATACAATGAACCGTGATGAGCCCCACCATCGCAATCACCATTGGTAACTTTAATGGTAATACACTGACCAATAAATGGTGTTAAGTCAATGTACTTCACTTGCCAACTACACCATGAAACACTGTTTGAAACGCTGTATCCTGTAACACCCGACTGACATGAAGGTCCGGCTGGTGTTAAACTCAATGAAGCACATGTTAAGGGAGCGCCCGTGCAATCATATAAGTTAATTCTGAAAAAAGGTTGATCGCAACATGCGTGACCAGAACCATCCCATGAACCTGCGTAAGCAAATTGAAACAAAGTGTTGGCATTGGTTACAGGGAAAGTAGAGCTGATACGTGTAATTAAAACGCCAGGAGAAGTATTATTCAATTGTGCCACTTTTGTTCCACCCAAAGGCGAATTCGGCAAGTTCCCAATATAAGGATGACCAAGAACAGGTGTATTTACAATCCAAAATTCTGAACTACCTGGGCTAAAGGCATAAGCTGTATTTGTAAGACAAGAGCCGTTTGACCCGCTATTACTACCATTTTCAATCGTCCATCCGGTAACAGCCAACGAGTTGCTTGCGCCCATATAAGCACCTACTGCACTTGATTCAAAGCCTTCGTTAACACATGGAGAAACACTGATAGCAGCACCGCCACCTACAACTCTTGGGCCTGAATGACCGCTGTTTGTGTTGGTGTTTGGATGCGGAGCATATTGATAACCAATTCTGTATTTATTATTGACAAATTCTCTTTTTTGAGAAGCTATCATTACCATGTATTCTGAACCGGAAAAATGACGTGACATTAAATCAGCCCTAACCGCAACTTCATCAAAACCAATTAATGAATCACCATAATAACCATTGTAGTTGATTAGGGTGCTCGTTGCCAAATAATCTTGGTTCTTCACAAATTTTAATTTTGTAGCCCCTATGGTTTCTTGAGATTGGGGTAAATTACTTGTGTTGTTGTTTTTCGATTCAGTCTGTGCGTTTGCATTCAAGCCCACAAGAGCAAGTGAAAAAAGCATAGATTTAATAAAAGTCTTCATGTGTAGTGAATTTAATGTAAATTTAGAGTATAAATCTTTTATTTCCTTACTCTTTACTCATTCATAGCCCCAATTTACTAAGTAGTAAAGCGGCAAAAAAGCTTTTTGGCGTAAATGCTGCAAAATAGGTGAGAATTCAAACCGCACATTTTTTTCATTTTAGATGCAAAAAATGGCATAAAAAAATGATACTTTTAAAAAAAGGAGGGATTTTTTTAAAGAAATTTGACCGTTTTTTTGTTATAAAATTCGCTTAATTTTATAAAAATAGACCAGAATTTACAATGGTAATTTTTTAAGGAATCAAAGAAACATGTCCCATTTTATTATAGAGGTTACCATCAAGATCTTTGTATTTAATTTTGTAGATATACACCTCTTCTTTGAGTGTTTCACCTTTGTTTTGGAGTGATCCATCCCAACCTTTAGTCACATCTTTAGTTCTGAAAAGTGAG
>CANGGP010000081.1 GCA_947453445.1 Sphingobacteriaceae bacterium
ATTTGAGAACTGTGTGTAGGAGGCGTGGAAAAAAATTAAGTTAGATGTCAATGACAATTTTAAAATTTCGGAAAGTACGCGCGCGTTAGCCTTGGCAAGGCGCGGAGCAGAGTTGAGTGAATTGAATTTTCATAAGAAATTCAATGAAGGCGCCAAAGGCAGGCTGTGCGCAAGCGGCGTTTCGTTTCTGCGAAGCCTAGCATGTGCGCGGTGCAGAAATGGTTACTTCATTCGTATTTCTATGAAAATTCAAGAGCGGGCCGGCAATCGCCTTGCCTTGTCTTTTTGCTTACTTTTTTGACAAGAAAAAAGTAAGAAAAACATTTGTCTATAAAAATTCAAGATCGTCCAGACAAGCGCCTTGTCTTGATTTTTTGTTCAAGGCACAGCCACGCTCAAATATGCCAAGCACATTTGCCGTTATCACGAAAAAAGAAAGTAAGAAATCAATTAGCGAAACGGGTGAGATCTTATACCGATTTCAAAATGGGAGTTCTACTGTGTACCTTTTCTAAATTAAGCCCACTAACAGATTATCAGCCTGAAACTCTTGCAGATTGCATGAAAAAGCAGTAAGGCATAATTTAATCCGAACAGCAATGATATTAAATCTTCAATCTACTGCTGCAAATACCTTCTGGCATCTTCGCCATACAATTTCTTGCCATCTTTATACACAACAATAAATGCATCGGCTATGCCTATATTAATCACCTCGTCGCGTAATTTTTTGGCGTATTGGGCGCCTGAGAAATTACCAATGCTATAAATGTAAAGATTGGTGATTAATTGTGATTCAATTGGCCAATTTTTAATGGCTCTAAATTTACCGGCAACATCGGTTGGTACTTGTTTGCTGTAAGCGCCAATTTGCACTTTAAAACTAACACCTTGGTTCGATTTTTTTACACCATTGTCGGCTGTAGCTGCCGGATATTCTTTTACGCCATTGGTAAAGGCCGGTCCGATATTAGCAGGTGTAGCAGGTGCAGGAACATTTGTTTCAGGCACAACTGCCTCATTTGCCGGAGGGAAAATTATCGGCTCTTCAGTTTCCATTTTAACTGTAGAATCATTTTGTTGTTTGTCTTTTGCCTCACCAAATCCAATGCGTTTGCCGTTTAAATATGCAGTCACAAAGGCATCGCGCACACCAAATTCCATCACCTTATTTTTGTCGCTTAACAAACGATCAACATTGTTGTAAATACCGGCAGCATATCTAAACAAACCACTTGGTAATTCTTCAGAGAAAATAGGGCGTAAATTAAACAATTGATTTTTGGTAACTTGTTTGTTATACACCCCAATTTGAATGGTGTACATTAATCCGTTCACTTTTTCGATGGCCTTGCTTATCACCAAGTTTTGAGCTACTTCAGGATTTGCAGCTGCTCTTGGTACATTCGCATTTAAAGTAATACCGGCTGTTTGCATGGCATTGCGGTCAATCATTTTTCCTTCTTTGGTCAAAATGTCGAGTGCTTCTGATAGTGGAATGCGTTTACCATTGTAAAAACCTACAACAAATGCATCGCTGTAACCCAAACTGCGTAAATCATTTTTTACGGCGTTGGCCAATTCAAATTTGTTGAAATTACCAGCTGTGTATCGGAAATAACCATTGGTGGTGGTTTCGGCATTTAAAGGACTCAAACCTTTAAAAGTATTGTTCGGTAATTTATTTCTAAAGGCACCAATTTGTACACGGAAAATTAAACCATCTTCAATTTTAGCATCAAATGGAATTGGTTTGTTGTCGTTATAAGCATTGGCTGTTTTAATTTCTAAACCTTCAACACGCACAACAGCTGCAGGTTCAGCACTGTTGTCGTTGTTTTCTGTTGTTTCCTGAGGTTTATTTGATTTAACACTAAAATCATCTTGACTAATTGGTTTTTTAACAGGCTTAGGTTTTTTAGTCACCGGTTTGGCTTTTGCTTCGTTTTTCTTTTCAGCAATTAATCTCGCTTCTTCGGCATTTAAATCTTGCACTGCTTGCTCAAAATTATTTTTAGGCGCTTGATTTTCTTTGCCTTTGTTTTGTGCTACATCTTTATCAATATTTGGTAATGCTTGTTTACCTGCAATTTTACTTAACTCCTCCAATGATTCAGATGCATATTTCGCTGCCAAGCTTAAATACTTGGTTTTGGTGTTATCATCTTTTTGTTGCGCCGATTGAACCAACAAACGCTTCGATTCGGCATTTAAACGCATCACCAATGTTCTGGTTTGTTCATCTTCCGGACTTAATTTATTCGGCACCTTGTACTTTTGTGTTTCAAATTCTAATCTTAAAGCATTGCCTAATTTGGTTAATTCTTCTTGTTGTTTGCTTACAATTTGTTGCTTTTGTTGTTCGGTTTCTGCACTTGGTTCGTTAGAAGCAGCAGGGGCAGGTTCGCTTGAAGGATTGTAAACAAAGTCAGGATAGCTTTTCTTTAATTCATCATTAATTTCATTTTGCTTTTGTAACAACTCAGCTTCACGTTCAATGGCATTGCTTAATGAACCAAATCTAGCGCCTTTGTTTGGCATGCCATTGGCTTCGTCGCGAATTGATTTAATTTGTGAGCGGGTAGTGGCCAATTCATTATTTTTTGTTTCTAACTCATTGTATAAAGTAGGATTCTCATCTTTCAATTTTTTGAAATACGATTGAAT
Organism: Sphingobacteriaceae bacterium; assembly: GCA_947453445.1. Classification (GTDB taxonomy): domain Bacteria; phylum Bacteroidota; class Bacteroidia; order B-17B0; family Aurantibacillaceae; genus Aurantibacillus. Next base: position 2,668 of record CANGGP010000081.1, read on the forward strand.
CATATTCGAATTGTTTTGAACCTCAATTTCATTCGATTGTAATAATTTATCTGAGGCTTCGATGTTTTTATCCAAGGCTTGGTTTTCAAGTTCAGTGGCTTGGGCCATCAAAGCATCCTTTTCTGCACCTTCTTTAGTTTTGGCTTCTTTGCGGGCTTCAATGGATTGAATGTTTAAATTATCACTCTCTCTGGTGATTGATTCTGATTCAGTTTTTAATTCCTGGGCCTTGTCCATATCCACCACCACGGGTGTTGAAGTGCTACCGCCACCATTTTCGAGAGCAGCCAATTCAGCATCGTACTTTTTAAGCTGTGCCATTGAGGACTTATACATATTGGCAGCAGCAGGATTGCTTAAGGCAGCAGGCTTATTATTAAAGAACTGAATAACTTGCGCCGCATTGGTATCTGTTTTTAATTCAGGCGCATTCACCATCTCTTCAATGTTTTGTGTTACCACCGGTGCAACCGGTTCTTCAACAACCTTTTCATTTGCCTTTGTAGTTTCTACATTGTTTTGAATTGGTTCTTGAACAGGGTTTTCTTTGTTTTCGTTAACAGTATTATTTTCGTTATTTGTTTTATTCTCTTCGTTTGCTTGGGCTACCGCATTGCCTGATTGTTCTTGTTGTGTGTTTGTAGGTGGATTTTCAGTAACTTGTGTTTGGTTGGTATTTTCTTGAACTTGTTTGTTGTTTTGTTCTTTCGCTACCTCCGTTTGATTTTTTTGATCAGCACTTGGTTCTTCTAAATTTTCCTTAGCAATAGAGGTACTGGTATTTTGAGCCAAAGGCGCAGCATTTGGATTCATTGAATTAGATACCCCAATCAATTGCTGCAATGCCTCATTTTGTTTTTTAACGCCTGAAATTAATAGGTTTAATTTTTTCGATTTGTCTTGTGTGTTCTCAGCCTGAGTCAATAATCGTTTCGAAGCTTTTAATTTATTATTCGCTGAAATGATGTCGGATTTTAATTTTGGATTTTGATCCAAGATTTCCACATTTTCACTTACTTTTTCAGAGAGTGAATCTACCTCTGTGGTATTGGCCATCGAAAGTTTGGTGTACGAATCAATTTTTATCTCTGCTACTTCATTAATGCTATTATTTAAGGCATCTAACTGTTGTTGCACTGTATTGGAAGCTGCGCCATCGCTTGCTGCGCCTTGGCTAGATTTTAATACATACTCAGGATTTGATTTCTTCAACAAGTCAATGGCTTGTTTTTGTTTTTGAATGGCTTCAGCTTCCTTTTCTTCTGCATTAAAGTTTTTCGACAATTGCGCCGATTTGTTTGATGCCGTTTTAGCTTCCTCTCTTAAACTTGCAGCTTGCTGAAAAATTTGATTTGCTTCGCTTTCTAATTTTTGAGCTTCGGCCAAATCAGTTTCAGAACCTTTATTGTCTTTAATTAAGCCGCTTAAATTTTCTTGGTTGATGGCGCTCAAAGACTGATTATTGATTTGTGATTCAATAGATGCTGCCAAATAAGTATCGTTGGCCTTGTTTTCAATACGTTTTGATTCAGCCAATGCTTTGGTTTTTTCAGCAGCCGGTTTTTTAGAAGCTTCTGCTTCCATTTTTAGTGCTTTTTCATGCAATGCATCGGCTTCAGCGGTCATTTCGGCTGGAGATTTACTTACGGTTCCCGAATTGCCGTCCGATTTTAAGAAGGCCTCAATGGTTTTATCCAATTCAGATTTTAGTTTTTTCTGACGGGCCAAAGCATCGTTGATTCGGGTATCTGCTTCGACTTTTAATTTTTGTGCTTCGGGATTTTGATAGGCATTAAAATCAAAATTCTCATTGTCATTCACTACCAAATTAGATTTTAAGTCCTCGATTTGCTTCACAGCTTCACCCGGATTTGAAGCTTGTAAATTTGTTACACCACCTTGCGCATTGGCAGCAATGCTTTCCTTGTTTGATGCAATTTGTTCGCTATTTTGTGCTTTTTGTTTTTGTAAGCTTAAAATTTCTTCGTTGATGGCTTGTTTTTGTGCAGGATCTTTAGTCTTCTTTAATAAAGTTTGATTGCCTTTAATGGCATCGTCAATCTCACGGTTGTAATGACTTAAACGAATGTTGTTTTGTTTAATTTGATTTGGATCAACTGTATTGGCAATTGGTTTATCTTCATACTTGCTGCTCAATTCATTACTGCTGGCAACATTCACCGGAGGAGCAGTTTCTGTTGTTGGTTTGTCGGCAGGCGCAGTTTTGGTATTTGGTTTTGTACCGGGTTTTGTTTTTGGTTTAGCTGAAGGTTTTTTAGCAATGTCACTTGGCGGTGCTGCAGTTTCATCGGTTACAACATTGCCGTTGTTTAATAATTCTTGTGCACTAACAATATGACTTTCGGCTTCTTTTTGTTTTAATTTGGCATCAGCCTGTAAACTGTTACCATAGGCCACAATGTTTTGGGCTGCCAAAGAATCTTTTTGTGCCGATGCTCTGCGCGCATATGCATTGTTTAATACATCAGCCCTTTGGGTGTTGTCGGCAATGTTATTTGCAGATTTAATTTCCTCATTTGCTTCATTAATGTTTTTCATGGCATCTGCCAATAATCCTGTGCCGGTTTCAATCACAGATTTTGCATCCTTATCAAACTGTTTGGCTTCTTGCAAATCTTGATTGGCATCCTTTACTAACGTGTTTGCCTTGTCTTTATAATTAACATTTGCATTCGCTGCAGGTGTTTCAGTTGGTGCCGCCTCTATAATTGGCTTGTTTTCAGTTTTGGGTTCTTCCTGAATGGCAACTGTATTTTCACTTACAGCATTACTTTCAGTGGATTCTTTTGCTTCAACAGTTTGGTTGTTAACTGCAGTGGTGTTGGTTTTGGCCACATCCATTTCTTCCTCAATAATGGTTGGTTTCTTTTCGGTTACAGGTTTTAAACTATCATTTACAACAGCAACAATTTCAGGTTTCTTAATAATTTTCTTTTCAGGTGAAGCAACATCGAGTTTTGCTTTTTTCTCAATTACATCTAAATATTGTAAATAGGTATCTTCATCGGCATTGTCATCAAAATGATTAATCACTTTTAAGCGACCCTTTTCATAGGTAATTTCTTGTTTAAAAGGCCTTACTTGTTCAGCAACCGGCAGCAGCACTTCTGCAGTTTGGGTTTTTACACCGGGCGTTTCAACGCTATACATTATTTTACCGCCATTGGGTAACTGCATTTTATAATCACCTTGATCATTGGCTGCAATAACGCCCAAGGTTACATTGTTCTCAAGATTGGTGATGGTAATAAAACTGGTCACACCTTGTTCAGGATTCTCCTTTTTTACACTTCCTTTAATGGCCAACACATCTATTGGCACACGTTCAGTATTAATTCTGAGAACATCAATTTTGCCGGGTGGACTTTGACGCCCGGTGCTGAAGGTGGCGTTTTTTTCCAAAGAATCGGTTACAAATAAATAGTCATCATCGGGTGAATTAATTGGGAACTGTAAGTTTTCAGGTGCACTCCATGTATTGGTACTGGGTTCGTAGGTAGATTTGAAGATATCATATCCACCCATGCTGTTAAAACCTTTACTCGAGAAATAAAGCGTTTGTCCGTTTGGATGTAAAAAAGGATAATCTTCATCAAATTCTGAATTGATGCCGATTACTTTTTGAGGCGGACCAAAGCCATTAGCGGTTTTGGTCACAAAATAAATATCCTTTCCGGTTTCAGTGTTTTCGCCATAACTGCTGAAAAATATTTTTGAGCTAACACTGGCTTTGGGTAAGTAAACGATTGACTTTTCCTTTTTCTTCTTATCAATAGGTGTTCTGAACTCTTCGGGCTTTACCAAAAGCTTACCGCCAATACTTTTTAAATCATAGGTTCTAAAATAATCAGCTTCGTTGAGTTGTTTTTTGTTTTTAATTTCTAAATCGGTAAGGTTACTAAGCAAACGCTTGCCATTATTGCAAGCATTAATTTCGCGGTCTACTTGTAATTTCTTTTGAAGAGAAGGGGAGGCGGTTTTTTTAAATTCATTGTAACATTTAATGGCCTCATCAAACAAATAGTTAATGTGATAGGCTTTACCCAAATAAAAATAAACATCTTTTGGAGCTTCTTCACCACCTGTTGTGGCTTGTTTTAAATAGGGGAGACATTTTTTCTTATCTGCCTCACTATAAATCATACAAACACCCAAACGGTAATTGTACTCGGCATCCTTAGGAAAATTGGCCACCAATTGGGCGTAATATTTATAAGCTTCTGTAAAAGCTTCGTCTTCAAACAATTTATTCGCTTGCTTTTTGGTATCTTCCATTGTTTGCTGAGCATTTAAATGGAAGGGACGCGCAATCATCAAAAGCAAAAAAACGAACGTTCCTTTTACAAATGCTGTTTTAAAAATATTAAGAAAGGTATTAAACCTCAAATGCATAAACAATTCGATAAATTTAAGAATATTTCCCCGTAAATCATGGTAATAATGTAAATATAGGCGCTTTGTTATTCTTAATATGTCTTAAAATAGGATATTTATAAAAAGAGTTTTGTTTATTAAAATGCCATTTTTTGAAGGAGTCTTCATTTATTTTTCATAAATTTGAAATTGTATAACTAAAAATTCAATGATGAAAAAACTTCTATTCTCTACTTGTGTGGCATTTTTGGCCATGACGATGGTTATCAAAGCGCAAGCCACCCTAATACCGGTGACTGATACTTTGCACTATTACTTCAACAAGCATTATTTTAAAACAGGAACCACCATTCACAATTTCCCTTATTACAAATCGGCAGCAGCCACCAGTACTGTGTTAACGCACGTTGGATCTAGATTTGAAACACAGGATACTATAGTCATTAATGGTTTGGAGGCCTTTGCAAGAATGGGACCTTCTACATCTCAATTAAAAATCAAAGTGACCTTGTATTTGTGTAACCTTGACGTGAATAAAATGCCAATTTTACCTGCCATCGATTCAGTGAGTCAAGATGTGTCTACTGATCCTGTTGGCGGTAGAACTGTTTACCAAGTAATTGGTGGTAATTTTAAAGCACCTCGTAAAATAAATAAAGATTACGCTGTATTGTTCCGTAACATGTCGACCGTAAAAGGAGATACCGTTCATTTGATGCGTACTGCCGGCATGACTTTTACAGCTTGGCCTGGTGTTGCTTGGAACGTGAAATATTCTGATGGTTATGGTTATGCCAGAAAATTAGGAACATTTTATAAAACCACAGATTTGAATTTACCTGTTTACGGTTTTAATACCGGAACCGACTATGAATTTTGTGTTGCGCCTCGCGTGCAGTATACTTTAACCGCAAACCATATCCAGCCAAATGAAGTTGTTTCACAACAAACGGTTTGTACATTTCAGTCTTTAACTTATCAAAACGCTTCATCATTTCATTTTACCCACCGCATGTTTAACCTATTAGAGTTTTACAAAAAGTGGAACTTGTTATCGCCATTTGTTGGTCAGCCTGTGAATGGCGGATGGCCTGCCGATTCGTCAATTACTTGGAATTTCCTTGATGTTGACCGTGGTCCAACCCGTCCTGACCCACGTCAATTTTTACCATATGGTGGCGGCACCAATCAAATTAAGCACTATTCTGATTCAGCCGATTGTTTCCCCGGCTGCCAATTCAGGGCTAACTTGCGATCAATGGGTATTTATGGCCGTAACACTGCTGTGCCTTACCGCGGTAACCAAGATTTCTTATTGTGTGTAGATTATTGTAATGGTGATGCAGCAGGAATTGCAACAAATCAATCTTATGCTAAATTGATGGTGTATCCAAATCCGGTTAACAACGGAAAATCTACCATTAAAGGTTTAATTGGTAAAAACAACATTGATGTATATGATATGTTAGGCCAATTGGTTCACCACGAAATGACCGAGCAAGAAAGTGTTCAAATTGATTTATCGAAACTAGCCGTAGGTAATTATGTGATAAGAATTGCCAACGACAGAAATCAAAACAAAACTTTAAAACTTCAGAAAACTGAATAATTGTAAATTAATTTTTCTAAGCCCTCCATCAAAAAATGGGGGGCTTTTTTTTTGCATTGAATCAACAAATTAAACCTTATAAATAAGGCTGCACTTTATGCTTTTAGGCAAATTATTATTGCTAAATTTGAACACAACAATTAAATCTTATGCGAATTATTGAGTTTAGAGAAGCTTTGCGCGAAGCCATGAGTGAAGAAATGCGCCGTGATGAAAAAATATTTTTGTTGGGCGAAGAAGTCGCCGAATACAACGGCGCATACAAAGTTAGTAAAGGTATGTTGGCCGAATTTGGTGCCAAAAGAGTAATCGATACGCCCATTGCTGAATTGGGTTTCGCCGGCATTGCTGTTGGCGCTGCTGCGAATGGTTTAAGACCAATTGTTGAATTCATGACTTTTAATTTCAGTTTGGTAGCCATTGATCAAATTATCAATAGTGCCGCAAAAATGTATAGCATGAGTGGCGGTCAATACAATGTTCCTATTGTTTTTAGAGGTCCTACCGCCAGTGCAGGCATGTTAAGTTCTCAGCACTCGCAAGCATTCGAAAACTGGTTTGCGAATTGTCCGGGATTAAAGGTGGTTGTGCCCAGTAATCCATACGATGCCAAAGGTTTATTAAAAAGCGCCATACGTGATAATGATCCGGTTATTTTTATGGAAAGTGAGCAAATGTATGGCGATAAAGCCGATGTGCCTGAAACAGAATACACCATACCAATTGGTTTGGCCGATATTAAAAAAGAAGGTGATTCAGTTACCATTGTTTCATTCGGTAAAATTATAAAAGTGGCCATGGCTGCGGCTTTAGAACTCGAAAAAGAGGGTATCCATTGCGAAATCGTTGATCTTAGAACCGTTCGTCCTATTGATTATGATACAGTTATTCGATCGGTGAAAAAAACCAACCGCTTGGTCATTGTTGAAGAAGCTTGGCCATTGGCTAGTATTTCTTCAGAAATTACTTTTAAAGTTCAAAAAGAAGCATTTGATTATTTAGATGCCCCAATTTTAAGGGTTACTACAGCAGATACCCCCTTGCCTTATGCGCCTACCTTGATTGATGCCAGCTTACCTTCGGTGGCCAAGGTAATCAAGGCTGTGAAAGAGGTGATGTATGTGCAAAAATAAATCGCTGATTAAACAATCACTTTAAGTTGATTCATGCATATAGCTTTGGTTACAGATGGTATTTGGCCTTATGTGCTTGGCGGTATGCAAAAGCACTCTTATTATCTTTGTAAATACCTGGCTCAAAATAAAATTAAAGTAGATTTATATCACTTTAATCAAAGTCATTACGATATCAAGGCCATGGACTTCTTTACAGAAGAAGAAAAGACTTATATCCGTTCAATCATTGTTGATTTACCAAAAACACATTTATTTCCCGGACATTATATTTACGAATCGTATCAGTATTCAAAAAATGTTTATCAAGCCATCAAGGGCCATTTAAATAGCTATGATTTTATTTATTCTAAAGGATTTGCTGCTTGGTATTTAATTGAACAAAAACATGCACACAAAATTAAATGTGCACCAATTGGCGTAAAGTTTCATGGCTATGAAATGTTTCAAAAACCACCGAGTTTTAAATCAAGCATACAAAATGCCTTGTTTTTAAGGTACCCGGTTAAAAAAATCTCGTTGCAAGCGGATGTTGTTTTCTCGTATGGCGCCAAAATCAATGACATCATTTTATCGCTTGGAGTAAATCCGGCTAACATGATTGAAATTCCTTCAGGCGTTGAAGAAAATTTTGTGTCGAAAGATTTTATGCCAAGTAATGAGAAGATAAAAGTGATTTATTTGGGACGTTACGAAAGAAGGAAGGGGATAGAGGAGCTCAATCAAGCCATTGAAAAATTTACGCAACATAAAAAAAGTAGCCGATTGGAATTTCATTTTGTGGGACCAATACCTGAAGATAAGCGAATTATCATCGAGAGTGTTGTGTATCACGGCGAAGTGAGGGATAAAACTTTATTACAAAATATTTTAAGAAGCGCTGATGTTTTGGTTTGCGCCAGTTGGAGCGAAGGCATGCCCAATGTTATTTTGGAGGGTATGGCAAGTGGTTTAGCCATTATTGCAACCAATGTTGGTGCAAGCGGCATTTTAGTCGATCATAACAATGGCTGGATGATTGAGCATCCGGAGGTTGATAAGTTGGTGGACATATTCAAATACTTGCAACAAATGCCTTTGCGCGAATTGGATCAAAAAAAGGCAGCATCATTGGCCAAAATGCATGAAAGTTTTACATGGGAAAAGTTAATTCACCGTTTGATAGATGCAATCAAAAACACCATCGAAACAAAACATTAAAAAGGATACTTTCCTTAATTGATCAGCAATTTACCGCTTTGACTTGTTTTTTCTTGTTGAACACAGTGGTAATAGTAAATGCCTTTTTCTAAATTCAGAATTAAATCATTTTTTCCGGATAATAATTCTTGTTCAAAAACAAGTTGTCCGGTCATTGTATAAACTTTTAATCTTGTTGCGTTAGCATTATTAATATTCACTGTGATAGCACCTTTACTTGGATTAGGATAAACCATCAAGGCATCACTTGCATTGATTTCATTTAAAGCAGTACAAGCTGAAACACTTTGGGTAAAGGTGGCCATGTAGATGCAAGCATTGGTATTGTTGGTGATTACCGAATAGCTGGTGGTGATGGTAGGACTAATCACTAAATACGAAAGCGTTGATGTAGGCACCGTTTGCCAAGTATATGAATTTGAACCAACAACCGTTAATGACAAAGTTTCTTTGGCACAAGGCAAAGCTACGTTGCTGGTAATGGTCATGGTGATAGGATTAATCACGCAATTGGTGTATTTCCAAGTATCGGCCAAACTACCTTGGGTGCTGTTAACTGCCAAACCTAAACCGCCAAAAACAAATAAATTATTATTGGCATCTAACCAATTGGCACATGAATGTCGTGCACCAAAAATATTCGTTGGTCCCGGAAAATTCATATTGCCATAAACACCTGGTAAATTACCGTTTCCGGCACCGGCAACCCAAGTCCAGTTATTACTGCTTGCATTATAAGTCCACATATCATTTAAAGAACCTTGGTTTAAAGCTGAATAGCCGGTGCCTCCTGAAAGCCAATAATTACCGTAAGAATCTTGCCATGTCATGGCATTGGATCTTGATCCTGGTATATTTCCGGCAGCTGCCGCACCTTGTGTACCATACACGCCGTTTTGATTGTTGCCATTGCTACCTTTTAACCATACCCATTGGTTGAGGCCAAGGTCATATTTCCATAAATCGTTTAAAAAATTAGCGCTCGTTGCGGTAGCGTCATAACCGTTACCACCAAACAACAATAAGTTACCACTTGCATCCACCCATGATACTGCACCGTATCTTCCGCCGGGAGTAGTGGTTGATGATGCGCTACCCAATGTGCCGTAGCTTCCATTTTGATTGCCTAAATTACTGCCACCTATCCATGTCCATTGATTGGCGCCGATATCGTATTTCCATAAATCGTTTAAATTAACCGTGGTATTGGTGTTTGTGGTAATACCTAAACCACCAAACATCCAAAAATTGCCTGTGTTGTCTTTCCAAGTGGTTGCGGCATTTCTAGCACCGGGAACATTCGTCGCGTTGGCTGAACCTTGGGTTCCATAAACACCCGATTGAAAACAAGCATTGCTGCCTTTTAACCATGTCCATTGATTGGTGCTTGGATTGTATTTCCACAAATCACCTAAATTGCCAAGGTTTGCAAAAGCATCATAGCCAAATCCGCCAAACAAATAAACGTTTCCGCTATTATCCACCCATGTCATGGCATTGCTACGTGAACCCGGTTTAATGGTACTGCTTGGTACACCCAATAAACCATAAACCCC
>CANGGP010000082.1 GCA_947453445.1 Sphingobacteriaceae bacterium
AAAAACACCAATGTAGAAGTAGTACCTACTGCCATTCCGGAAGATACCTCTCAATTTGCTTGTCGCAGCATTCCCGCAGGTCCCCTACCCTTTGGCTGGCGCGATTCAACCACTGATGAAAATAAAAACATCAATACTTTTATGTTTAATCCGGCCAATACCGATGTGTTGATTTATGTGGTGAATGGTGATATGTTTGGCTACAATAAAATGTTTAGTTATCACATCCCGAGTCGAACCGCTACTTATTTGGCATCTGTGTCGGATTTTGTACCCCAAATTAACAAGCGGGGATGGATTATTTATAGCAGCAACGACAATGATATTTACCAAATAAAAGCCAATGGCGACAGCATCAGACAGCTGACCTTTTTAAAACGTTTTCAAGACCCAACATGGGATTATACCGACACTTGTTTTTATTTTTATGAGATGCCTTATAACAATGTAAAACCCAGACTTTCAAAGTTTACGAACCATGGTTTTCCTTTGTTGAATTTTGATGTTGAAATGCCCAATGCCTGTGCTTTAAGAAAAAGCAATAAGTTCATTTATTTAAGAACCAATATCAATAATATTTCCTTGGTACTCAGGGATAATTTACCACCCATTAATGAAAAGGTTATTTTAACCACCGCCTACTCACCCATCTCCACCATCCCTTATTTTGATAATTTGTGCGTAGACCAAAACGATGAAAATGCTTATTGGTCGAGTGCTTCAGGCATTATTAAGTGCAACATAAGCAGCGGCAAAGTGGATACCGTATTAAAGAACTGCGATAATACCAAATATGATAATCCTGTGTTTCAATCTAGCAAGCCCAATTCGATGATGGTGACTTGCCATGTGATTAAAAACATCAATGCCTTTCAATTGTTGCACACCTATAAGCCGGTGGAATACAATTTGCTAACAAAGGAAAAAACAGAAATTAAGATTTTCCCCTAAGCTTCAATTAAGGTTTGCTTTAATCCTTATTTTGGTAATAGGTTAAAGCACCCGAAGGGCACTTACGCACCGTATCGATAATTTCTTGTGAAGTTGCGGCGTCCATGTGTATCCAAGGTTGTTCTTTTGGGCTAAACACTTTTGGATTATTTTTTACACAATTGGCAGAATGAATGCATTTGCCCGATTGCCAAACAACGGTGATGTCGCCGTTGCTGTACTCTTTTTTTAAGTTGTTGATATCCATAATTTAGTTTATGATAATTTTATTTTGGCGCATCCCATTTTTATCATTAGTAGAAAACAAAATGTAATTATTTATTTTTCTCGAAACGCTCAATTAAACTTTTTGGGCGCTCCCGCCTGCCTTGCGCTAGCAATTGTTCGGCGGGCAGGTTAACGGGCTACGGAGTTTGTCCCGACGCAAGGAGGGAGGCTTCGCTCAACACAATCTGGCTAATTAAGCCACAGGCTTAATTCCCTGCTACGGCTTTTTTTGCACGAGGAGGCAGTGCAAAAAAGAGCTTCCCCTTTGTATCCCTGGCGCAAAAAACCTACAACACATCATTCAACTCGGGTGTTTTTTCAAAAACCGATTTGGCAAAAGGACAAAGCGGAACTATTTTAATTCCTTTTTGTCGAGCAAATTCAACAGTAGCATTCAACATCAATTTGCCTGCCCCTTTGCCTTTTAAAGCTTCCCCTACATCGGTATGATCGATGATAATTTTTTCGGTGTCTGCCCAAACATAAGTCATTTCCCCTACCCGAGCATTTTCTAACTCTATAAAAAAAGCGCCCTTTGTACCATTGTCTTCGTGCTTAATTTCCATATTAAATAGTTGTATTAATTTTCACTTTATTTTCTAGTATTTTTGAAACCGGACATTTTGATGCAATTAACAATAAACGCTCTTTTTGCTCATCACTTATTGCATTAGAAAATGTTATATCGCGTCTAAAAATAGTAGTTAATTCTGTTTCAGTTTCCTGATGCATATTAAGTCGAACCGAAATTTCAGGAATATCCCAACCTTTTCTATCAATATACATGCGCAAAGTTGATAAGGTGCAGCCTGCCAATGCAGCCAATAGCGTGGTGTAAGGGTCAGGACCTAAATCCTGCCCTTCGATGCGTTCAGGCTCATCCATGATAAATGTACCATTGCGCCAGTGAATGCTACACAAATATTTTTGTGTGCCAATGGTACCGATTAAATCCTTATCAAGTAAATTCATTTCGCCTGTTGTAAATGTATAATATTAAGCGGCTTTTTTTGCTTTGCCGATAAAATAAAACAAAAACAAAACAATGGTCACATGCATTAAGTTCAAGGCCAAAGCGTATGGTATTGTCACCCCTTTAATGCCCATAAAAGGATTGATAAAGGAAATCACTAATAACACAATCGACACAATTTTAAAAATACCAAAGCCATTGTTGCTGTATTTTTCGATTAAGAAAAACACCATGCTGGCAATTAAAGTGGGCACGATACTTGAAATTAAAACGGGTACAACTGAAAGAGGTTGATCGGGTTGAAGCATGATATCATCGCTAAACACACCAATGGCGTGAAAAACGAAGAATAAAATACTGTTGATGACTGCGGCTGCAATGGCTGTGAATGCACCGGCTTTGATGGATTGGCTGAAGTTTAGTTTTGTGGTCATTTAGTTATTGTTTATTATTTATTGTTTATTATTTATTGTTTATTATTTATTGTTTATTATTTATTATTTATTGTTTATTGTTTATTGTTTATTATTTATTGCTTATTCATTTTTATTTTTTAATTCTTAATTTTTAATTACTACTTAAATAGTTGTTGGTATATCTATTTTAAGATCGCATTTTATCCAATAAAGCATTTAAATGAAAGGCTTCTGATTCGCTGAGTCGATGAAAATCCATGCGTTGTTCTTGCATCAATTTATCGAGTGTTTTTAATTTGTTTAAGCCTTCTTTGGTGATGCTGATTTGATAGGCTCTTTTATCGGTTTTAGAGGCTTTCACCAAAACCCAATGTTTATCTTGCAATTTTTTAATGATGAGTGTAAGGTTTGATTTGGGCGCAATCATGCGGCTCAGAATGTCCTTTTGACACAAACTTTTTGGATGCGAACCGCGCAAAATACGCAGCACATTAAATTGTTCGTGGCTTAAGCGCTGTGGTTTTAAAAAAGCCGAGATGCGGTTGTATAAAAAATTGGCAGTGTACAATACATTTAAATTGGCTTTGATTTCTTCAGCCTCAAAGGATTTTTGTTTTATGGCTTGTTCGAGTGATGACATTGATGAAACAAATGTAAATAATTTAGTTATAGATACAACTAATTTTAAGAGAAATTGGGTCTTGTTTTTATTGTTGGGTTCATTTTTAAAAATCTTTTTTTATATTAGTATAAGTTAAAACCTACAACATGCAATCAATTAAACACCTAATTATTTTAATTATGTGGAGTGCCTTTTGCTTCACATGCAGCAAACAAAAGGCATTTGCACCTAATGCCGGCGATTTTATTGTGGTTGGGGCAGCTGAAAACATGTTGGTGAAGAAGGAGGATAACAGCCTATTTCCGGGCAATGTGCTTTCAAATCAATTGTTCGTTGATTTAGATAATGATCAAGTGAATGATTTTGTATTCAATCGTAGCTTTGTCAGCAAACCAATGTGGTCGGTTGATCAGATTCTACTCATTGGTACTTCAAATAATTGTCAAATTTCAGGGACCATTGGCGTCGATACCACCTTCTTATTGGAGACCTTGGAAACAGGTACTTCTTTACCTACTTCATATTCAAGTATTACAAATTATACCATCCATACCTCATCTTACAATTGTTCGCGAAACTCAGCCCAAAGCAAAGTGTCATCAATCAATCAACATGCCTTCAGGGTTAAAGTACTCGACAGCTTGGCCCATTTGTTTAAAAGCAGCGATTTTGGGAATGATACAATCATCTTATTTAATTACAGTCAATCAAGTTTTCCAACACAAATTTCAACAACGCAAATGTATTCCGAAAGAACCTATAATCAATTGGATTGCAATTCTTTTGCCGAGAATAAATGTTATTACACTGGCATTCAAATACACAAAAAAAACAGGTACTATTTGGGATGGATCAAATTCCGGTATCTCAACAGCTCTATAAAGTTGATTGAAACAGCCATTCAAAAACCATAAAATTTAAAATCTAAGTATCGCCAACAATTTTTGATACCGCATTCTGCGCAAGGGATGGAACGCCAGCCTGCCTACCGGAAAAGTTTCACGATGGCAGGCTTGTTTGAGCTCTTTTTTTGCGGCCTCTTTTCGCAAAAAAAAGCGAGTAGTGACAGCCCGACCCATGAAGTAAAAAAACTTCCAGAGAATTTTAGGTTTTTTTACTTCATGGGATGCGCCCAAAAAGTAAAAATTTTTACTGTCTCATAATCAAATACTTAAGTGTTTTTTTAATACATAAGACTCAAATGTATTACTCTATTATGTATCTTTGTTTAAATTCTTAAATTATAGTCACATGATTTACTCATCAGAATTAATCAAAGGCACCTTAAAGACCATTGTGTTGAAGCTTTTGGCCGATAATAATAAAATGTATGGTTACGAAATCACACAAAAAGTAAAAGAATTAACGGGCGATAAAATTCAAATCACCGAGGGGGCCCTCTACCCTACTTTACATGCTTTGGAAGCTGATGAATTGGTAACTACCGAATCGGAATTTATTGGCAAACGTGTACGCAAGTATTATAAACTTAGCCCCAGCGGAAAATTAAAAACCAAAGAAAAAGTAAATGAACTGGCTGATTTTATGAATACCATGAAATTTTTATTAGACATTAAAACAGCATAAAATGTACCACATTAGTGATACACAAATTGATTTTATTCTCAACGACATCAGTGCACGTGGCGTTGAGATGGAGAGCCTGCAGCAAAACCTGTTAGATCATATTTGTTGTATCATTGAAAACAAGCTCGAAGACAACGGAGACTTCGAAGCTTTCTATCGCCAAACAATTACCACATTTTACAAAGAACATTTGTGGGAGATAGAAGAGGAAACCATCCGATTATTAATTTTTAAAAACTATTACACCATGAAAAAAACAATGATTTATAGTGGGGCTGCCACAACCGCATTGCTCTTATTTGGCATATTCTTTAAATTTATGCATTGGCCGGGAGCCAGCGCCATGCTCGTATTGGGCATTTTTATTGCATGCTTTATTTTTTTACCACTGGCTTTTACCTTACGTATCAAAGAAAAACAAAATACCCGCGATAAAGTGGTCATTGGTATTGGCATTTTTTCGAGTATACTGCTAAGTTTACATGTGTTGTTTAAAGTACAGCATTGGCCATTTGCCAATGTGTTGGGCATTATTTCGCTCATCATATTGATGGCTTTATTTTTACCTGCTTACTTCTTTAGCGGCATTCGTCAAGAAGAAACAAAAATCAATACCATTATTTCATCGGTATTGATGGTAATAGGCTGTGGACTCATCTTAATTTTAATGCGTTCGCCTTACAATGTGCGCAGTCAAAATATCCGTTACACCGCCCATTTTTTGCGCAACGAATATTTAATTGATGGCATGCTGAAAAAAGCAATAGCGATGAATGACACGAGTGCTGCGCTGAGTATGGCGCAACAAAAACAGTCGGCTATTTTTACCGTTTGCAAAAGTCTTAAACAAGACATTTTAGAAGGGGTTTGCGGTGTATCACAATTTGATGCCTCTTTCGAAAGTAAAGAGGATTTGATTACCGATGGCAGCATTAAAGATGTTTTTGAAAACAATGCGCGCGTAGAAGAAAAACTCAAACAATTGGCGCAATTGATGGATGAATACCAAAGCTTTCGTAAAGATGCTGCTTTACCAATTGACAGCAAAAAAATTCTGGATTTAAAAGACGATAGGGCCAACAATGCCCTGGCCACTTTGAGTCAAATACAAATGATGCTCTTACAAAAATAAGCACAAGCTAAACAACAGGTGATGGTCTGTAACAAGGCCATTACCTTGATGTTTGCAAAGCATTTGGCATTTAAGCATTGTTCATGCCTTTGCCTTTTAAAATATGCGGTACAAATTTTTGGATGCGTGTAAAGCGTGTGGCTGATTGTTTGGCACCTAAAAAATAAATCAGGTAAGCCCGCTGCCGTCCCGGTGTTAAAGCATCAAAGGCTTTTTGCAGTGCCGGCATTTTTTGAATAACTTGTTGCCACTCGGGAGGAAATTTTAGTTCAGCTGCTTTTTTTGGTTTTAAATGTTTGCCTTGTTTTTCGATGTCGATGGCTTCAAAAATATAGGCTTTAATGGTGTTTTCTAAGTTTAACACTTCTTTTATGGTGGTAAACTTCATCAAGCGGTTGCTTTGGCTGTGCTCGCCGGGGGCGGATAACAAGGCATGCGGGTCGCTGAGCGAAGCCCCATTAAAAAAAGAAAGACTGCAATAATTTTTAAAGGCCGCCAAAATGATGGTGTTTTTTTTGTTGTAGGTGTAACAAGGCACCGACCATTTTAATTCTTCTTGCAAACCGCAGTTGAGTAAAATGTTTCGCAGGTGTTGCAGTATTTTGGGCCATAAGTGCACCTTGCATTGGGCGGTGCCGCCTAATAGGCATCGACCGCAACCTTGGGCTAAATATTGATCAATAAGGGGATTCATGCTTTTTTGAATAACACTCAATCATCATTTATTCCTTTGCCTTTTAAAATGAGGGGCATGTATTTTTCGATGCGACTGATGCGGGTTGCACTTTGTTTGGCTGATGAAAAATGCAAAAGGTAAGCCCTTTGTCGACCCGGTGTTAGCGCATTAAAAGCTTTTTTTAAGGCCGGTATTTCTTTTAATTTTTGGGCAAATTCTTGGGGCATGTCGAATGCTTCTGTTTTTTTTAATTCGAATTTTAGTCCTGCCTTTTCAACCCGCATGGCCTCTTTGATGTACCAATTAATTTGTTCTTTTTGATCGATGATCTCGAGCAAATTTGTGAAACGCAGCTGTCGGGCCGCTTGTACATTTTTGGTTTGTTGTACCAGCAAATGGTGTTTATCGTTAAAGAGGGCGCCTTTAAAAAACAAAATTGCGCAATAGTCTTTAAACACATGGATGAGCAGCACATTGCCATCTATTTGCATGTAGCAAGGACAACCCCATTTGAGTTCTTCACTGAGACCGCTATCGATGGCCATGACGCGTAAGAGTTCAATTTCTTTTTGCCATTTACCGGCTTTTTTAAAATAAAAATCAACTTTTGGATTCGTGCTCATGGTACTGTTATTAAAATTTATGCTGATGTTTTTTAGTTTTAGTTCTAAGAAAATTAAGATTGAAAGATATAAAAATTGAAGCAAGAATGGCGTATAAAGAGTAAAAAAAATTGGGCTTTAATTTTTGAGAGAAATCAGGACTTTAAGGATTTAGCATTGAACTGAATTTGAAGAAAACAAGGCCAAGCCTGATCACAATAAAATCACATTTTGCACCATGCATGCGTTTGCAGGTGAAATTTTCTACATTTGTTAAGAATAATTGCGCAAAAGGGAAGTTAATTATTCAAGACTCAATTTCGATAACACCATATCCATCATTCAATCAAAAAATGAAAAAGTCAATAGCACAATTCATATTGATGCAAAAGTACTACATGTCATTCATCCCAAAAAGACAAGTGTATCGAGCCAATCTGTTTTTGGTGGTGATAATTTTCATGACAGCTTGCTCGAATCACAAAATCGAAAAATTAGAACGTGCATTTTACTTTTGGAAAAGCAATTCCAGCCTATCTGCCAATGAACTACAACGTTGCGATTCATTGGCCGTAAAAAAAATATACATTAAATTTTTTGAAGTTAATTTCAACAAGAATCGTGGAAATTTTCCGGAAGCTAAAACCGAATGGTGGGGTCGATATGATGAAACCAATAAAGGCAAGGAAGTGGTGCCCACCGTTTATTTACGCAATATCGTTTTCTTACAATCCAGCAAGGAAGATTTGGATGTGTTGGCTGATAATGTGAATTTTTTGATCAGCAAGATTCAGAATGAAAAATTTGCGGAAGGTATCCTCGTCAATGAATTTCAAATGGATTGTGATTGGACATTAAAATCGAGAGATAATTATTTTTATTTCCTCAAAAAACTAAAAGTTATATCAGGTAAAAAAATTAGTTGTACCCTTCGTTTATATCCCTTTAAGTACCGCGACAAAATGGGAATACCGCCGGTTGACAAGGTGATGCTCATGTGTTACAATTTGCTTAATCCAATTGAAAATCCAAACAAAAACACCATTTTAGATTTGCAGGAATTAAAAGAATATTTGAAGGCGAGTGAGAAATACCCCCTTCACCTCGATGTTGTCTTGCCTGTATACGCTTGGGCACAAGTTTATCACAATGAATTGTTTTCGGAAGTAATCTACAGCAATTTCAAAAATTTAAAAAGCATTTTGAAAGAGGAAAAACCCTTTTGGTACAATGTAACAAAAGACACAAGCATTAACAGCACCTACCTGCGTGTTGGTGACAAAATAAAATATGAAGCCATGAATGTAAAAAAGTTAAGCGAGGCCATTGGTCTGCTGAAAAAATATATCGATTTCGACGAGATGGCCACTGTGGCGCTATTTCACTTGGATGAAAACCAATTAAATAATTATTCCAATGAGGAACTTACTTCTATTTATACTGATTTCGGTAAGTAAGATTTCAATTGCCTGTGGCTTTTATCCTTACGGTGAAGAAACACGCTTTTCTATTTTTAACCCCCGGCTGTTTGGCTATTCAACCTTTGCTGAATTTTATTATTCATCAAATTCTTACGGCTCCTATTATTCCGACACGCTCAAATACCCAAGCAATTATGTTGAACCGAACATCAAATTATGGTATGATTACTGTGCCGGCAAAATTGATATGCACGCTGTTGGTTCAGCAGTTTACAATTTAAGCATTGAGGAAATGACTGCGCATTCACCCAATGAAATGATTCGTTATTTGTATGATCAGAAAGATGTAGATGCCTTGAACTACCTGCGTTTTGCAAAGGATTGTGAATTTTTTAATTCTTGGCAGGAAGATCCTTGGGAACGACAAAAATACATGGCAATGCCCATGCGAACCGAACTGATGAACAAGGCCATTGCGTTTGCCGGCAAGGTGCAAAACAAAGATTTAAAAAAACGCTATACATTTTTGGCCATTCGATTGGCGTGGTACAACCATCATTATGATAAAGTACAATCGCTGTTTGCAGCATGCTTTGAGAAAACAAGAAACAAAGACATACTGTATTATTGGAGTTTATATTTTAAAGGATGCTGTGAAAAAGATAGCGCCCTGGCGAATTTTGAGCTGGCCCAGGTATTCGCAAATGCGGTCGATAAAAGATTTGTTTGTCACCAGCACTTCAATACAAAAGTGACACTTGAAAACGCATTAAAGTATGCCACCTTAAATGAGGAAAAAGCGAATGTTTATGTACTCGCAGCAATTGAAAAATACGACAAAACCTTGTCTTATCTTCAAAAAATATACGCAACCGATCCATCGTCAAGCGGACTTTCATTTTTATTATTGCGCGAAATAAACAAAATAGAAGACTTTGTGTTTACCCCTTATTACACCTTGTTTCAGCCATCACTCAGCTATAATCCTTGGGAAGATGAAGGTGAAAATACTTCAATTCAACAAACACTCAAGCGTTCGGAAGGCGACCGAATTTACGCCAAAGAAGTTTTGCTATTTATCAATGGGGCAGATTTAAGTAAAGTTGAAAATCCAAATTTTTGGTTGATGTGTAAAAGCTATTTACAATTCATTACAAGGGATTACGACAATTGTTTGGTTTTGGTAAATCAACTAGAAAAAACAATCACCAACAAAACAACACTGAATCAAGTACAATTGATTAAAGCCATGGCCATCATTGCGAAACAGAAGTCAGGACAGGCGGTGATTCCCATTGAAATTCAGCCAATCATTTTACAGCATCAAAAAAACGCACAATTTATTTTTGCGATTGCCAAAGAACTTGAATACTTGGGAAATACCACCGATGCTGCCTTGCTTTATTCGAAACTAAATCGAATTTTTTACGATGAAAATTCAGATAACGGCAGTCGAGTGCTTTTTTGGAAAACAATAAAAAGTACGCCAAAAACAATTTCGAATTATTTTAGTGATTATTTTGATTATGTCGATGTGGCCTATACACCTGAACAAGTTGAGCATTTAATCAACACCATTCAAATTAATGCATCAAAAAAAGACAGCTTTTCCCTCTTTAAGTTTGACATTTTGAAATTACAAATTCCACGTTTATATGATTTACTGGGCACAAAATACATCCGGCAAAATAATTTAAGTCAGGCGCTTGCTGCTTTTGAAAAGGCCGGCCATCAATATTGGAACCGTAGCTATACAACTTGGGAAGATTATGGAAATATTTTTGACCAAAATCCCTTTTATGAACTCAAATACACACCACAGTTCATAGCATTTAAAGACAGCATAAGATTAAACAAGTACACGGTTATTAAGCAGCTGATACAGTATTTAGACAAAGCACAAAACAAGCAGGAGAAGGATAAAGATTACTATTATTTTCTGGTGGCCAACGCATATTATAATATGGGCAGGGAGGGCAATGTTTGGATGATGCGAAGATTTAGTAGTTGGTCGGCTTATTCATTATCAGATTTTGATGATGAAATTGAATTTCGACAATCAAATTTGGCAAAACAATATTATTTGTTGGCCATGCAGTACGCCACTACTGATCAATTCAAAGCCTTGTGCCTACGGATGATTGTGAGATGTGAAAAACACAAAATTGAGTTTAAAGAAATCGATGACAGTAATGATTACAACAACAATCTTGATTCAAAATTGGCGAGAAACAAATATTATTTAGAACTCAAAACCAAATACCCTCAATACTTTAATGATTTGGTTTCTAATTGCGAGCAATTTGCCTCATATTTTGAAGCGAGAAGATAAGATGTTTTTTTATTTTAATTTTTGATGCTTTGTGGTATTCCAAAACTGTCAACGGTCATGTTTTTACCCGGCATTAAGTACTAAATTTGATTTCGTTAATTCAAAAATCACATGACCCCATCCAAACTCGATCAAAAATTTCACCACCTGTGGCATTTGGTGGGCAATACGCCCATGCTTGAATTGGTGTACAAATACAAAGGCAAACAAAGACGCATTTTTGTGAAATGTGAGCATTACAATTTAACAGGCAGTATTAAAGACCGCATGGCTTTGTATATATTGCAACAAGCACACAAGCTCAATTTCATAAAACCGAGCGATTGTATAGTAGAAGCCACCAGCGGCAACACGGGCATTGCCTTTGCAGCGATTGGTCGTACTTTGGGACATGCCGTAAAAATTATCATGCCCAATTGGTTGAGCAAAGAACGCATCGATATTATTAAAAGTTTAGGGGCAGAAGTGATTTTAGTCAGTAAAGAAGAAGGCGGCTTTTTGGGTAGTATTGCTTTGAGTGAAAAAATGGCGGCGGCTGATTCAAAAATATTTTTAACAAAACAGTTCGAAAATAAATTTAATGCCGAGGCGCATGAAAAAACAACCGGAAAAGAAATTTGGGTTCAGTTACAAAATCAAAATTTAATTCCGGATGCCTTTGTGGCGGGAGTTGGCACGGGTGGCACCATTATGGGTGTAGGGCATTATTTAAAAGGCAAGGACAA
This sequence comes from Sphingobacteriaceae bacterium, assembly GCA_947453445.1. Taxonomy (GTDB): domain Bacteria; phylum Bacteroidota; class Bacteroidia; order B-17B0; family Aurantibacillaceae; genus Aurantibacillus. The sequence continues at coordinate 11,705 of CANGGP010000082.1, forward strand.
CAAAATAAAAGTACATCCCCTCGAACCATTAGAATCGCCTACCCTATCGGTGGGCAATAAGGTTGGTTCGCACCGCATTCAAGGCATTTCGGATGAATTTATTCCTTCGCTTTTACATTTAAATGAACTCGATCCCATTGTTCAAGCCAGCGACGGTGATTCGATTTTGATGGCACAAAAATTAGCCAAACAATTGGGCTTAGCGGTTGGTATTTCGTCGGGCGCCAACGTAATTGGTGCCATTCAATTACAAAACCAAATGGGTGATGATGCCGTGGTGGTGACTTTGTTTTGCGACAGCAATAAAAAATATTTGAGTACCGATTTAATGAAAGAAGAGCCGATAAAAGCAGGCTATTACAGTCAGGATGTTGAGTTTGTGGAGTACAATCCGATACACAGGATTTAAGATTTTAATTCATTGCTGTCCGGGATAAATTATGCCTTACTTCTTTTTATGCAATCTGCAAGAGTTTCAAGCTGATAATCTGTTAGTGGGCTTAATTTAGAAAAGGTACACAGTAGAACTTCCACTTTGAAATCGGTATAAGATCTCACCTGTTTCGTTAATTGATTTCTTACTTTCTTTTTTCTTACTTTCTTTTTTCTCTTAAGTAACTGTTGCGCTAACCACCAGTAATCCAAGGTTTTGGGCTTGACGTTTTATTTTTCTTATTTGTTGTTCTTTGAAGCTGTCCATATATTT
>CANGGP010000083.1 GCA_947453445.1 Sphingobacteriaceae bacterium
ACCAGTTCAGGGTGACTTCGTAATTTATGTTTCCGCATCTCAGCCCCACCGTCTTGCTGAACTTGTTTCAGCATCTCTCTTTTTTTTCAATTATAAAAAGCTCACAGAGCCTGAAACGGCTCTTAAAGCATACAGAGCTGCGTTACCTCCCTAATTAATTTCAACATCTCTAAACATCCTAAAACAATTACAATTTCCAATTGAGAACTGTGTGTAGGAGTAGTCCAAAAAATTAAGTTAGATGTCAATGACAATTTTAAAGTTTCGGAAAATCCGCGTGCGCAGGCCATGGCAAGGCGCGGAGCAGCTCTGCGTGAATTGAATTTTCATAAGAAATACAATGAAGGCGCCAAAGGCAGGCTGCGCGCAAGCGGCGTTTCATTTCTGCGAAGCCTCGCATGTGTGTGGTGCAGAAATGTTTACTTCATTCGTATTTCTATGAAAATTCAAGAGCGGGTGGAGAATCGCCTTGCCTTGTCTTTTTGCTTACTTTTTTGACAAGAAAAAAGTAAGAAAAACATTTGTCTATAAAAATTCAAGATCGGTCAAGCAAGCGCCTTGTCTTGATTTTTTGTTCAACGCTCAGGCTCGCTCAAATGTGCCAATGCACATTTGCTGTTGACTAAGAAAAAAGTAAGAAGAAATGTTTTGGTTATTTCAAACAACTTATCTTTTAAATGAAGTTGAAATCACTCAGTTTCTTTACTCACACGTGTTTCGCCATGCAGACATGAGCCTCCTATAAGAACAAAAAATTATTAATTCTTAATTCTTCATTTTTAATTTAAAATTAAATCTCCGCAAGAACCGTCTGCGAACCCTTCACCACATCCCCAATCTTAACATTAAGTTTGGTGCCTACGGGAAAAAATAAATCAACGCGTGATCCAAATTTAATAAAGCCCATTTGTCCGCATTGTTTGGCTTCATCGCCTTCTTTGCAATACCATACAATTCGGCGGGCCAAAGCCCCTGCTATTTGACGGAATAAAATTTCGTAACCATTTTTGTTTTTTACAACCACTGTGGTGCGTTCGTTATCAGTACTGCTTTTTGGATCATATGCCACCAAAAATTTGCCGGGATGGTATTTAAAAAAACTCACAATGCCGGCCATTGGGTAACGGTTAACGTGTACGTTGGTAGGACTCATAAAAATGCTCACCTGCAAACGTTTGTCTTTAAAGTACTCATTTTCGTTGGTTTCTTCAATTACCACAATCTTACCGTCGGCCGGTGCAATCACCAAATTGTCGCCCAAAGTGTGTTGGCGACGCGGATGCCTGAAAAACTGAAGAATCACCACAATTAAAAACGTGCTGACTAAGTATGCAAACCACTGGGCAATGGCAAAGTCTGGAAAAAAATTACGGGCAATACCAATGAGTATGGCGCTAAAAAGGCCTACAATAAATAAACTCGGCCAACCTTCTTTGTGAAAACGCATGCTTTTAAATTTGTTCAAATATAAAGTAAAAAATAAACCAAAACAGCCTTTTATCACTTGGTGGTTTATTTAGCTTTCCTAAATTTGTGCTCGTTTTAAAAATTAATGTTCATGAGCAAAATAAAAGTTAGCAATCCTGTAGTTGAATTAGATGGCGATGAAATGACCCGCATCATCTGGAAATTTATTAAAGACAAATTAATCCTGCCTTATTTGGATTTGGATATTAAATATTACGACTTGGGTATTGAGCACCGCGATGCCACCAACGACCAAGTAACCATCGATTCGGCTGAAGCCATTAAAAAATACCAAGTGGGTATTAAATGCGCCACCATCACGCCCGATGAAGCCCGCGTAAAAGAATTTAATTTAAAACAAATGTGGAAATCACCCAACGGCACCATCCGTAATATCCTTGATGGTACAGTGTTTCGTGAGCCCATCGTTTGTCAAAATGTACCACGTTTGGTAAGCAACTGGACAGCCCCAATCATTGTTGGTCGTCACGCTTTTGGTGACCAATACCGTGCCACTGATTTTGTGGTGCCGGGTCCGGGTAAATTAACAGTGAAATTTGAAGGTGCCGATGGCAAAGTGATTGAACATGAAGTTTACAATTACAAAGGTGCCGGTGTGGCATTGAGCATGTACAATACCGATGAATCCATTCGCGGTTTTGCCCATTCATGCTTTAACATGGCTTTGAGCAAAAAATGGCCATTGTATTTGTCAACCAAAAACACCATCCTAAAAAAATACGATGGTCGTTTTAAAGATATTTTTGAAGAAATTTACCAAGCTGAATTTAAATCAAAATTTGAAGCAGCAGGTATTGTATACGAACACCGCTTAATCGACGACATGGTGGCATCTGCCTTAAAATGGAACGGTAATTTTGTATGGGCTTGTAAAAATTATGATGGCGATGTGCAATCAGATACAGTAGCACAAGGTTTTGGTTCATTGGGTTTAATGACTTCAGTGTTGGTAACACCTGATGGCAAAGTCATGGAAGCAGAAGCGGCACATGGTACCGTTACCCGTCACTACCGCGAACACCAAGCCGGTAAACCAACATCTACCAATCCAATTGCCAGTATTTTTGCATGGACCCGTGGTTTGGAATTCCGTGGTAAATTAGATGGCAACCAAGCATTAATCGATTTTTGTCATGCTTTAGAAAAAGTATGTGTTGAAACCGTTGAAAGCGGCAAAATGACCAAAGACTTGGCCGTTTGTGCTTACGGTAACAAAGTAAAACATGGTGAACATTATTTGTACACAGAAGAATTTTTAGATGCTTTGGATAGCAATTTGAAACAAGCACTTGGGAAATAATTCCCATTAAATATTTATTGATTTTGAAAAAAGAGAAGTACATCACTTCTCCTTTTTCATTTTATTAATCCAGGTCAATGTGGCCCAGGCTGTACTGATTACAAACACAATAAAAAAATATTTGGCAAAACCCAATACGGTTTCCGAAAAATAAGCGCCTATTAAAGCAGAGCCGCTAAATAAGGCCAATTTAAACAACCACAATTCAAAATTGCTCCACGTGGTTTTTATCTTGAAAAAATTCATTACAAGAGTTTTAATTAAATTAAAATATCCGAAAAAAATTTTATCCTAGCGTATGAGAATTGATTTAGAACAACTATTTCAATCGGGCGATTAAATCTCCTTCAGTGTCTTTAGTGTAAATTCAGTATTCACTCTCTGTGGTTCAAACCCTCCTCAAAACTTTCCCACTTTCCAACTTTCCCACTTTCAAACTTTCCAACTTTCTAACTTTCTAACTTTCTAACTTTCCAACTTTCCAACTTTCCCACTTTCCAACTTTCTCAACTTTCCAACTTTCTAACTTTCCAACTTTTTAAACTTTAAAACCATTCTTTCTTAGTGGTGTAAAAACCGCAACCCACGCTATTCATGAATCGCCATGATTGGGATATGACTATGAAAAGCCATTTTTTTGGTATGTGGTTCTTTGAATAATTTATCAATAAACGAATGCGAACGCGGCATCATAATCACCAAGTCGATGTGGTTTTCTTTCACAAATTGATTAATGCCTGCAATCACATCTTTATTTTCAACATAACACAATTGGTGGTTTACATTGGCCAATACCTGATCCAATCTTAAACTGGCCACCGCTTCAGTAATGGTGGGCTCACTATGGCTTTTGCTAAACACATTCAAAATATAAAGCTTTGAATGGAAAAGATTCACAAAGGTTTTAATGGGTTCAAATATTTTGGTGTTTTTAAAATCACCAAAGTCGCAGGCAAACACTATTTTTTTATAAGTTTCAAAAGCATGTTTTTCATGAACACAAATTACCGGAATTTGAATTTCCGACATCAATGAAGTGGTTGTGCTGCCAATAATTTTTTCTCCAACAGCACCCAAACCATGCATGCCCATAATCACCATGTCAACATGTTGATCGGCTACAAATTTTTTGATTTCATCAACGGCAAAGCCGCACGAACAGGCTTCTTCAATGTGCAGTTCATGTTTGTATTTTTCGTTGAGGTGTTTCTTTAATTGCTTTAATCGCTTTTCAGAATCATGTTCTATTTCTTCTAAACTTGGAATTAAAACAGGTGCTTCGGCAACTACTACAGGCACGGCATATGAATGGAAAAGCACCAAATGGGCATTGATTTCGTGCGCCAAATGTGCGGCATAATTCACGGCGTTGTTGGCGGCATTCGAAAAATCGGTGGCAACTAATATCTTTTTCATAATCTGGAAATTGGTACATCTAAGGTACACTGTTTTTCAATAGTGCAGCCTGAGTTCCCTCAAGTAAGCATTTGATAGATATCATGTATTTTTGCCATTTGGTTAATCTATCAAGCACGCGCCTTCCGGCAAATTAATATTTCATCCTGCACTGCATCAAATCTTGTGCTATGCCAAATAACACCCATTCGCCTGAATCACAGCAAACACAAATTCGTGAATTAATTTCCTCTAAAGCCTCTGTTTTTTGCAATTAAAGCCTCATCATGCTCTCTATGGCTTGTTTTGTAAGGATTTGAACATTTTTTTAAAAACTGACTTTTCTCAGTTTTTAATTTATAGATTTTTAGAAATTTGCTTTTTGCGTAAAAATTAGACTTAAAAACACCTTTCAGAATTTGACAAATGAGTATATTAGACCCTAAATCGAGTTTCCAGATGGAGAGTTTAAATGCCCTTTTTGAGTATGCTACTGAAGGTATCATTATAAGTGATAAGGGGGGGAAGATTGTGAAGGCAAATCCCAGCTCCGAAAAATTGTTCGGATATGCTAAGGATGAGTTGATTGAAAAGGGTATTGATGATTTAGTACCCACACGTTTCATGCACAAACACCCTGCCGATCGCGAAACGTATGTGAAAAATCCGCATGCCCGCTCGATGGGTAAAAACCTCGATTTGTATGCAAAACGTAAGGATGGTTCTGAATTTCCTGTTCAAATAAGTTTATCCTATTATTCAAAAGACAACGAAACATTTGTCATTGCCTTTATCATTGATATTACCGAACGCAAAAAGCACGAGGAAAATATCAAGAAACTGAATCTAAACCTTGAAAAAAAGGTGGAAGAGCGCACCAAGGTGTTGCAAGAAGCTTTAATTGAATTAGAAAATTCGAGAGAGAAATTGAGTGAGGCCCTCGAAAAACAAAAGGAATTAAACGACATGAAATCACGTTTTGTGACCATGGCTTCACATGAATTCAGAACACCATTAAGCACCATTTTATCCTCCATTTCACTCATCAATTCATACAACCAAAAGGAAGAAAAAATCAGCAAACATGTTACCCGTATTAAGTCGGCCGTCACCAACATGACACTCATATTAAATGATTTTTTGTCGGCCGAAAAACTCGAAGAAGGCAAAGTGTTTGTACGTTTGGAAGACTTTGATATCGAACAATTGGCGCACGAAGTGGTGAGTGAAATCAACGGTATCTTAAAAGTTGGCCAAACAGTCAACTTTATTTTTCAGGGCGAAAAGGTTGTGCATTTCGACAAACAAATGATTCGCAATATTTTCATGAATTTATTGTCGAACGCCATTAAGTTTTCGCCTGAAAACAAAAGCATTACCTTAAAGTTGTCTACTGATCACCATCATACATACATACAAGTAACCGACCAAGGCATTGGTATTCCTGAAGAAGAGCATGAACATTTGTTTGAGCGTTTTTACAGAGCTAAAAATGTCACCAATATTCAAGGTACCGGTTTAGGATTAAACATTGTGGCCAAATATGTTGAATCGATGAAAGGCACAATTGGCTTCGAAAGTGCTTTAAACGAAGGCACCACTTTTAAAATTAAATTACCAAAACAAAAAGATTAAACACAAATGAAAACAATATTGTTAATTGAAGACAATACCGATGTGCGCGAAAACACTGCCGAAATTTTAGAATTGGCAAACTACAAAGTGCTGCAAGCCGAAAACGGTAAGGTAGGGGTGGAGTTGGCACAACAAACCAATCCCGATTTAATTATTTGTGATATCATGATGCCTGTTTTAGATGGTTACGGTGTGATTCATCTTTTAAATAAAAATTCGGCTACTGCTAAAATTCCCTTTATTTTCTTAACCGCCAAAAGTGAGCGTTTAGATTTTAGAAAAGGCATGGAAATGGGTGCCGATGACTATATCAGCAAACCTTTCGATGATATAGAATTGCTAAAAGCGGTGGAGAGCCGTTTAAGAAAAAATGATATTTTAAAAGCTGAATTTTCAAAAAATGTGGATGGATTAAACCGCTTTTTTGATGAGGTGAAGAAAATTGATGTGCTCAAAAAATTATCGAGCGATCGCCGAGTTAAGAACTTTAAGAAGAAAGAAAATGTTTACCAAGAAGGCAACCAACCGGTATACTTATACTTCCTCAACAAGGGGAAAATAAAAACCTTTAAGTCGCACGAATACGGCAAGGAATTAATTACCACATTATACAAGGATGGAGAATTTTTCGGCTACACTGCACTTCTGGAAGAAAGTGCATACGCCGAAACTGCCGAGGCTTTGGAAGATTCGGAAGTGTGTTTGATTCCGAAAGAAGATTTTTATTCTTTGATGTACAACAACACCGAAGTCATGAAAACCTTTGTAAAAATGCTGTCGGATAACATTATTGAAAAAGAAAACCAATTGGTGAACTTGGCCTATAGCTCGGTTCGAAAGCGTGTTGCCGAAGCTTTGGTATTATTGCAAAACCGCTTTGATAGCAGCACCAATAAAAACTTCAGCATTTCAATTTCGCGTGAAGATTTGGCCAATATTGTTGGTACAGCCACCGAATCGTTAATTCGCACATTGAGCGATTTTAAAGAAGAAAAATTGATTGAAATTAAGGGAAGCAATATTACAATTGTGAACCTTGAGAAATTGAAGAAATTAAAGGCTTAACTTTTAAGCATTCATACCGCTTAACTCCATGCCTTCTTCATTTTGGCGCTTAAGTGTCCAATCGTCAGTTACACTGGTTTCCAACCACGATTGACCCGATTTGCGAAAAACTTGTGTTGCAATACCGAATTCTTTTTGAAACAATTGTTCCAATACTTGCACGGGCATGTCTTCGGTAATTTCAATGCAGTGATTGTGTTTTATGTGTTTAATTTCATTTAATGGGGCATCCTTGGTAATCATATCCTTTTTACTGCTCAATGCATTCACCTTATGCTGACGGTTAAAAAACTCTAATCGCAAGAATGGAAAAGCCGCGTTAAACTCCTCCTTGATGGAAGAAATTTTTCTTGATGGATCTATTTTTAATGTCATGGAATAATTTTTAATGTTCTATTTTCTGCCCGGTTTTTTCCCATTCCATGTGAAATGAATTCAAAGGGGCTTCTTGTTTTTGTTTATTGTATTCATCACCAATATTCTCTAAAAATTGCATCCCTGCTTGAATGAGTTCTTCATCATGCTCTTCAAAGTTTTTACTGATAAAATTTTTATAGGTAATGAGTGCATGCAAAGGGTCTGCTTTTTTTTGGTCGATCTTTGTCAAATCCATGTCCAAGGCATAAGCACTATGCATGACCCAATTTTTACTTTCTTTTTCTAGTTTGTTCATTCTTTTTGCAATAAACAAATGTAGATCCTTGCGTTGATCGCCTTGCACATCAGCATCAGCCAAAACCAATGCATAAGCCAATTTGCCCAACTCGATATAATATTGTGTCAAATTTTTCATATCCTTAATCGTGTAGTGCCATTACCGGAATGTTGGAGGCAAAAGCAATTTGTTTTGTATTGGTTTCTGAAAACATTTCGTAAAATGCCGTGTGTTTTTTGCTAACCACAACAATCATGTCAAAAGCATAGTCGTTGGCGTATTCCACAATGCCCATTTGAACCGTTTTGGCATCACGGGTTACTATTTTTTGCGTTTTATGATTAATAATTAATTCCAACTGCACAGGCTTAAATATTTCTTCTTCGGTACGCACATGTAACAATCTGAGTTTGGCCTTGCTTTCTTTTACAAATATTTCGAAATGTTCTAATTTGGCGTGGTATAATTTTTGGTTGTTGTCAACCCCTACCAAAATTGAACGTAAATAATGATTGGTGTATTTTTCAGGTACTATAATTACCGGCGCCATAATTTTACCGGCTAAGTCTGTTGAGTGACTGCCGTATAAATAACGGTTAAGTTTGGTTTTGGTGCCCAAGCCCATTACCACGGCTTTTATTTGGTGTGCATCAACAAAATTTTGCACTTCATTTTTAAGTGAGCCGGTGGTAATTACCGATTCAATTTTAAGCTTTGGATGTTGCTTGTGTAATGCCGCTTCCAACTTTTTTAATTGATCACCATGGTCTTTTTTGGTGCTCTGAAACGACATAAAAAACAATCCACTGTTCGAGTGAACCAATGGAATGTCGAATAAATTAAGAATGGTTAATTTACATTTTAACTTCCCTGCCAACATGGCCGCATAATGACATGCATTCAATGAAGAAGGCGTAAAATCGGTTGTTGTTAAAATGGTTTGCATTCTGTTTTGCATTTATGAACTGTAATAAGTTTAAATGTTCTTCATTTTTTTGAACCATTCGAATTTATTACTCCTACAAAATTCATCTTAAGAGTCAAATATTGTAATGACAAAAGTCAGCAGGCTTAATGATACAAATCAAATTACTTAGCCATTGCTAATAAGAGATTTACAAATAAAATTGAATATGAAGACGAGCATTTTTTCCCAACATCAAGAATACATGGAATGGCTTGACAAGCTTGTATTTTATAAGGATGAGCTAAGAGTGATGCAGAAAAGATTAGAGGAGTTGGTGTCAAAAAACACCAATGCCGAATTAAGATTTAAGGCCGAGCATTTTCAGAATTTAATTTTTATTGAGGAACAAACAATCAATAAGTTATCGCACCATCTTTTAACGGAGGACAAAAAAATAGAATATAACATTGCACAAAATCCTGTTGCATCAGATCATCGAATGGCTGAAGACCACGTTGAAGACCGAAACATGATTGCTTTTTTTGAAAAAAACTTCGCCGAAATTAAAAAGGAATTCTACCTTTTTGCGAGTTCATGGATGTAATCGCACCGCAGCCAATTGTTCGATTTTATTTTTCAGATTTTGGTTTCTTTTTTTTACATTTACTTTATTCTAAATCAATTAAACATGAAAATATCTATGTATTCATTTAAGAGCGCGTTATTAGGCACTACCTGCCTTTTAACGGGTTTTGGTGCGCAGTTAATGGCGCAATCATCGCCTACTGTAGCCCAAACCTTTACTTATACAGGAGCGGTTCAACAATTTACCGTGCCACCTTGTGTGGGATCAATGACAATTTTGGCCATGGGTGCTTCAGGTGGTACCGGTGGTTCAGGCGGATCTTCCGGTTCTAATGGTGGTTTGGTACGCGGTGTGATGACAGCTACACCGGGTCAGGTGATGTATTTTTATGTTGGTGGCCAAGGTTCGGTAACAGCCGGCGGTTTTAATGGCGGTGGCGCCGGTGGTGCCAGTTCTTCAAGCCAAGGTGCAGGTGGTGGTGGTGCTTCAGATGTTCGCATTGGTGGAACAGCATTTTCAAATCGTATTTTAGTAGCAGGTGCCGGTGGCGGCGGTGGTGGTAGTTCAACTTACGCGCCTATTAGTGGCGCCGGTGGTGGTGGTTCATCATTTTCTTCCGCATCAGGTTTTGGTGGTGGAGCAGCCGGTGGTTGTGCTGTTGGTGCAGCCGGTGGCGAATCAGGTGGTACAACGAGTTCTTCATATGGTGCAGGTGGTAGTGGTGGCGGATACATCAGCGGCGGCGGCGGCGGTGGCCAACCTTCAGCCAGTACCGGTGGGTATGGTTGCAATGGAACATTAGGCACAGGCGGCGCCGGTGGCGGTACCTCATTTATTTGTGGTGGTGCAACTGGTGGTGTTAATGGCGGCGGCGGCGGCGGCGGCGGCTATTACGGCGGCGGTGGCGGTATGACAGGTACCGGTGGTTGTAATGGCGGCGGCGGCGGCGGCTCTTCTTGGGCACAAACACCTATGTTTTCAGGCATTACATACACTTCTGGTGTAACAAATACAGTAACCGGACATGGCTTTATTTCTATTATTTACGCATTCAACGGATCTTTAACAACTGCTACAATTACACCTTTTGCCATTTGTCAAGGACAAACTGCTACGATAACAGCAGGTGGTTCTAGCACCTATACTTGGAGCACAGCCTCTAATTCTAATGTAATTACTGTGAATCCTACTTCTAATACAACTTACACGGTTACCGGTACAAATTCAATTGGTTGTGTGTCGAATGCAGTGGTTACAGTTACTGTTTCAAGTGGTAGCCCTGTATTGTCAGTTGCTTCGAGCACCAATCAAATTTGTTTGGGTAAAACTGTAACCTTAACGGCTTCGGGCGCATTAACTTACACATGGACAGGTGGTGTAACCAATGGCCTTGCTTATTCACCTTCTGTAACTTCAAATTACACGGTATTGGGTCAAAATGGATGTGGCACCACAAGTGCAGTAACAACAGTAACTGTTGCGCCGCTTGCGGTGAGCGTGGTTTCTACGCCAACAGCAGTTTGCGCAGGTGGATCAGCTACTCTTACAGCTGCTTCTGCAGGTACAAGTTATACTTGGCAACCATTTAGTTTGCCGGGTGCAAGTGTGGTTGTTTCTCCCAACGCAACAACTGTTTACACAGTTTCAACAAGTGATGGAACTTGTTCAGGCGTTGCTAACTTAACCTTGGTGGCCAATCCAATTCCAACCCTTACGGCATTCATCAGCAACACCAATATTTGTCAAGGTGCAGCCATTACTTTATCAGCCAGTGGTGCCAATGGTTATACTTGGTCACCGGGTAATTTAACGGGATCAATCATCACTGTTACGCCAAACGCGCCAACACAATATTCCGTAGTGGGTAATAATTCCATCGGTTGTTTAGGTGGTGCCGGTCAAATTGTGATCGTTTCTCCTTCACCTACTTTGGTTGTGAATGCCAGTAATCCTATTGTTTGTTCAGGTGGTTCATCTACCATAAATGTGAGTGGTGCCGATAATTATGCCTGGTCAACAAGTGCAACTGCTAATTCAATAGTTGTTAACCCAACAAGTTCTACAAACTATACTGTTGCAGGAACATTTACATCAGGCCCGGGTTGTTCTTCTAATACTGTTATCAGTGTTGGTGTTTTTGTGCCAACGCTTGCAGTTACCGGAGCCACTTCAACTTGTGTTGGAAACCCAGTGAATTTAAATGCCAGTTCAGCCGGTACATGGTTGTGGAGTAATGGTGCTACAAGTCAAGCGGTTCAAGTGACCCCAAATACAACCACCGTTTATTCTGTTACGGCATTAACCACTTCCGGTAGTATCAATTGTCCGGCCAGTGCTTCTATACAAGTAACCGTTTATCAAAATCCAACCTTAACAGCAACCAGTTCGCGTTCTGTGATGTGTAAGGGTGAAAATAATACATTGAGTGTAAGTGGTGCCAGTACTTATACATGGAGCACCGGTGCAACAACTACTTCAGTTGCCATTACACCAAGCTTGGTTACAACCTTAACTTATAGCATTAACGGTACTTCTGGCAATGGCTGTTTAGGTACAACATCATTACAAGTAAAAGTAAATGCATGTACCGGCATCGATCAAGTCAATGTTGCTAAAACACCGGTATTAATTTATCCTAATCCAAGTAACGGCGAAATTAACTTAACATCCCAAACCGACATGAAGCTTGTGATTGTTAACGAATTGGGCCAAGTAGTGAAATCATTAACTTTGGATCAAAGTAACGACAGAGCAGTATTAATCAAGGATTTGGCTAAAGGTGTTTATTTCGTGGTAAGTCAAAACAGTTCTGATCTTGTGAGAGAAAGAATTGTGATTCTAAAATAAATTCAATTACTCTTTAATTTAAAGGCGCTCATCGGGCGCCTTTTTTTTTAACTCGAATGTCAAAAAGTTGAGAAGTTTGAGCAATAAAAAATATTTTAATACAAAAATGCTATTTTACTGTTTTTATCAAGTTTATAACAGTTGCCCCTCTCAATCCGGCAAAGTAACTTTCGTTAGAATAAATTACTGAGATAATGTCGCGAAGCACACACAGGGCATCCCGTGCGTTGGCCTGCCAAAAATAGGAGCCGAGTCGGGGTGAATTGAGAAATCAAGATTTTAGTGTAGCGATAGCGGAACGTAAAAATCGTAGATTTCCAAGAGGCG
>CANGGP010000084.1 GCA_947453445.1 Sphingobacteriaceae bacterium
AAGCAGCTGATTAAAGATCGGCTGTCCGCTAAATAAATTACTTTTGCTCATGGTTTTTTTAGTTGTCGTAAACCAAAATTACCATTGCGAAGGGAGTACTCAAAAAGTATTCCCTTTTATATTTTTTTTATTTTCCCCGGACAGTAGTGGTTTGAAATTATTAATTTTGAAGTGGTTATTGGGTTTCCTTCAAAATTTAGAAATTGAGTACTTGAATTATTGAAATAGTCTATTATTTCTAAATTTCTCGTTTTAAAAGAATTAAAACTTAATACACAATTCGAATTGATTCCTTTGATTAATATTGAATCCGCAACAAAATTTTCAAATTTAATTACTCCATTTAAACCATTTGAAGACTCGATTGAAATTAAATTAATTGGTGTATCATCTTGATGACCTTGAAATAATATGCCACTTTTGAATATGTTCTCCGCAATGTAAATGTTTTTGAAGCCGCCAACACGTTTGCTTTGTATATCTGAATAAATTACCTCTGTGTCCTTTTTAAATTCATTATCAAGGCTTGAAAATGAGCCATCCGAATACACAGTCTTAATCGAGAATAAATTATTAAATACCGAACCATTTAGTGCTAGATGATTTACAATTTTTCCATCCCAAATTAAAAAATCAAATAAGAATGTTGAATTTGAAATTCCAACAACATTAGCAATATTAGAGTTTAATCGATATAATGATGAAAATTTACATGCTTCAAATCTTAAATCATTTTTCGCCTCGTTTTTCTCCATATAGAAATGACCCAAGAAGTTCGCTTTGTATGTATTTAATGTGTTGAAACTATTGTTAACTAGAATGGTATCTTCGCTGATGGAGCAACTTTGGATATTAATCCCTATTTCAATTATACAACGTTCTATAACTATCCGTTCAATAGTGCAATCTATAAATTTTAAATTTTCACCTAATTCAAAATTTTTATGTGTTCCTTGCGCAGAACAGTCAGAGATAATGATTTTTGCAATTGTACAGTTTCTGAAAATTAAACCATATTTAAGATCTAAATCAGTTATGTATTATGTTGATTCTGAAATTTTAAATTCAATTCATTTCGGCGTGCCACAATGTCGAGAAAGAGTTTTTTTTATTGGGATCAAAAAGGGAACTATTTCCAAGAAAAATCTTCTAGTAAATAATTCTTCTAAATGGTTCAAATGGCCGAAAAATAAAAAATATAAGAACGCAATAACTAAATTTGATTGGCCTACACTCTCAAAATTTGGAGAGAATTTGAAAAAGCCAAAAGATATACCTCTGAAATTATGTGTTGAATCATGTTTAGTCCCAGATGATAAATTGGATTCCGTGCCGAATTCAAATGAATTTTTTCTTTTCCGAGTTGATAAAAATAAGTTGCGTTCAATCAAAGAAGGGGAAACAAATCGCCCATCATTTAAGAGACTACACCGCTTTCGTTACAGCCCCACCGCTTGTTATGGGAACAATGAAGTTCATATGCATCCATACAAAAACAGACGTTTATCTGTTCGGGAAGCATTAAGAATACAAGGGGTGCCTGATACATATGTGCTACCAGAAACCGAGTCCTTATCAAAAAAATTTAAGATGATAGGAAATGGAGTTCCCGTTCCTTTGGCGAAAGCTGTAGCGAATGCATTAAGGAATTTTATGATTAACAAGAAGATAACAACATAAGTACAACAAAATTGGAAGGAACTCGAGCGTACTGAGATTTAAAAAAGTTCTTTCAACGTTTATTTAATATGTAACAAACGGCACTATTTGTTTATATTGCCGTTTGTTATTTATATCTATTTATATGCTGATAATCAGTTATATGTAAATGAATTTAATTGTAACAAACGGCAATATATTTGATTATTGCCGTTTGTTTCATATATTTGTGTGTATAAAGTCCAATGTCATGTCACGTGATCCGCTTAAAATATCGCAATTAAAACAAAGGTTCGGCAAAGTAAATTCTTTTACTGCGGTGGATCTCCGAAGATTTTACACCTCGTATGAGCTTGTAATCTCTGATGAAGCTTTCAGAGCCAGAATACATCGTTTAGCGAAAATGGGAGTGTTACAAAGAATAGGACATGGAACTTATCGTTTAGGAGAACAGATGATTTTTATTCCTACAATCACTACTCTCACAAAAAAAATATATGGTGCAATACATACTCAATTCCCTTACGCAAGCACCAGCATTTGGCATACATCGACTCTTAACGAGTTTATGGTGCATCAGCCCTTTAAATTTAATTTGATTGTGGAGGTAGAGAAAGATGCTGCCGAATCTGTTTTTTACTTTATTAAAGAAAAGTTTAAAAATGTTTATCTCAATCCCAATGCGGAGATATATCAAAACTATATTGCCGGAAAAACAGATTCAATTATTGTAAAAAGCATGGTGTCGGAATCGCCAACACAAGATATCTACAACGTAATGACACCAACCATTGAAAAAATATTGGTGGACATTTACTGTGATAAAGTTATCTATGCTGCATTTCAGGGTAAAGAGATGCAGAATATTTACAGGAATGTATTCAATAAATATACTGTGAATCTCAGCACACTTTCTCGCTATGCATTAAGACGAGGAAAAAAAGAGGAAATAGATGCTTATCTTGAGCGACTGGAATTAGGAATAAAAAATAAACCTGTGTAATTGTTGCTATGATAAATAAGGAAAGCCACACATTCGATTGGATTAAGAAAGTAGCGAAAACGCATAACAATGCTGATCCTATTCTTGTAGAGAAAGTAATTCGTGCGTTAACATTGTTGGAAGCGTTGAAAGAATCAGGTCTCAGTTTTATTTTTAAAGGCGGTACAGCCTTAATGCTTCTATTACCAGAAATAAAACGATTATCAATTGACATCGATATCATTATACATAAGAAGCCTGAGAATCTCGAAAGCATACTTGAAAAAATTGCGAAAGAGAATGGCTTCACCGGGTATAAAGAGCAAGAGAGAAAAACGAAATCAAAAATCGTGAAGGCGCATTATAAATTTTTCTATGTGCCAGTAACAAATACTCGTGGAACGGAAGAATACATTCTTCTTGATATTCTTTTTGAAGAAAACCCATACGGTAAACATCTAAAAGATACTGAAGTCAAAAGTCCGTTTCTTAATGTCGATGGAAAATCAACGGTTGTTCAAACACCAACAGAAGAGGCAATTCTTGGAGATAAATTAACAGCGTACGCACCCAATACAACTGGAGTAAGATATAATGCAGAAAAAGAAATTGAAATTATTAAACAACTATTTGATATCGGCAATTTGTTTGATCGAGTTAATGACTTACCAAATATAAAATCTGTTTTTACAACAATCGGAACTACAGAACTTGAATACAGAGGACTTGATGAACTTTCGCACGATTCAATTCTAGAAGATATTTATGAAACATCGCTTTGCCTGAGCTTGCGTGGGCAAGATGGAAAAGGAAATTTCGAAGAACTCCAAACAGGCATTCAAAACATTTTCAACTTTATTGTTTCGGAAAACTTCCGAATTGAAAGTGCAATAACTCATGCATCAAAAGCAGCATATCTTTCGGCACTAATGAGAAAGGATGTAAATGAAATTAAGCGATACACTTCCCCGGCAGATGTTGCCGAATTAATAATTGAATCGCCATTTAATACCAAGTTGAACAAACTGAAAAAATCCAACACAGAAGCCTTTTTCTATTGGTATCAAACAACTTCTTTACTCAAATAATATTTACCAAACTAAGGCACTTTTTGCCATTACTTGCCAGTGGGTATTACGAATGAACAAATACAATTATTTAAATCCCTTTTTCGAGGAAGAGATGATGTATTTGCCACCCGATGGGAAAAAAACGGAAAGAGCGGTTATATGCCTTCTTATACTTTCGATCCATATATGTACAAGATGCACAGAATGAAGGGTGGAACGTTTCAAAACTATCCAAACAAACAATATCAAGCATTTGCTGACGAACAAATTTTAAAACACCTTAATGGTGAGCTATTAGCCGGACTCTATCCATTGCTAAAGGATAATACCTCATTGTTTATTGCTGCTGATTTTGATGAAGAAAATTGGGAAGAAGAATGCAAGCAATGCATTAAGTTTTTTGAAGAAAAAGGCATTCCAACCTATCTAGAACGATCTCGTTCGGGAAAAGGTGGACACATATGGGTATTTTTTGGTGATTCGTATCCGGCATTTCGAAGTCGGAAAATATTTATTAATCTTCTAGAACAATCCGGGATTTTCTCGCTTTTTGATAAGCATTCAAGTTTTGATAGATTATTTCCCAACCAAGATTATTTATCTGGTAAAGGGCTAGGGAATTTAATCGCATTACCATTACATAAACCCGCAACAGATTTAGGAAATAGCTGCTTTATTAATCCTGAAACACTCGAGCCTTATAAAGATCAATGGCAGTTTCTAAAAAGTATCCGAAAAATATCAATTGAAAAACTTGATATTTTATTTAGTGAAATAAATCATTCGGCGTCAAATGCAACCCCAAGGTTTCTTGGAAAACTTAATATTCGCCTTAGAAATGCAGTCTATATTAACCGTTCCGGATTAACTACAGCCTTGATTAATTTTCTTAAAGTGGAATTGAACTTTGCGAATTCCGAATTCTTTGTGAAAAATAAAATAGGAAAAAGCACATGGGGAACAGAACGGTATTTTAAAATGATTGAAGAAACTGAAGATGCTATCATTACTCCAAGAGGATTCATAGGTAAATTAATTCGCTTTTGCAGAGAACAGAAAATTGATTTTGACTTTATTGATGAAAGGCAAAAAACAATAGTTGTTCCGTACAAGCCAAGCATCGAATTGAGAGAGCATCAGAAAATTGCAATAGAAGCAACTGACAAAAAATATTTCGGAGTTATTGTAGCTCCTCCCGGTTCCGGTAAAACGATTGTTGGGCTTGCCATTATTGCCAATAAGCAACGGGCTACATTAATTATTGTTCATCGCAAACAACTCGCCGATCAATGGGCGGAGAGAATAGAATCTTTCCTAGGAATTCCCAAAAGAGAAATCGGAAAAATTGGTCAAGGAAAAAACACAATTGGAAAAAAGATAACGATTGCAATGATTCAAAGCCTAGAAAAATCAGTTGAATCCGAGCAAGCTGATAAACTATTAAAATCTTTCGGAACAATTATAGTTGATGAATGTCACCACGTTCCGGCAGAAACTTTTAGAAATACGATTTCGAAATTTAATTCCTTCTATGTTTATGGATTGACCGCTACTCCATTCAGAAAGTACAACGATGGAAAATTAATTTTTATTCACCTCGGTGATATTATTGCCGAAATACAGCCAAAAGATATTTCCGACTCACCCGGAGCAAAAATTGTTGTGCGAAATACAGATTTATTTATTCCGTTTAATGTTAAGACTGACAAGTTTGAAACAATATCAAAGGTATTGGTGCATGATTCAGCCCGGAATAAACTGATTCTTGATGATGTTATGGCTGGATTGGATGGAGGTAAAAAAGCTGTAATTGTAACCGAAAGGAAAGAACATATTGATACATTGTTTCAATACCTGAAACAGAAACACGAAGCAATAACACTTAGTGGAGATGATTCCGATTCAAGCAAATTAGCCAAATGGAAAATGTTGAGAGCAGGAAATTTTCAAGTGCTTATTACTACCGGGCAATATTTTGGGGAGGGCAGTGATTTACAAAAAATTGAATGTTTGTTTTTAGTTTATCCTTTTTCATTTGAAGGAAAGTTGATTCAATACATAGGAAGAGTGCAGCGTTCCGAGATAACACCTACTATTTACGATTATAGAGATCACAAAATAGAATATCTTGAAAAATTATTTCAGAAAAGAAATGCGTACTACAAAAAGTTTTATTTGCAGGATACGCTTTTTGAGGAGCCTAAAAATATAAAGAACGGAGAAAAACATGCCTTCATTTATGAAGAGCAGTTAAATGTTCCAATTGAAAAGCTGGAATTCAGGTTCGGAGCAGTAGCTCTTAAACATTTTATTCCAACAAAGAATATAGAAGTTGAGTTCGAAGTTGAAAATTCTGAAATGCGACCAGAGTTTGAAGTTTTAAAACCATACTTTGTAAAGATTTTAAAAATGAAGAAGATAAAAATTGATGTTCTCGCAAAATTTCAAAACGGTGTTCCACTTCTTCATTCAGCAACGTCAAATGATCTGAACAAAATAAACCGAGAAATTATAGACATCGTAAAATTTCGCTTTGTTTCTAAAGGAATTATGGGAAGATTCGCTACTAACGAAGAAAATTTACTTGATATAAATCAAGTTCAGGAACACGGTAAGGATTCTGTACCCCTCTATAATTCCGAACAAGATTTGTTAGATGATATCCTGAAGAACAAAAATGTAAAACATCACCGCCAATTAGTGTATTTATCGCAGAAGCATGAGAGTTCAATTTTGAAACTTCGTTTCGTTTTATCTCCATTTTCCTTTGTATTCCTGATTTCCGGAAAGCACCAGTATCATGTTGTTTGGGAAACTCTGGATACAGAAGAAGCAACTTATATTTGGCACGTGGATAAAAACATTACAGCACTTAAGAACAAATTGAAGCAGATAGATGCAGAACTTGGAACGATAAGATCAAAAGGTCGGCAATATTATACGGGAGTGCAGACTGATAACTTTAGCCGGATTGTTCACGATTATTCTGAAGATAGAAAGGGCTTCATTATTTGGAAAGATTTATTTGAAGAGAGGTTAGTTTAGAGGGTTTACTCTTCACTAAAAGGTAGTGTTCACGTTAGCGGGAGCAAGGCAAAAAAGTTAACACTCGCAAATAATACTAATTTCGCAGACACCGTCTGCATGTGCCTTCATCTGAATTATTGCTGGCATAGTTTCGTTTTTTTCATATATTTTTTGATTTTTGCCGCAAAATTCAAGCGAAAATTCAAGTTTGTCAACTTGCTGCGATTTCCCCGAAGTGCCCCCGGAATCCCCCGGAGTATTTCACGGTAATCCCCAATAAAATTCAGCCTTTCCATGCTCATCCCGGAATCTCCCCCGATTCTCCCCGGATTATCCCCGAATAATCCCGAAGTAAAGTCAAGCCCAACAATGCCAAAACGTGCCCAACCAAGGCGAAATGCCGAGGCTTATATTCTTGGTCGTAGAATTTGTTGAAATCGGAAAAGAAGGCTGGAAAAGGCAAAAAAAAGAGGGGACAAAAATTGCCCCCTCATATATTGTTTTATAATCAAATATTTGTTCCTTTATTGTGAAAAATAATTTTATGGTTTCAGGAGGAAAAGGTTCTTTAAATTTTGATTATTTAGCCTCGATTTTTTCGGTAGATTTTATGCGTTCCCATAATTCCGGTTCGTGCTCTAAAACGCCCATAAAGTCGAGAATTAGCTCTAAATGTTCGTTAAATTTGTTAGCATTTTCTCCGCTTGGCGCCACAAAGCCTCACAGAAATGTGGGGCTTTTTGATTTAAATGACTCATTGTGTTTATATCCTCTATTCAACCATTATGAATAAGTATTGCCTTGATTAAACAGGCGATGATATAATTGAACGTTTGCGAAGACATAATTCAAAACATAAGGGATTTACTGGTAAAGTTGCTGATTGGGAAATAAAACACCTCGAATAATTTCAATTAAAAAAAGACGCTTTGATTAGCGAGGCAAGTATTAAAATTGGAAATTAGATTGCGCATTGAAATTTAATCAACGGTGTTAAATCCAAATAATTTTCCTACTCTCCTTTTCTAATGAAAACCCAAATGCTCAGTTGGTTCAGAGCATCCCGCCCAAATGTCAGGAGGGTCAATGGTTTGTCCCGTTTGCAATCGGGCCCAGTAGTTCCCACAAAGCCTCACAGAGATTTGGTACTATTTGATTTTGGGAATAGTTTTTTGAATAAACTTTCTTTCACATCAATAAAAAAGTCGCTTCTTATGGAAGCGACTTTTTTAAATTGTGTTATGAAATTACTTAGTAATAATTAATTTTTGATTGAACTTCGAATCTTCATTAACGCCTGTTACAAAGTAAATACCTCCTGAAAGACCGCTTAAATTTAATTCGAAATTATTCGATTCATTTAAACTTATTGTTCTTATCAACTGACCTATTTCATTGGTTAAGCTCAATTCAATAGCCTTTGCACTACTTACTTTAACATCGCCATTGCTAGGGTTAGGATAAATTTTAATTTGACCTTCGTTTAAACTTAAATTATTTAAACCTACACATGAATTCACTTTTACTTGAAGTGTGGTTGTTGAATTACATCCCAAACTGCTTGTTCCTGTGATTGAATAATTCATGTTAGTTACCAAGGATGGTGTAATGCTTATTGATGCAGTAGTTGCACCTGTGCTCCAACTGTATGTAAGCGCACCACTAACTGTTAAGGTGTTATTTTCGCCCTTACACATGGCTGTTCTGCTGGCGGTGGCTGTTAAGGTTGGATTAGGTTTAACCAACACTTGAATAGAACCCGTGCTCGGACAATTGATACCCGACGAGGTGCTTAAAGCTGCCAAAGTATAAAGCGTTGTTGAAGTTGGATTTACCTGAATATTGGCTGTTGTAAAACCATTGCTCCATGCATAAGTATTAGCACCGGAAGCGTTAAGTGTGGCAGTAGCCCCAGAGCAAATAGATGTATTACCTGTTATGGATAAAGTTGGTACAAAAACTGTAATCATAACGGTTTCGGTACTAATGCAACTGTTGGTGGTACCCGATACAGAGTAAATAGTGGTCGACAATGGCGTAACACTTACAGAAGAAGTGTTTGCGCCTGTGCTCCAAGTATAAGTAGTCGCTCCCGAAGCATTAATTGTTACTGCATCACCTGAACATATGAAATTACTGCTCGCCAATGGGCTGAGTGTTGGACTTGCATTTGTAATAATTACCGCATTCGCAATGCTGGTGCAGCCTAATGAGTTTGTACCTACAACTTGATAGCCTGTAGGTGCATTTGGTGTTACTGTTACTGAAGAACCGGTTAAATTACCCGGTGTCCAAGTATAACTAATGGCCCCGCTTGCCGTTAAATTAACCGGGACACCTGAACATACCGTCACTAAAGTAGGTGTTGCAACAATGGTTGGAACCGGCAATGCATTTACAGCTACCGTACCAAGGCCTGAACAAGTGCCATCTGAAACTGCAACGGTATAAACTGTATTTGCAATTGGGCTCACAACTAAACTTGAACCGCTAGCTGTAATGGGAAACCAACTGTATGAGGTAGCTGCTGAACTGGCATTCAATGTTGAAGTGCTACCCGCACATACAACGGTTGGTGTTGCCAACATAGTCACAGCCAAAGGCGAAATGCTGATGGTTGTTACCGCAGTAGCTGTTCCGCATCCGTTTTGCGCAATCACAGTATAAGTATTTGTTACGGATGGTGTAAAAGATGCTCCATTAGTAACATTATTCGACCAGGTATAAGTAACAGCACCGCTTGCAGTTAAAGTAGCGGTTTTTCCTAAACAAGTTTGATTGGTACTGCTCACTACCGATAAAGTTGGTTGGCCTGGCGATACAATTACTGAAATGTTTCTGGTAGTCGTACAGTTTGATGGTGACAAAGCAGTTAAAGAATATACAGTGTTGGTAGTTGGGGCAACAACAAGCGAAGAGCTTGTAGAACCTGTGCTCCAAGAGTAATTACTGATTGCGTTGGTCGTTAAGGTTAAACTCTGTCCTGAGCAGATACTAGGGTTAATGCTATTAACAAGCGTAGAGTTTGATGCAGTTAAACTGAAATTACACAATTCTATAATACGTACAAAACCATTTCCGTTGACAACAGGATTGGAAATAAAGCCTGATTGGCCAAACATGATGGTTGTACCACTGGATACGCCACCGATGTATGAAGAACCACCGCCGCCACTGCTATGTACAGCGCCTCCTGCAGAGCCGCCATAATATCCACCACCACCGCCACAACCTGTCCAACCACTTGCCGGAGCCGTGCTTGAGTGACTGCCTCCCACACCAAAAACTCCTGCACCAACAACACTGTTAGATTCTGTTGTTCCTGCACCACCTGCAGTTTGCGTTCCACCTTGACCTATCCAATAACTACCATAAGCCGCACCGATGGCACCGGTAGTACCACCACCATTGCCACCGACATATCCGTATTGGCCGGGCACAGAACCGCCCCCACCACCTCCGGCAACAATTATTCTATTTGCATAAGTCGTATTTTGCGTCATTCTAACATCTGAGCCGCCGCCGCCGCCGCCGCTCGTACCATAGGTTGAGTTACATGAGCCATCACCGCCACCGTTCCAACCGCCAAGTGCGTTACCGGAACCAGTAGTATTAACTGCCGTACCAACACCGCCAACATAAATAAATGCTGTTGTTGGTGATGTTATGCTTATAGAGCCTGTTGCATAACCGCCTTTTCCTCCGTTAGAACTACCACCATTTGCACCCCAGCACTGTATTGAATAAGAACCAGGCAGAAGGGCTAATGTTTGTGCACCGCCCGTGTAATTGAAAGTGTAGGTTGTTTGTGCGTTTGCCGTACTCAAAAATATGGTCGATGCAAACACAAACAGTCTTTTAATCTTTAAATAAATTTTTTCCATTTTTACTTTTATTTTTCATAAAGATAAAATATTTGAAAATAAAAACAAATAATTTATTAAAAAACTTATCGGGTTTCCATTTTGTAATAATGATTGCCTGATTATTTCATTAAACATGAACCCGTTAATTATACTTATTGCGATAAGCGTGATGCTAATTTGACATATATTTCAAAGCGCAGGAATGTGCAAAGTAACTGGTATCCCAAATTAAATTTCGGACAAGTTATGCCAATGCTACTTAAAAATAGTTCTATAAGGCTTTAGCCGAAATTGGCCAAATTGATTGCGCAAGCGGTATAAAAAAAATGATTTTTTTATATTTTCAATCATTGCTGTCCGGAATAAATTATGCCTTACTGCTGTTTCATGCAATCTGCAATATTTTCTGGTTGATAATCTGCTAGTGGGCTTAATTTAGAAAAGGTACACAGTAGAACTTCCATTTTGAAATCGGTATAAGATCTCAACCGTTTCGCTAATTGATTTCTTACTTTCTTTTTTCTTGATAACGACAAATGTGCTTGGCATATTTGAGCGAGACTGTGCGTAGAACAAAAAATCAAGACAAGGCGATTGCCTGGACGATCTTGAATTTTTATAGACAAATGTTTTTCTTACTTTTTTCTTGTCAACGGCAAATGTGCATTGTCACATTTGAGCGAGCCTGAGCGTGGAGCAAAAAGACAAGGCAAGGCGATTTCCTTTGCATTTTTAGTTTGTTCAGCAAAAAATTATTTCTTCTTACTTTTTTCTTAGTCAAAAAAGTAAGCAAAAAGACAAGCCAAAAATATCTCTAACGCGCCTCTTGGAAATCTACGATTTTTACGTGCGCTTGCGCACAAAGCTCTTATGCACTAAAATCTTGATTTCTCAATTCACCCCGACTCGGCTCCTCAATCGCGCCATCTGGCTCATCGCTTCGCGCTGCCCTTGGCAGGCCTGCGCACTCTATTTTCTATCCTTTTAGCTTTAGTACATTCATTAAGTAACTTAAATTAATTAGCATGAGTATAGTTGATATAAAAAAATTCAATTCACGCAGAGCTCCGCCGCGCCTTGCCATGGCCTGCGCACGCGGATTTTCCAAAAATTTTAAAATTTTCATTGACATCTACCTTAGTTTTTTTTCACGCCTCCTACACACAGTTCTCAAATTCAAATAGTTTCAATCATCTCAATTCCCCGTGCGGTGGGCTTGGCACGGCGCGATGCCGAAGCGGGTGAATTGTTTTTTGGTAGAAAGACTGCAAAGTCCGC
>CANGGP010000085.1 GCA_947453445.1 Sphingobacteriaceae bacterium
AACAGCGATGCTTAAATTGGTGGCATTCAATTGGGCATAATAATTTTTTACATCGTCTATGCTGATACCGCTAACGGTTTCGGCATTGCCGTTTGCAACTATCCCCATGATATCGTCGTTGCCATATAATACCTTGCGGTAGCATAAATCGGCGATGGCACCGGCATTTGTTTGTTGTTGTGTGATGCCGTCGAGTTGTTGTTTTTTTACCAGTTCAAATTCGGAAGCATCAAACTTAGGTTCAAATAAAATTTCGTTCGCGATTTTTAAAGTGGCATCTAAATTCACTTTTAAACACTCAATGCTCATTGATATCTCTTCATCACCTGCATTCATCGAAATAGAAGAACCCAAACGATCGAGTTTATTTTCAACTTCTTCTGCGCTAGTTTTTAATGTGCTTTTCTTCATCAAAGAAGCCATGAGCACTGCCAATCCTGATTTTTCTTTGGCTTCGAAACGGTGACCGGCTTTAAAGCTCAACAATATATTTACTTTAGGAATATCATTGTCGTATACACCAATGCCAGCGGCGCCATTGCCCATTTTAAAATTGTAAAAATTTGGCACCGGTACTGCTGAAGCCGCCTTTGCAACCGGCATAAAGGCGCGGTTAAATCCGTCTTTTGGTTCAGTGTACGATACATTTTTGTATTCTGCGCTTTCTTGCTCCACCACGCGGTCGTACATTTTCCAATTATCGGCTTTGGCTCTTAAATCACCTTTGCCTTTTGGTAAACAACTTAAAATAACAGCAGGTTTGTTTTTAATGTAAGTATTGTAAACGCGCATTACATCTTCGGCCTTCACGGCCATGTAACGTTGAATTTCAACCTTTAAATTATTGGCATTGTGGGCCAAGGTAAAATATGAAGCCAAGCTGGCGCCTTTGCCTTGCACCGTGCTTAACTGGTTGTATAAATCGCTTTGAAATTGTGCTTTGAATTTGGCAATGTCATCAGCAGTTACGCCTTTTTTCTCCCACTCAGTTAACACACGATTCACTTCAGCTTCAACATCGCTCAATGCACTGCCGCTATTGGCACGAATAACAATTTGAAATTGACCTGACAACTCACGTGAAAATTGGTAAACATTGGCACTCACGGCCTTTTTGCTTTCAATAAATGCCTTGTAAAATGGTGAACCTTGTGATCCGGCCAAAATTGAGGCCAACACATCTAAAGCGGCATCATCTGTGGTATTGGCTTTGGCGGTAGGAAATGCCATGTTTAACATTGGGAATTTTACATTGTCTTCGTACGAAATGTATCGGTTGCCTTCTAAAGCAAAAGGTTTTACTTCTTGTGTTTTTACTTCCGGACCGCGGGCAATGCTGCCAAAATATTTTTGTGCATAAGCCAGAACCTGTTCTGTTTTAACATCACCGGCAACAGTTAGCACTGCATTGTTAGGACCATACCAGCGCATGTAAAAACGTTTTAAATCGTTTACATCAACACGGTCTAAATCCACAATATAACCAATGGTGGTCCAGCTGTAAGGGTGTCCTTGTGGATACAATGCTTCACCTATCTTTTCGCCAACAACACCATAAGGGGCATTGTCGTAGCGTTGACCACGCTCATTTTTAACGGTGGCACGTTGAATTTCAAATTTCTTTTGGGTGACAGAATCCAACAAAAAGCCCATGCGATCGGCTTCCAACCACATCATTTTTTCGAGTTGGTTACTTGGCGCAACTTCAAAATAATTGGTGCGGTCGGTATTGGTGGTGCCATTTAAGGTACCTCCTGCTTCGGTTATAATTTTAAAATGTTGGTCATCACCCACATGTTTCGAGCCTTGAAACATCATGTGTTCGAAAAAGTGTGCAAAACCGCTACGGCCTTGTTGTTCGCGTGCACTACCCACATGGTAGGTAACATCCACATAACAAATCGGATCACTATGGTCCTCATGAATTAAAATACTCAAGCCATTGGCCAATTGATAACGTTTATAAGGAATCACCATTTCGTTACCAACTTTTTTTACTTCCTCTACAAATACCGGTTTTGCGGCATATTCGATAAGGTCGGCATCGAGTTTAGGTTTTGCTACTTGTGCAAAATTTTGAAATCCTGCCAATGTAAGGCAAGTAAAAAGAACAATCGATTTTTTCATGTTATTGAATTTGTTCAAATATAATTGAGATTTGCTGATTAAGCACTATAAAGTCGAAAATCTGGCTTTGTTGGCGAATTGAACGCTGATGACGCGGAAAGAGAAGATTATCGTTTTTAATTATTAATTATTTCGGGTTACGGGTTACGGGTTACGGGTTACGGGTTGACATTAAGGAATTTTGATTATTAATTATTTCGGGTTACGGGTTGGCATTAAGGAATTTTGATTATTAATTATTTCGGGTTACGGGTTACGGGTTGACATTGAGGAATTTAATATTCATGGCATTTCCATTCAACATTTTTAATTATTAATTTTTAATTATTAATTATCACCTCCCCCCTATTCAACATTTAAAATTCAACATTTAAAATTCATTCCCGCTGTCTTGCTTCTTGTCTCATTTTAACCACGCTTGTCCTGAACTCGTTTCAGGAAAGGCACTAAGTTTTTTTTGAAAATGCGCTCTAAGATCGCTGCGCGATGAAGCCTCCATCCGGTACCAGGCTCATCCGTTCTTGTCTCCTGCTGACTTACTTCTTGCCTCATTTTAACCACTAAGGCACTAAGTTTTTTTGAAAAAGAGCACTAAGATCGCTGCGCGATGAAGTCTCCATCCGGTAACCGGCTCATCCGTTCTTGTCTCCTGCTGTCTTACTTCTTGCCTCATTTTAACCACTAAGGCACTAAGTTTTTTTGAAAAAGAGCACTAAGATCGCTGCGCGATGAATCCTCTGTCAGGTACCCGACCCATGCTGTCTTGCCTCTTGCTGTCTTGCCTCCTGTCTCCTCTATCCCTTGAGTCTCTCCCCTCCTTTTTCCTCTATTCATTGTAAAAAATTAACACGGGTCTATTTTCAGGCCGTAAATTTCTATGTAAATTTGTATTCTAAAATATACACACATGTATCCTGAATCAATAGTAAAACCAATGAAAGCCGAGCTTACAACTGCCGGTTTTGAAGATTTAATGAATCCTGAAGATGTTGACAAGGCCATAACGGCTGAAGGCACCGTATTAATGGTGGTGAATTCGGTTTGTGGTTGCGCAGCCGGTGCGGCTCGTCCGGGTGTTAGAAAAAGTTTAGAAAACGCCAAAACGCCAGGTAAACTTACCACTGTTTTTGCAGGTTTCGATACTGATGCTGTTGCACAAGCCCGCAAACATTTTGCCCCATATCCGCCAAGCAGTCCTGCGATTGCTTTATTCAAAAACGGTGAATTGGTTCATTTTGTTGAACGTCACAACATCGAAGGCCGCAATGCCAATGCCATTGCCGAGCATTTAAAAGCGGTATACGACGAGTTTTGTTAAAAAATTTCAGTTTAATTACATATTTAAAAGACGCTTAGGCGTCTTTTTTTTATTTATTTAATTACTTTTGTTCATCTTAAATCGATAAAAATGAAAAAAATCACAACAATAGCCTTGGGCTTATTCCTTTTGGTAGGAACTTTAACCTTTAATGCCTGCAAAAGCGGCAGTGAAAAAGAAGCCAATCCTTTGGCCGACAGTTTAGCCGGTGTAAATGGCGAACTCAATGGAAAATTGAGTGAAAAAGAGCAAGCTTTACAAGAGTTTATTGCATCATTTAATGAAATTCAAGAAAACCTTAACAGCATTAAGGAAAAGGAAAAAATTGTGACCAAAGAAAGTGCCGGCGGAGATGTTAAAAGCAAAGAAGGTCAAATTAAGGAAGACATTCAATCCATTTATGATTTGATGAACAAAAACAAAGACCGTATTGGTTCATTGTCGAAAAAACTAAAAGACTCGAAATTGAAAATTAGCGGCATGGAGAAAATGATTGAGAACTTACAAAACTCTTTGAATTTAAAAGATGAAGAAATCAATGATTTAAAAAATAAAATTGAAGGCTTAAACATTGAATTGAGCACATTGAATACCAATTACAAATCGTTGGACAATAACTTAAAAAATGTATCGGCTGAAAGCGCTGCAAAAACAGAGGCTTTAAACACTGCTTATTATGCCATTGGTACAAGCAAAGAATTGAAAGAAAAAAATGTGATTTCAAAAACCGGTGGCTTTATTGGTATAGGCAAGAGCACCAAGGTGAGCGAAGAGTTTAACAAAGACTATTTCACCAAAATAAACATTGAACAAACCACCAGCATTAATTTGGGTGCCAAAAAAGTGAAAATTTTAACCACACACCCAAAATCATCTTATAAATTGGTTGGCGAAAAACCAATTGAAAAAATTGAAATTACCAATCCAAAAGAATTTTGGAGTGCTTCAAAATATTTGGTGATTATTGTAGATTAAACCAAACTTTTTAAGAGTTAAAGCCGTTCAAATTGAACGGCTTTTTTTTTGCACATGCCCAAATATTGAAATGCTTATTATGTCGTTTTCGATACGCTTGTTCTTCGCTAACCGAACTGACAAAGTACCAGTCAGTTCAAGTGATGCAGCAGAGCTTGTGCGCTGCGCATTTTATCGAGAACTGAATAAAGATGAATATAAATTACGGAATTGAAGTAATGGCAGGTCTGTCTCGACTACGCTCGACATGACACAGTATGCCTCGACTACGCTCGACATGACAGTGTATGCCTCGACTAAGCTCAATATGACACAGTATGTCTCGACTACGCTCGACATGACAATTTATGCCTTGACTACGCTCGATATGACACAGTTTGTCTCGACTCCGCTCGACATGACATTCTCTATAACATCGAGCAGCTTCGACGTGTCACATCGAGCGGAGTCGAGATGGACAGAGAAGATAAGCTTTGATGAAATTATATAACACGGTTTCTCCCGATAATAATTGGATTTCGCTATATCTGATATTGAATTGCTTGATGAACTTGTGCCACGCTAATCTAACTTTGATTTGATTTAAATCAGCATTCGCATTTGGCTTTATTATTTAATTCAACAATCACCCGTTAATTATTTGTTTTCTTAAAATAAAGGCATTTATTTAAAATGTTTTATATTTGATTAAAACACAACCCCTATGAAAAAAAAACTATTCAGCATCAGTATGGGCTGTATGTTATTGGTGGCTTGCGGCAAAGACCGCGTTTGCACATGCACCACTACCAACTCAGCCAACAGTGATTCAAACACACATACAACCACTTTGGTTGGTGTAAGAAAATCACAAGCAAAAGCCAATTGCGTTAATTCGAAATGGGACAATTCGAATGGCACTACTTATACACAAACCTGTAAATTAGACTAAGATGAAAAAAATTCTGATTATCGCTATTGCTTGTTTAGCATTCGTATCCTGTAAAAAAGACAGGGTTTGTTCATGTAAAGTGGTTTATACCACCACAACCCCTGCCGGTTCGCATGATGTTGTTTCCGATTACGATGTAACATTAAAAAAGACCAGTTTAAAAACAGCTTCTAATGCCTGCATTCACACAAAACAAACAGAAACGAACGGCAACACCACCACATCCACTGATACTAATTGTTCATTAAAATAAAAAACAGATGAAAAAAACAATCATATTCGGCGCATTGTTGGTATTTGCCTTCAGCGCTTGCAAAAAAGATAGAACTTGCACTTGCACAACAGGCAATTCGCGACAAGTAATTACTTATACCAAAGTAAGCAAATCGCAAGCCAAGGCTAACTGCATCAGTACATCAAGAACTTATGGTACTGTTACCAGTGAAACCACTTGCAATTTAGATTAAGTAAAATCTAAAGAATCTATTAAAACCGCTTCAAAAGAGCGGTTTTTTTATGCCCAAACTTTACCGTTTAAAATTACCTGGTCGATTAAGTCGCTGCCAAATGCGTAAGGCAGAAAACCGTAAGAATTAATTTCTTTGGTAATAATGATATTGGCCAATTTACCCGGAGCAATACTACCCACCAAGTGCTCTAATTGCATGGCATAAGCCGAATTAAGCGTAACCGCATTAATGGCCTCTTCAGGATTTAATTTGTATTGTATACAAGCCAAGCTCATCATTAATTTCATGTTACCGCTTGGACTGCTACCGGGATTATAATCACTGGCAAAAGCCACAGGTAGCCCGGCATCAATCATTTTGCGCGCCGGTGGCAAAGGCAATCCCAAAAACAATGCAGCGCCCGGTAAAACAGTGGGCATGGTTTTACTTGCTTTTAATACTTGAATATCTTCGTCGTTACAATATTCCAAATGATCAACACTAATGGCCCCGCAAGCAACTGCTGTTTGAATGCCATGGCTGTGACTCAATTGTTCGGCATGCACTTTGGCTGTTAATCCATGGGCTGCGCCTGCCTTTAAAATAGCTTCGGTTTCTTCGGCTGTAAAATAATTTTGTTCACAAAACACATCAATAAAATCAGCCAAGTTTTCATTGGCAATGGCCGGCAACATTTCGTTTTTCAACAATTCTATGTACCCTTTTTTATTGTTCTTAAATTCAGGCGGCACTGCGTGAGCCCCTAAAAACGTAGCTTTCACGGGAATCCAATGCAAATCTTTTAAACGCTTAATCACCCGCAACATTTTTAATTCACTGGCCAAATCTAAACCATAACCACTTTTAATTTCAATGGCACCTGTGCCCTGCTCAATGACCTCGCGTAATCGTGCTTTTGATTGTTCGAATAAATCGTCTTCATCGCAGGCGCGTAATTTCATGGCAGAGTTAATAATGCCGCCGCCACGCAAGGCTATTTCTTCGTAACTCAAACCATTGATACGGTCAACAAATTCTTGCTCACGGTTACCGGCATACACCAAATGGGTATGACTATCGGCAAAACATGGCATCACTATCTTTCCACTGCAATCAATTACTTGCAAATTTTTCCAATCGCTGATGCCGTCAAAATCATCCATGCTGCCAAAAGCCACTATTTTTCCGGCCTCACAAGCCAACCAGGCATTTTCAATGCAAGGCAATTTTTTCATGTCGGCGCCCGATAATTTATTTGGGCTTTGGTCATACACCCCTATCAAGTTCTTGATGTTTTTTAAAAGTAAGTTCTGCATAGCGCTTTTGATTGGCAGGATTAAGTCCCAAATCTCCGCAAATTTCGGCGTTTAAAAAACACCCGCCTCCATAAAGCGACGATATTTTATGCAATTTTCAAACAAATCGGCATCCATTTTTATCATTCAATGCTTAACTTAGCTGTTTATGGCAGGAAATTCATTTGGTAATCTTTTTCAACTCACCAGTTTTGGTGAAAGCCACGGCAAAGCCATTGGCGGCATCATTGACGGTTGTCCCGCCGGATTAAACATCGACCTCGATTTTATTCAAAATGAATTGTCACGTCGCCGACCCGGCCAATCATCAATCACCACACAAAGGCAAGAAGAAGACAAGGTGGAATTTTTATCAGGTATTTTCGACGGAAAAACATTGGGCACATCGATAGGATTCATCATTCAAAATAAAGATGCCCATTCGGCCGATTACGATTTATTAAAAGACAGTTACCGCCCATCGCATGCTGATTATACTTACGAAAAAAAATTTGGCATTCGTGATTACCGCGGTGGTGGCAGAAGCAGCGCGCGCGAAACAGCTTGCCGCATTGTAGCCGGCGCCCTCGCCAAATTAATTTTAAAACAACACAACATCCAAATTCATGCCTTTGTAAAACAAGTTGGCGAAGTTAAACTGGATAAAAATTTTGATGCCCTCGATCTGTCAAAAACCGAACAAAATGCAGTGCGTTGTCCTGATGAACAAACAGCCCAACAAATGCTCGATTACATTGAAAAAATAAAAGCAGAAGGCGACACCGTTGGCGGCATCATTCAATGCGTGATTTTAAACAGTCCTGTTGGTTTGGGTGAACCTGTATTCGATAAATTAAACGCCGTGCTTGGGCATGCCATGCTCAGTATTAATGCTGTAAAGGGATTTGAAATTGGTTCAGGATTTAATAGTGTTGCACACAAAGGTTCTAGCTTAAATGATTTATTTACGGCCTCAACAACAAACGCTAAGCTTGGCACCAAAACCAACAACAGTGGTGGCATTCAAGGTGGCATTAGCAATGGCATGCCCATTTATTTTAATGTTGCCTTTAAGCCGGTCGCCACCATTATGCAAGCACAACAAACAGTTAATAATTTAGGAGATACAGTAACCTTGGCCGCAAAAGGCCGTCACGACCCCTGTGTATTACCGCGCGCGGTACCCATTGTTGAAAGCATGGCTGCCATGGTGATGGCAGATTTCTATCTGTTGTCGCTTGGCAATAAAATGTCATAAAGAAGGCCGAAGCCTTACTCTACAATAATTTTTTTCGACCATTGCATATCACCTGCATTAAAAGATACCAAGTAAATGCCCTTGCTTAAAGATGTAATTTTGGTTTTGTAATCATTTTGCGCATTCAACTCAACACGCATCATTTCATCACCCAATAAATTATACAATACAACTTGCGTTGGTATTTGCGGCACCTCAATGTTAAACTCACCACTGTTTGGATTTGGATAAATACGCAAAGCTGCGTTTAATTCATTTTTATCGAGACCAACACATGCGTTGATTTTAACCGATACTGTTGCGTTCGACGCGCAGCCCAATGATGAAGTACCAATCACCGTGTAATTAAAAGTGGTGACCAAACTCGAAGTGATGGCAACACTCGAGGTGGTGGCGCCTGTGCTCCAAGAATATGTTGAAGCACCTGCTGCCGTTAAGATAACGGTTTCCGACTTACAGATGGCCGAACGAGATGAAACAGCAGTAACAGTTGGCAAAGGATTAACCGTTACCAAAACCGTGTTGCTTGAAATACAATTGATATTGAAAGAATTGGTGGTGGCTGCAACCGAGTAAATACTTGTTACACTAGGGCTTACCTGATAAAGGTTGTTTTGCGGACCACCGGTCCATGTATAAGAAAAGGCACCAGAAGCTGTGAGGGTGGCTGAATTACCGCGACAAATGGTGGATGCCGAATTAACGGCAACACTTGGACTGAATACATCTACTTGCAAAGTTTGAGAACCCACACAAGAGTTGGTACCCGCCGCACTCACCGTGTAAACATTGCTGCCGCTGCTAGGGCTCACCACCACCGTATTGCTGTTGCTGCCTGTGCTCCAAGTATAATTGGCAGCGCCTAGTACTGTGAGCGTTGCTGAATTACCATTACAAATGGTTTGATCAGACTGACTAACGGTTAACACAGGTGCCGAATTTACAATAATTACTTGTGATGAAATGGCGCTACAACCCAAACTATTGGTGCCGCTTACCGAAAATTGCATAGGAACCGATGGCGATACAACAGCAACCGACGATACAATATTACCCGGATTCCAAGTATAAGAAACAGCGCCTGAAGCAGTGAGCGTAACTGTTTGGCCCGCACAAATCATGCTGCCGGTTGATGTGCTGCTTACTGTTGGAATTGGCACAGTGCTGATGGCCACAGTAGCCGTGTTAAAACAAGTGCCATTGTACACCGCTACTGTATACGATGAATTGCTAATTGGCGTAACAATGGCATTTGAACTGGTAAATGCAATGGGCGCCCAAGTATAATTGGTGGCCGATGATGAAATGGCTTGCAAAGTAGTTTGACTGCCAGCACACACTGTTGGCGAAGCCGCCACAATGCTAACCGTTGGTAAAGTATACACAACAATTGAAATGGTTTTTACATCCACACAATTGCTGTTTGATTTTGTAAGTGTATAGATGGTGGTAGCAACAGGACTGATCACCACACTCGAACCTGTGGTATTGCCCGGCAACCAAGTATAATTGGTGGCACCAATGGCCGAAAGTGTGGCCGATGAACCCAAACAAACATAAGCCGGATTTGACACAGGCGCTGCCGTAGGAGTGTTAATCACAGGCACCACAATTGATGAAGAAGCAAAACAACCAATGCTGTTAGAGCCGGTCACCACATAAGTGGCTGTTGCTGCAGGCGTAAAACTCACCGCATTACTTATACCGGCCGACCAAGTATAAGTGCCGGTTGAACCGCCACCGCTTAAAGCCAGGGTATTGCCTGAACACAATGATGGTGACGAACTTGAAGCCGTGATGGTAGGATTTGGATTGATGGTTAAGGTGACTACAGTTGAATTAGATCCGGTATTACAAGCATTGGTACCTGATACGGTATAATTTACCACCGAAGGATTTACAGCTGTGGTAGGTGTAAAAGCAACACCATTGCTGATGCCACCGGTCCATGTATAACTGGCCGCGCCTTGTGCGGTGAGGGTTTGCGATTGACCCGAACAAATAGGATTTGTAAATGGTTGTATCACCGGCGGTAATTGTGAACCTGTTGGCGGAGGCATAATCACCGTTGACGTGAACACACAACCACCTGCATCGGTAACACTGTAATTGTATGCACCGGCTGTTAAATTAATGGCAGCAGAAGACGTTTGAACAGGTGAAGTTGACCATGTAAAAGTATACGGACCGGCGCCACCGCTAATTAATACACTTGCACTGCCTGTTGTGCCTGCACAAGGAATAGGACTGATATTGGTGCTAAACACCGGCGCAGCAACACCCGAAACACCCGCTATCACTAACTTTGAAGCGGTGCTTGTATTTTTAATCAACAAAGCACGAATTTGTTTAACACGGTTGGCGCAACTTGGAAAATAATTAGAAGCATAAAAACGCGGATTACCCGAAGCATAAACCGGAATACCATTTGAACGCAAAGCCCTGTCGAAATTCGAAATCACCGCACCTGTTCCGTTGAACCAATCTTGCACAGTAACATTGCCATAAGTTTGAATTGAATTATCGGTAAATCGAATGGTTAAACTCATGGTCGGTGCACCATCGGTTCCAAAATTCATGATGCTTAAACCATTGTATGCCGCAGGATTAGTAAATACAATTGAATCACCTATACCCGGTGCCAACAACAAAAAATTATTTTGATTATAGGGTGCCATTTGATAAGTATCTAGCCCATTCACAATGGTACCGTTGTTTGGCAAACCCGTTGATGCAGGACTAAACATGGCTGCATAAGTTGTATTGAATAAAATGTATTGCCCGCCATCTAATCCGGCGCTGGTAAAGGCAGCCGCAGTGGTGTTTTCAGCTACAGCATCAACATCATAACCGGTTACGGCAATGGGTACATATTGTGCTTTACTGATAAAGAATCCTAAACACAAGGCAAGACATATTTTAAAATGTTTCATTTTTATGGGTATTAAAGTTTCAAGTAGTTAAGATAAGGCCTTTTAAAAAAGGGACAAAATTTATTTCTCTATTTTGATTAAACAATCAATTATTTTATTGCATTGTCATCGTATTGTCGCCATTCAAATGCATCAACAAATGCCATCAATAGCGGGGCGAAATGCAGTACGATGAATGAAATTATTTTTCAAATCTTTACACAATTCTCAGAGCCTGTTTAAGTTTTATATTTTAGAATTGTTATCACGTTTTTTTAGGCGAAACGAGGCAATTTTTGCAGTCGAAATCGGGTATATTCGGCGAAAAAATTAACGAAGTTGCAGCCAAAAAAACGTATAACAAAATAATTAGATAAAATTTAAAC
>CANGGP010000086.1 GCA_947453445.1 Sphingobacteriaceae bacterium
CCGCAGGCGAAGGTAAAACAACTGTATCCATAGGCCTTACCGACGGCTTAAACAAAATTGGTAAAAAAGCCATGGTGGTTTTACGCGAACCTTCTCTTGGTCCTGTTTTCGGCATGAAAGGTGGCGCAGCCGGTGGCGGATATTCTCAGGTGATCCCAATGGTTGATATCAACTTGCACTTTACAGGTGATTTTTCGGCTATTGAAAAAGCTAACAATTTATTGGCAGCACTAATCGACAACAATATTCAAAACAAAACCGGCAACTTAAATATCGATCCACGTACCATTGTTTGGAAACGTGTAATGGACATGAACGATCGTTCATTGCGCCACATCATTATCGGTATTGGCGGCACTGCCAACGGTATTCCGCGCGAAGCCGGTTTTAATATCACAGCCGCTTCTGAAGTGATGGCCATTTTGTGTTTATCAAAAGATTTCGCAGATCTAAAAAAACGATTGGGAAATATTTTTGTTGGATATACATTCGACAAGCGTCCGGTATTTGCCCGCGAATTAAAGGCAGAAGGTGCCATGGCCATTTTATTAAAAGATGCCATTAAACCTAATTTAGTGCAAACCATTGAAGGCAACCCGGCCATTGTGCATTGCGGACCATTTGCCAATATCGCGCAAGGAACAAATTCAATCGTGGCAACAAAAATGGGTATGTCGTTAAGCGATTATGTTGTTACTGAAGCCGGTTTTGGGGCTGACTTAGGTGCCGAGAAATTTTTAGATATCAAATGTCCGGTTGGCGGCTTAAAACCAAAAGCCTTGGTGATAGTAGCCACTGTTAGA
The DNA here is from genome assembly GCA_947453445.1 of Sphingobacteriaceae bacterium. Lineage (GTDB taxonomy): Bacteria > Bacteroidota > Bacteroidia > B-17B0 > Aurantibacillaceae > Aurantibacillus. The sequence continues at coordinate 804 of CANGGP010000086.1, forward strand.
GCCTTACGCCACCATGGTGGTGCTAAGCCTGAAGAGTACAATACACCAAACATGGAGTATATTAAAAAGGGATTTGAGAACCTTGAAAAACACATTGAGAATTGTAAAAAATTTGGGTTTAACGCTGTTGTGGCTTTAAATAATTTCCACACCGACAGTCAGGAAGAAATTAATTACGTGATTGAAAAATGTGCTTCACTTGGCGTAAAAGCAGTGATTTCAAAAGGTTGGGGCGAAGGCGGAAACGGCACCATGGATTTGGCCAAGGCAGTGGTGGAAGTGATTGACAGCAAACAAAACAATTACAAACAATTGTACGATTGGAGTTTGTCGATTGAAGATAAAATTAAAACCATTGCCACCGAAATTTATGGCGCGGTTGACATTACCTACTCAGCAAAAGCCCGCACACAACTAAAAGAATTTACCAAATTGGGTGTTACAGGATTTCCGGTTTGCATGGCCAAAACACAAAAATCTTTTTCTGAAGATGAAAAGAAAGTGGGACGACCAACAGGATTTAAAATTAACATCCGTGAGTTTGAACTGGCTAACGGTGCCGGCTTTGTTGTTGCCATTGTTGGCGACATGATGCGTATGCCGGGATTGCCTGTGATTCCTGCCTCAGAAGGCATGGATATTGATAACGAAGGAAATATTACCGGTTTGTCGTAATGGCCATTGCCTTATATAGCGGGATGTTTTTTAATGGAAATGAGTTTTCGAAAACCGAAGATTTCATTTCCATTGAAACCGCTTTGCGAATATCGGTGAACCTTAAACCATTTACTGTAACCATGCAAACGCCGGGCAATGAAATTGATTTGGCCCGCGGACTTCTATTCACAGAACAAATATTTAGTGACATACATTATCAAGCAGCCATCAATATTCTCGAAAGGGATGATAATGGATACATCACTTCGCTCGATGTGCAGTTACCTGCTGAATACATCTCAAAAGATTTTGAAGGTAAGCGCAATGTCATTTCCGGTTCCTCCTGCGGTGTATGCGGTAAAACCGAATTGGATGAAAACAACATACAAGCATTAAACAATATAGAACCATTAGAGGCGAGCTTAGTGCAAAAAATGTTTCATCAAATTCACGAAGAACAAAAAGATTTTCAAAAATCAGGCGGCACTCACGCTGCCGGGGCTTTTGATCAACAAGGCAACAGCTTAACCATTCAAGAAGACATTGGTCGACACAATGCTGTTGACAAAGTAATCGGTTATTTAATCCGCAATGGCTTATTACAAAAAGCAAAATGTATCACTGTTAGCGGACGTATTTCTTATGAAATTGTAAATAAAATTAAATTGGCAGGAATTCCTTTTTTGGCCGCTGTTTCAGCACCTTCAAGTTTAGCCATTAACAATGCCCAAGAGGCGGGCATTTGTTTAATGGCATTTTGCCGAAATCAAAAACTAACCATTTATTCAAATGCTCAGAACATTGTAAATGCAAATTTACAACAAGCTGTGGCGAAGATAAAAACACCATAACATGTCATCTAATTTAAGTTATTTATTAGGCCGCAAAGGCTTACAAAAAAATTTGTTTGAGGAACTTGGAAAAGCCGCAACAAAAACCGGCACACCCAACGCTGTGGAGATGGAAAATTTGCGCCAAGAATTTTTGGTGGGTAAATCAACGGTGGTTGGTTCTGTTTCCTTTTACGATTTTTTGCGCCCCGAGAACCAAGGCAAAAAAGCTTATGTGTGCAACGGAAGCGCTTGCATGACTGCCGGTACACAAAAAAAAGTGCATGAAAAATTGGGCGAACATTTTAAAGCTGACGAAATTGGAGAAATGTGTTGCCTTGGCCGATGCCACGAAAATTCAGCTTTTCATGTTGATGGCAAAAACTATTCGGGTGATGACATTGAACAATTAGCAGCCATTAAATCAAAAAAAACAGGCAGCAAAGAAAAATACAATGTGGCTTGTAAAGGAACGCCTGTGATTACAGCGCCTTACGGAAACATCAACGAATACTATCAAATTTTCATCAATTTATTGGGCAAAAACCACGATGAATTGTTGAATGAACTTAAAACCTCAGGCGTAAGAGGCAGAGGTGGCGCGGGTTTCCCTATGGCCTTTAAATTGGAATCTTGCAAAAAAGAAAAAGCCGAAACTAAATTTATTGTTTGTAATGCCGATGAAGGCGATCCGGGTGCATACTCCGATCGTTACATTCTAGAAAACCGTCCGCATGCTCTACTCATGGGCATGATGATTGCCGCATATATTGCGGGTGCCAATTGGGGCATTGTATATATCCGCGGTGAGTACCCCGAATCGGTTGAAGAAATTGAAAAATGCATTCAAGCCCTGCGCGCAGAAAAACTTTTAGGTCACAATATTTTGAATTCAGGATTTCATTTCGACTTCAAAGTAATTAAAGCCCAAGGCGCATATATTTGTGGTGAAGAAACCGCATTACTTTCATCCATTGAAGGACAAAGACCTGAAGTACGCGTGCGTCCCCCTTACCCAACACAAAAAGGTTTGTTTAATCAACCTACTGTTGTAAACAACGTTGAAACATTGGCCACCTTGCCATTCATCTTTAAACATGGCGGAAAGGCTTTTGCTTCAATCGGTACAGCCAAATCAACCGGCACCAAATTAATTTCTTTGGATGGTTTTTTTAACAAGCCGGGCATCTATGAAGTAGACATGGGCACTCCATTATCGACTGTAATTGATGAATTAGGTGGTGGTTTTCGTGAAGCAGTTAAAGCCATGCACATTGGCGGACCTTTGGGGGGATTAGTACCTGTTGAAAAAATTGAAGATTTAACCGTTGATTTTGATTCATTTGCAAAAGAAGGATTTTTATTGGGTCATGCATCCATTGTTTGTTTGCCAAAAGAATATCCGCTCATCAAATACATTGAACACCTATTTAAATTTACAGCCCACGAAAGTTGCGGTAAATGTTTTCCTTGCAGATTGGGCTCAACACGCGGTGCTGAGATGGTTGAAAAAGCCGTGAATGAAAATTATAAAATCGACACCACATTGATGAAGGATTTATTGGAAACCATGGAAACCGGTTCTCTTTGTGCACTTGGCGGAGGCTTACCACTGCCCATTAAAAACGCAATGCGTTATTTTGAAAATGAATTATCACCCTACTTTAAAAAATAATTAAACATGGCAACAGCTTTTATAAACGATAAAAACTATCCCATCATTGAAGGTGAAACCATTTTGAATTTTGTGAGACGTCACCTTGGAAAAGATTTTGTTCCTACCCTTTGTGATGCTCCAAATTTAGATCCATTCGGTTCATGCCGCGTTTGCAGCGTTGATGTTGCGCTGGTGCAAAATGGTCCGGCCAAATCACAAGCCTCTTGTCACACACCGGTGATTCCAAATTCATACATCTATACACACAGCGATAGAATTGTAAAATTGCGTAAAAACATTGTTGAGTTGGTATTAACCGACCATCCACTCGATTGTTTAACCTGCGAAGTAAACAACAATTGCGAGTTACAAACGGTGGCTGCAAAAGTTGGTGTACGCGATGTGCGTTATCCCGAAGGAAAAAATCACTTGCACCGCGAAAAAGATTTAAGTCATCCTTACATGACCTCTGATTTTTCGAAATGTATCAATTGTTTCCGCTGTGTGCGTGCCTGCGATGAAGTGCAAGGTGAAATGGTACTGAGCATGGCAGGTCGTGGATTCGATAGCCATATTATTAAAAGCAACAACGATTCATTTTTTACATCCGACTGTGTGAGTTGCGGTGCCTGTGCACAAGCTTGTCCTACCTCCGCCATTTCAGATGTGTTTGAATCAAAATCAATTGTTGCCGACACCAAGGTGCGAACCGTTTGTACCTATTGTGGTGTTGGTTGCAACCTTGAAGTAACCGTTGTGAATCAAAAAGTAAAATCCATTCAAGCGCCATACGATGCCGAAGTAAATCAAGGACACACCTGTTTAAAAGGCCGTTTTGCATTTTCATTTTACAACCATCCTGATCGCATTAAAACACCGCTCATTCGAAAAAATGGTGAGCTTGTTCCTGCCACATGGGATGAAGCTTACGACTACATTGCCAATACACTTACAGGCATTAAACAAAAACATGGTCCTGATAGCATCGCAGGCATTTCCTCGGCACGTTGTACAAATGAAGAAAATTATTTGATGCAGAAATTTATTCGCGCAGTGATTGGCACCAACAACATCGATTGCTGTGCACGTGTTTGTCACTCGCCTACCGCCTTGGGTATGCAAAGGGCTTTTGGTACTGGTGCGGCAACAAACTCTGTTGAAGACATTAAATACACCGATTGTATCATGATCATCGGGGCGAATCCAACCGACGCGCATCCTGTAACCGGCGCCAAGTTGAAACAATTTGCCATGAAGAGCAAAACTACCATTGTGATTGATCCACGTAAAACTGAAATGGCAAAATATGCCACTTACCATTTGCAATTGCAACCGGGCACCAATGTGGCTTTGTTGAATATGATGTTGTATTATATCATTTCAGAAAATGCTGTGGCAAAAGAATTTGTTGAAACCAGAACTGAGGGATATGAAGATTTCAAAAATCAAATTTTGAAATTGAACATGGATGAAATGGCAAAAATTACCGGTGTAGATAAACACTTGGTGCGCGATGCCGCTTTGGCTTATGCAAAAGCACCAAATGCCATGTCATTTCACGGCTTAGGTGTAACCGAACATTCACAAGGATCATTTACAGTAATGTTGATTTCTGATTTGGCCATGATTACCGGAAACATTGGCCGCAGAGGTGTAGGAGTAAATCCATTGCGCGGACAAAACAACGTGCAAGGTGCAGCCGACATGGGCTGTCAACCTCACCAAGGTGCAGGATACATGGATGCTTATGATGCAGGTTACAATAAAATGTACACTGATTTTTATAAAAGCGATATCTCCATTAGAAAAGGATTAAAAATTCCTGAAATGTTTGATGCTGCCATTGGAGGCAATTTAAAAGCCTTGTGGTTAATGGGTGAAGACGTGGTTCAAACCGATCCAAACACCAATAAAGTAATTGCAGCCATGGAGAATTTAGATTTATTAGTGGTGCAAGAATTGTTTATTACCGAAACAGCAAAATATGCCCATGTGGTTTTACCGGGTGCATCATTCCTTGAAAAAAGTGGCACCTATACCAATGCCGAAAGAAGAATTCAAAAAGTACAAGCTGTTGTTGAACCTTTAAGTGGCACCAAATCCGACGGTGAAATTATGGTTGACATCATGAACCGAATGGGTTACAATCAGGCGCCATATCAAGCGGATACAATGCTGGAAGAGATTTCTAAAATTGTGCCTTTCTTTGCGGGCGTTAAATGGAATGAATTGGGAACAACCGGCAAACAATGGCCGGTTAAAAAAGATGGCACTGATACTGAAATTTTACACCTCGAAACTTTTCAGAGAGGCAAAGGAAAATTCCATTATTTTGATTGGAAAGAATCGAATGAAATTACGAAACACGGAAAAACATTTCCATTTACCTTAACCACTAACCGTCGATTAGAACATTACAACAGTGGCACCATGACCCGCCGTACGGGCAATGTGGATATTTTAACTGAAGATGTATTGTTGATTAATCCAAGTGATGCTGCACCACTTAAAATTAACAACGGTGATATGGTATGCATTGAATCGCAACGTGGCAAAGTAGATGTGAAAGCACAAATTAGTGATGAAGTTAAACCGGGGGTATTAAGTACCACCTTCCATTTTCCTGAAGTGATGCTAAATGTAATTACAGGCGATGAACATGATTCGGAGGCTCTTTGTCCTGAATACAAAATTGTTGCCGTGAACATCCGTAAGAGTAAAGGTCAATACAAACACGCTTAAGAATAGATGGAGCACAAAGCCAACACACCGCTTACCGATCAATTTGGAAGAGTGCACAATTATTTGCGCATTTCGCTTACCGAGCGTTGTAATTTGCGATGCACTTATTGCATGCCTGCTGAAGGTATTGTATTAAGACCCAAAGCGCATTTCATGAAAACAGATGAAGTGCTGAGCATTGCCGAAACATTTGTTCGATTGGGTGTGACCAAAATACGCTTAACCGGTGGTGAACCATTGGTAAGAAATGATGCAAAAGCCGTGATGCAAGGTTTATCGAAACTACCGGTAGAATTGGCCATTTCAAGCAATGGTGTTTTGGTTGATCAATTCATCGATACATTCAAAACTTGCGGAATCCAATCCATCAACATCAGTTTGGATTCCTTGCAGGAAAACACTTTCAACGACATTACGCGAAGAAGTGATTTTCAAAAAATAAAATCAAACATCGATTTATTGATTCAAGAAAAGTTTCACGTGAAGTTAAATGCCGTGATTATTAAAGGTGTGAATGACCAAGAAATAATTGATTTTATCAATTTCACCAAGCACCAAAACATCCATTACCGTTTTATTGAGTTTATGCCTTTTAACGGCAACCGATGGGATTGGAGCAAGGGCTTAGGATATGCCGAAATGTTGCAAACAATTGAAACGGCTTTCCCCGGCCAAGTCATAAAATTACAAGATAAAAAAAACGACACCTCAAAAGCCTTTCAAATAAAAGGATACCAAGGCACTTTTGCTATCATTTCTACAGTTACTAATCCATTTTGTGATACTTGTAACCGTTTGCGACTAACAGCTGACGGAAAAATAAAAAATTGTTTATTTTCTTCAGGTGAAACCGATCTGCTTACCGCCCTGAGAGAAGGTAACAACATTGAACAGATTATCCGTGAAAGTGTGTGGCATAAAAAATCAGTGAGGGGTGGCATGACCCATTTCGATGATTTTTCGAACACCGAATTAAATCAGCAAAACCGCAACATGATCAGCATTGGTGGTTAATGTTTTTTCTTACCTGAATGCCCGCCTCCATTTAAAATACTGAACAAATGCAATAAGGGTGGAAACAATGCATCCATGCTTTCGGCTGCACCTTTTGTAGAACCCGGCATGGCAATGATTAAAGTATCACCACGCATCCCCGCAATACCCCGCGAAAGCATGGCATAAGGGGTTCGCGCTTGACCGTAATTTCTGGCTGCTTCCATGATGCCGGGAATTTCGCGATCCAATAAAGGACGAATGGCTTCAGGTGTTACATCACGGTTTGATAAACCTGTTCCACCTGTGATCATCACCAAATTATTTTTTTGATCGCAGGCTTTAAGCACCGTTTGTTGAATCAAATCAATGTCATCAGCAATCACTATGTATTCGCTAATGCCAACTTTATATTGCTCCAATTTTTGAACGATTACTTTACCCGCCTTGTCTTCCTTCTTTCCTGCAGATATACTATCGGAACAAACAATCACCGAGGCTTTTAAATCGTTTCTAAATGCATCTATAAAATCAGATTTACCGCCTGTTTTTTCATGCAATTTGATGCTGTGAATTTCAATGCCTTTATCAATGGGCTTCAACATGTCGTACATGGTTAATGCCACCACCGATGCGCCATGCATGGCCTCAACCTCTACCCCTGTTTTGTAAATGGTAGAAACCTCCACCAAAACATGAATTTCTAAACCCACAATATTAAACTTAACCGATGTTTGTTCAACCGGCATCGGATGGCAATCGGGTATGATGTCGCTGGTTTTTTTCACGGCAAACAAACCGGCTGTTTTTGCCATTTCAAACACATCTCCTTTTTGAACCGTTTTATTTTGAACGGCATCGATAGTCGCTTGTTTACTCACTTTCACAATAGCGCCGGCTACGGCCACACGCTTGGTACTCGATTTATGTGTAATATCAATCATCTTCGCTTATCTTATTGATTTATTTTCCACTGGTGTGAAGCATCCTGCAAAATTTCTTTCCCCCAAATCGGCACATCCTTTTTTATTTTCTCAACCAATTCCTCACAAACTTTAAATGAAGCTTCACGGTGTTTCGAAGAAACAAAAACAAACAAACAAATTTCACCAACCTTCACTTCTCCCAAACTGTGGTAAATGTGCATACACTCCAAATTGTGTTGTGCAAAGGCTGCTTCTCTAATCTCATGCAATGCCTCCTCTGCCATTTCTTGGTATGCACTGTATTCAATGGCACAAACCTTATCAGCGTTAATCAAATCCTCACGCACTTGTCCTAAGAAAATAGCATGGGCCCCAATATTTGTTTTACTTGAATGTTTGGCAATACTTTCTGCTATAAAAGTTGGCGATATTGCCCCTTCCATAAAAACTTTGTGCTTTCTTTTCTCCTTTGTCATATGCTATCAGAAACTTTTTTTGGATGATCACAATGTGTTGTATAATTAAAATTTAAAAATGCCTGCTCATCTGTTGGGTACTTTTTGAAGTTTTGCAGATCAGGACTCAATTCAAATTCATAAAAGCCATTGTTTAATAAATTAAAATGCAGAATTTTATTGATCAATGGTTTTCCTACACCGGAAATAATTTTAATAACTTCAGCAGCCTGCATCGTTCCTATGATTCCGGGCAATACACCCAGTACACCGTTTTCTTCGCACGACAAAAAATTACTTTGTTGATTAGGTTCTGCAAAAAGATCTCGGTAATTGGTTTTTATTCCACTGGTCTCATCCATTTTGTTAAATACTGCAACTTGTCCCTCAAAACGAAGCACAGAGCCAAACACCATTACTTTGTTTAAAATTACACAAGCATCATTCACCATGTAGCGTGTTTCAAAATTATCTGAACCATCCAAAACAAGATCATATTTTTGAATAACCGACAAAGCATTTTGATTGTTTAAACGCAAACGGTAAACATCCACTTGTACTTCCGGATTTATCTGTTTTATTTTTTTTGCGGCCACTTCTACTTTTGCTAAACCAACATCCTCAGCACCATATAAAATTTGTCGTTGCAAATTCGACATATCCACCACATCATCATCCACAATGCCTATGCAACCAATTCCGGCAGCTGCCAAGTATTGTAAAGCCGGACATCCCAATCCGCCTGCCCCAACCACCAATACCTTGGCCTTTAGCAAAGCCTCTTGGCCTCGCTTACCAAATTCTTTTAAACTGATGTGACGACTATATCTTTTGTAATCCAATGTTTTTTATTAGCCTCCCGAAAACGCAGGTAACAAAGCAATCACATCATCTTCATGCAATGATACACCTTGTTGAATCATTTTTTTATTGAGTGCAATTTTAAATTGTAAGTTTTTTATGCCTGGAAATTGTGCTTGCAATAGCGGCAAAACATCATCACTGTGAGCAAGCCCCTCTAGCCATAATTCATCCGACTCGATAATGTCTTTTAATTGTCCAAAAACCAATACCCTAACTTTCATTTTGTAATTTACGTTTTGCTTCTTCCAATTGTTCTTCTGAATTCACATTAAAGAAAAAATCAGATTTAAATAAATCAATTTTATCTACATGCAAATGCAATGTATTAAAATTAGCCATTATATCTTGAAGTTTAAAAACACCTTTGTCGATGTTGCTTTTCCAAAGCCCGAGGCAAGATTTAGAAAGCACCGAACAAAGTGGTTCAGGATGCTTTTGATAATAAGGAAGGACAATCTCATTGTTTTCTGACTGCCCAATTAAAAAGGCAATAGCATCAACCGTCACAAATGGCATATCACAACTGATGATGAATATTTTATCGCGCTTGGCATGCTGCAAGGCTGTGTATATTCCACCGGCAGGACCAATATTTAAAACCGAATCGGCAATAACTGCTTTACCAAACTGTTCGTAGTCTTTGTTATTTGAAACAACAATGATGTCATCAAAACTTGTTTCAAGTTTTTCGATAAGACTTTGAACAATGGCTTTGTTATTCAATAAAATTAAGCCCTTATCACGTCCCATGCGACTGCTTTTGCCGCCCGCTAAAATATAACAACTAATTTTTTGATGCTTGACCATGTTTAAGTGAATAACAATTTGATGCAGGCAATGCTTAAAACAGATACCAATAAAACCCGTAAAACTTGATGCTTGAATTTTTTTGCGCCAAGATATGAACCAAGCAAACCACCGGATAAGGCCACCAACAACATCACATATATGTCAGCTGATGTGTTGAGTCCTTGCAAAGACAGCCCACCGAGTCCTGCCAAAGAATTCACCAAAATAAACAAAGCTGAAACAGCCGCCGTTTCTTTCATGTTGGCCCAACGCAACAATAAAATAACCGGACTCAGAATGATACCGCCCCCGATGCCAATGAGTCCGGATAAAAAACCAATCACCAAACCAATGAACAATGACAGCAAAACATTTTGTTTCTCCAGGGTTTCGCGTTCTTGGGGGATTAATCCCATTAAACGAAAAATAGGAAACAAAAGTAAAATCGCTAATATTTTTTTATAAATCTGTGCGTTAACGGATAACATACCACCCAAAAATGCAGCAGGTATTGAGCTAATGGCAAAAGGAAAAAACAATTTAATTTTAAAAAAACCGGCATGGTAATATTGTGCAAAAGCAATGGCGGAGACAAGAATGTTTAAAAAAATGGCTGAACTTTTCATTTGTTCAGCACTGAAACTGAATAA
>CANGGP010000087.1 GCA_947453445.1 Sphingobacteriaceae bacterium
AACCAAAAATGATCTAAAAAGGTACAAAATAGCCACATTCGTGCTGATACCTTGAAAAATCAAAAACAAACAAAACCCACAAAAAGCCTTTTAAAACAAGTCAATCAACTCCTCTTTGAAAAGAATCACATAAGCTCAAGGCATTATTTTACAAATATTGCTGAAATCTTACATATGAAATGTCTTATCGGCTTTCAAAAAAAAAACACCTGATATGCTTCGTTACTTTGTATTGTAATACAAGGCATAAAACCAAAGCATATGAAAACCTCCGCCAAACATTTAAACCAAAACCTTCGGGAAGAGGGTGTTGATTTCAGTATTCGTTTTTCGAAAGTGATATATATTTTTATCATCAGTTTATTTAATTTTTCAGGAATGTTTGCACAGGACGTGATGTCGGGCAGGGCATTTTTGGATTTCGGCGTCGATTACGCTGCTTCCAACAATGGGCATTCGGCCTTTTATGCACCAACTTTTGTGATGAATAACCATTTTAATGGTTTAGCCATTTCGCCATTGATTTACCAAGACAACAATAAACTCAATGGTTTAAAAGTAATGTACATCCGCAATTTAAGCGGAAAAGGCAGTGATGATGTTAAGGACAATGTAATTACTGTTCAAGATTCGTTGGATTATATTGAATACAGAAAATTTAAAAAAGTGCACCGTGATATTTTAGAAGTAAATTTTTATTCTTACTTGCAATACAGCCGCAGTTTACCATTATCGTCTTCGGCAGTAGCCTATGAGCAAGAAAATAACCTTGAAATGAATGTGAATTGGAACCAGGTAAAAATGTCGACTGCAGAAGCCGGACTTGGATTTCAATTGCAGTACAATATTACCAATACCATTAGTTTTAAAGTATATTCAGGTTTGGGCGCTTATTACCATGTGGATTACAAACAAGCATTGCACAAAGGTAGAAATGCATTTTGTATGAATACCGGCGCTACTTTGCTATATACCTTTGATATTTTACATCCTTTTAACAAAAAGTACCGCACCGATAAAAGTGTAAAATTATAAGTGCCACAAAATGCGGCATCATACTAAGTTTCATAATGACGACACAAAGTTTAATCCTTATCAGCAAATAGAATTGAAAGTTGAATGCAAGTACATGAATCATTTATTCACTTGCCATTCATGAAATTTGAGGTACAAAAGTAATTCTTGCTTTGCTTAACAAATTATTTTGCTCGAAATATCAACATAAAACAACGTATAATTTGGGTCTTAGCTTCTCAATAAACACAAAATACCTTTTGAAAATTGCAATGAATGAAGTACTTTTAATAGTGTATTCAAGCCGAAAATTAATTTTGAACAGCAATTAAAATAAAATAAAAAGTGTTTATTGCCTTATGATTAAACTAAAAAATATTATCAGCAATTTGGAGGATTCGGTCTTTCAGACCATTCAACATTCGCTCATAAAGAACAAAGCAGACCACTTCCTTTTTTTGTTTGAATCGTATAAAAAAAATACACTCACCGATAAAGAAATCATCGAGCAATTAAAGATCAATTCAAATTCGTTTTATGTATTAAAATCTCGCCTTTACGACAAAATACAAGAGTATTTATCGGGTGATATTTATGCTTCAAAAGAGGAGGTTGTGAAGCAATTGCATCAAATTCCGGTGATGTGCCTTAATTCGCCACGCGAGGTGACGGTTGCATTTCTTGAAAAATTGGAAAAAGATTTGTTGGCCTATGACATGCACAATGAACTAACGGTTGTATATAGTGCTTTAAAGAAAATCAATACCTATTCCGACAAGTACTTTTATTATTCGCAACTCTATAATAAGCACATTGCTTTTAATTTATCGCTTGAAAAATCGCTTGAAATATTGGGCAATTTTAACCGGGTGTTGGGGCAATATAATTTTTCGCGTTCAAAAAAATTACTCGATACACTTTTGTTTTTGCGCAAGGGTATTGCAGAGCACCATGCATTAAATCCTTCGAAGTCGATTGAGTTAATTCAAAATGTGATTGAGTTACAAACGCGCCTTTTTGCAGGAGTTAACGATGATGAAAAGAAAAGTACGGAAGATATTTTGGCGCAATGCCATAAAATCATCAGCGAAATGCCCAATGTTTCGGTGTATAAAAATTGGGACCTTTCGATCGATTTTTTGTATTTTGAATATTATTATCAAATTAAACAATTTAAATCGGCAAAGCACTATTACGACAAGGTAAATGAACATATACAAACAATTTTATTGTCATCGCACATATGCATGACTTCAATGTTTTTGCTGCGTAAAATTTCCTTTTTGCAAGACCAGGGTAAATTAGAAGAGTTAAAAGAAGATTACGACAAAACCCTTTTGTACGACCAAGCCGATGTGCATTCATTAGTGGTGATGGGCATATACAAAGCCATGTTATCGTATTATGAAGGCAAACAAAAAGAAGCCACGGTGCGCTTAAATAGCATTTTAAACATCAACAGCTTTAAAGATTACTTCCACATCAACACCGAAATTAAAATGTTGCTGGTTTATGTTTATTTACAAATGGGCGAATTTGATTTATCGGACAGTTTAACCAAAAATGTATACCGAAAAATTAAAACAGAAAAGTTAGAATCATATTATTACCTCTTGGATTTAATTAAATTGTTTGGAGAAGACATCAAGAGCATGAATAAAAAAGTAACTGCCAAACAAAGAGATTTTTTCACCTTGTTTATGGCCAGAAACAAGGGAGAAACAGAGATGTTAAAATATTTAATGTTTGAACTGAATAAGAAATACGCATAAAACCAAAACCATGAAACACAAGGAGCCAAAATTTAAATATGCCAATGCCATGTTGATTGATGATAATGAGTTGGATAATTTTATCAATGAAAAAACATTGGAGGCAAATCACTTTGCGAAAAAAATATTTTCACATACCAGTGCCATCAGTGCATTGGAGTTTTTGAATAATTTGTTAATGATGGGTGAGGAATTCAAAAAAGTGTATCCTGAGGTGATTTTTATCGATATCAACATGCCAATGATGGATGGTTTTCAATTTATTGAGAACTTTAAAAAGAACAAGGAAAATGCTTTTAACAAGCCTAAATTAATCATCTTAACGTCTTCTGTATTTCATGAAGACAAGCAAAAATCGGAGGGCATTTCGAAGGATATTATCTTTTTAAATAAACCACTCACGCTAGAAATGTTGAATTCCATTTAATGCTATTAATGTAAATGTTTGCATAGCTTTTACCCTTTGCTTTGGGCTTTGGTTTAAAAGTAATTGATTTACATTACAATGATATGGTCATGCGATTCGAAAAATAAAGAAGACCGATGATGTGTGTCAATTTATAAAAAAGAGTGAAAGTCATTTATAAAGTTGACAAAGATTAGTTTTAAAATTAAAGAATTATTCTAAATTTAGTATATCATATTCTGCTCCGATCACTTTTAAAGTAGCATCATTAAGATGATTGTTTCTTGATGATTAACGGTCATTTAAGCATGCCAAAAATTAGCCAAAATAGGGGAATAAGAAAAAAGTCGGTAAAACCTTCTTTATTTTATTTTCAAGCTGTTTTGGCCTTAAATTTTAAAATTCTTAAGGTAGAAAAACACAACGATGATTTGCACATATCGCTTCAAAGGGCTTTAAAAGGCAAATACCTCTGGGAGATTTTTAAGGATTTTGATAGTAAGGGGCTTTCGAAGCAAATGAAAGCGCTTCTATTAAATGAAGGAACCCAAGAATTGATTATACCAATACCGCTCAAAAAACAGTCCTTAAAGGCACAATTTACCTTGGTGGATAATCAATTGATGTGCCATGTGGTATTTCATCAAGATGCAAAAAAGGAGAAACCGGGTTTTAATGCCTTAAATTTTCAGTTTAATGCTTTGTTGAATAACACAGATGAAAGCATTGTTTATATCGACAAGCAATTCCATATTTTAAATTTCAATGCACAAGCAGCTGATAAAGTTGAAGAAAACACGGGATTGAAATTGGTGATTGGTAAGAACTTAAAGAACATTATTCCCGGTGGGATGCGCAAGAAGTATTTGATTGCTTTGAATAAATGTTTTAAGGGTGAAAAAATTACCGTGAATTTTGATTTGCCAACCTTAAAAGGGCAAATGTGGATTGAAACTAAAATGAACCCTGTGTTGGATGCAGCAGGAAAAGTGATTGGTGCAGTGTTATTGCTCAAGAATATACAGCCATTAATTAATGCAGAAAAGGAAATTATAAAGGCAAAAGAAAAGCTCGATCAAAACGAATCGATTTTGCGCGCCTTTTTAATTAATTCGAATGATGCTATTGCCATCATTGATCTTGAATTTAAAATAGTGGCCTTAAATGAAACAATGAAGGTATTTACCAAGCGCTTATATGGTAAAGCCATGGAAATTGGCGAGGATTATTTGGTTTACGTTCCGGAAGAATTAAAGGGAAGTTTGTTTTCTGATTACAAAGAGGTGTTGAAAGGACAAACCATGGTGAAGGACTTATACGTAAAAGTAGGGCAGCAGTCGTTATGGTTTCAATTTAAGGTAGCAGCGGTATATGATACAAAAAAAACATTGGTAGGATTGGCTTTAACAGCCCAAAACATCGATGATCAAAAAAGAGCTGAATTGGTACTTCAAAAGAATGAAGAAAAATTTAAAAAAATCATCGAGCAAGCCGCCATGCCAATGGTGTTGGTTAATTCGAAAGGTAAGATAAACATTGCAAATATTGAAGCCGAGAAATTGTTGGGTTATCAGAGCAATGAATTATTCGATAAAAACATAGGCGTTTTGTTTCATCAGCACAAGATTAAAAGCATCAAGGAAACGAATTTTACTGAGGATTTGGCGGATGGCATTAAAAGGATGTATAACAGCAAAAACAAGGTGATTTATGTTGATATGCATGTTCGGAAGATGAATTTTGATGAGCAACCTTTTACCATTGTTTCTTTTAAAGATATCTCCGAGCAAATTCAAACCCAAAATCAACTGGAAAAAATCAATCATGAACTTCAATTGTTAACGAAGATGAATGATTTGATTCTAAAAGCCGAATCACGCGAGTTACTGTTTAGTCGACTTTGCAAGTGCATTGTAGTGGATGGTAAGTATAAACTTGCCTGGATCAGTATTTTAGATGAATCCACGCCACATTTCATAGAGCCACAGGTATCTTACGGCGAAACCGACTATTTGAAAGGTTTTAAAATTTCTTTAAAATCTAATAAACATTTGCGTGGGCCGAGTGCAAGGGCTTTTATGAGTGGTGAAATAATGGTAACCAACAACGTAAATGCTTCTGATGATTTTAAGCCTTGGCTCAAAAAGGCAAAAACGTATGGTATTGCAGCTTCTTGTGTGATACCAATTGTAGCGAAGAATAAGGTGATTGGCTTATTGAATATTTATTCGGCGCATTCAAAAGCATTCGATAAAAACGAAGTGTCGGTTTTAAGCCGCCTGGGTAAAAATCTTTCATTGGCGATACACAACATTGAAACAAATCAACAAAAGAATAACACATTAATACAATTAAGTGAACGAATGAAAGAATTAAGAACTATTTACTTAATCAATAAAATGTTGAAGGACGATGATGTGTCGTTCGAGGATCTTATTAAAGCGGCAACCGACATTATACCGGGAGGATGGAAATACGCAGAACATTGCCAAGTAAAGATAGAGTTTGATAACACAGTGTATCATAGCAATAATTTTCAAGCACAAACTGACAAATTGTTTGCCGGTGGTAAAACCCATGATGGAAAGAACATTTCACTTGAGGTGTCGTATCAAAAAAAGTTTGAAGATGAGTTTGAAGGTCCATTCTTAAAAGAAGAAATAGATTTAATCAATGCTCTGTTGGAATTGTTCATCATGAACTACAACAAGTATTCAATTTACAAGTCCTTGGCGCAATCGGAGGCCAATTTAAAATCGATTATCAACAACACCAATGTAGGGCATTTGTTATTGGATAAAGATTATCGCATTTTATTGTTCAGCGAAAGTTTGGGTGATATTTATACTTTGATGTCGGGTAAAAAAATGCAATTAAACCATTCAATTTTTGAATATGTGTCCCCAAATTTAAAAGGCACGGTTGATCAAATATTTGAAGAGGTTGTAAAGACCAAAGAGCCATTTGTATATGAATTTGATGTGAATACCGTTTATGGCAAGCAATATTTAACATCAACAGTGGTGCCGGTATTTGATTTCCAAGAACAAAACAGTTTTAGTGTGTCGGTTTACGATATCACCAAAATAAAATCGTTGGAAGTTGAACGTGAAAAAATGATTAGCGATTTGATGCAGAGAAACCGTGATTTGGAGCAATTTTCTTACATTATTTCACACAATATTCGTTCACCTTTGGCAACACTATTGGGTTTCAGTGCCTTGTTGAAAAATAATGTAAGCGATGATGACAAGGCCATTATTTTACAAGGCATGCAAGATTCGGCCAGTAAATTAGACAATACAATTAAGGATGTAAACGAAATATTAAACATCAAAAAAGAGTTGTCGCAATCAAAAACCGAAATCAATTTAGAGGAACTAATGATTACAGTACTCGAAACCTTAGAGCAAAATATTAAATCTTCGGGCGCCATTGTAACGCATGATTTTTCGAAGGCATCTAAGCTGTATTCAATTAATCCTTATATACACAGTATATTTTTTAATTTAATTGGCAATGCCATTAAATACGCCAAGCGCAATACCGCCCCTCAAATTCATATTTGGACTGAATTGGAAAATAGTAATATCATCATTCAATTTAAAGACAATGGCATGGGCATAGATTTAAAAAAACATGGCGTGCATTTGTTTGGCTTGTATAAGAAGTTCAATTTTGAAATTGAAGGCAAGGGCATGGGATTGTTTATGGTAAAAACACAAATACAAGCCTTAGGAGGTAGTATAGATGTTGTTAGTCAGCCTGAAGAGGGTTCTACCTTTACGGTAAAATTACCGCTCTTTTAAACGGTTATATCAATGATTCAGTTTTTGTCATTTTATTTTTCTGAGATTTTTTAATGGTCAATTTGTTTCGAATTTATTGATATCACACACAAGCAAAGGAATTTAATGAAGGAGCGCCGATAGGGGCTCTTTTTTTTATTACCAATTTTCTCAAAATCTTACATCTGTAATGAAGCCCGTTTTATAAAATTCTTATCCGCTTATTCATGACCGAACTTTACAGTAAAATTAAGCCTTATGAAAACCATCGGTCAATCTGCAAAAAGCCTCCTCATCGTCATCATGGTATTATTGGTGCAAATAAACTGGATGCAGGCTCAAAAAAAATGGAAAGACTATTTGGTTTCAGGTTCGGCCATGTTTGTTTCCGGCATGTTGGATGGTACCATTGAATCGATTAGCTACCACTACGAAAACGGATTTAAACAACGCTTACCAAATGCCAATGATCAATTTTGGAATCCGGCAGTGAGCTGGAAAAACAAATACTACCAAAACAACCCTCAAATGGGTCCAAAATTTTTAGGCAGCACCACCATTTTTGCTTGTACTACCGACGCTTACCACTTGTTAAGAACCACCAAACGCAGCATCGATGGTGCCAACTTGGTGTATTATATGAACAAAGAATGTAAATCAAATAAAACCTTCCAAAAAAGATGGAAAAGTGAAGTGAAAGACTTTTTAATCTTAACCGCTATTCGTTGTGCTGGTTTTCATTTAACCTACAGTGTATTATTTAGACCACAAGCAGGCAAATAACGATTGAAAAATTAACTAACCAATAAAAACAAATAATATGAAAACTTTAGATTATAAACCGGAATTAAATTTGCAAGATTTTTACAGTTTTGCTAAAGGTAACCAAGAACAACAAGTACATGAGTTACTTACTTCGGGGGTACACATTGAAACCATGTTCGAAAACGATACCAGAACTTTATTGTTCTTTTTACGCGGCTTTTTTGTTGAATTAAGTATTTCCATCGAAAGCGGTAAGGTGATTGAAGTTATTCCATTAAAACAAGGTTACAAGTTTGAACATTACTTTAAAGTAAAAGGGCAAAATGACGTTCACGCATACAGAGCCTATAAATAATAAATGATTGGATAAATAAAAAAACATGAATCGATAAAAAGTAAAAGCCATGAAAAACATCAAATTTATAGCCATCCTTTTATTGTTACTCAGCATTTTTCAATTAAGTGCAAAACCAAAACCATCTGGCGATGATTCCTTGGTTTGTTTAAAGGTTAGAGGCACCATTGTTACTGATAAAAAGGAAGGTATGTACACTGTGATACTTTACAAAGACAGTGTAAAAGTTGATTCAATTGTTTTGCACCACTGGCATAAGGATTTCCATTTTTATTTGGATAGAAATGCGATTTATGAAATAAAAATTAGTCGTGAAGGTTATCAATCAAAATTAATTTGTTTCGACACCGCCATTCCGTATGATAGGGATTTAATGTTTGACTTTCATTTTCATGTGAAGCTGCTCACCAACAAAATTCTCGACCTATTGGATAAAGACCATGACATCAGTCCGATTGCTTTGGTTTATTATAACGCACATAACAATTCCTTTGCTTACACCAAGGCTAACACTAAAGAACTCGCCGTCCCAAGCAAATTACTTCAATAATAATTCAGCGTTGAAGTCCATGTTGAATTTTGATTAAATCAATTCACTTAGAAGTTAAAGTATTGCGCAATTATCCCCATTTTCCATAACACGAGGGTACTTAAACAGAGTAGGATAAAAAGCAATATTAAAATGTTAACCAAAGGATTTTTCTTTTTGGTAAAGGGATCATTGAGGTTAATTTTAGCATTCAGCGGGAGTTTCACCAAATCGGTGAGCGTGTTGCCAAAAGGAATATTGATAATCGCTCGGGCATTGATGGCCCAACCGTTGGCATCTAAAATTGGTGCCAAGTTACGTTTCCTCAATTTCAACCAGGCTATGATCATCGATGGTCCTGAAATGGCCAAAACAATGCCCATTAAAGCCAGTGGCATTTTCCACCAGATTAAACTTAAGAAGCCTGAAATAAAGGAGGCCAACACGCCACCAATAGCGCCCAAAGCCAAACTAATGGCGGCAAAAATACCTACAAATTTACCAATATCGAATGGGGTAGGCGCTGCTTTAGGCGGTTCTACAATTTGTGATGCAGTATTTTCGATTTGTGTCGTGTTTTTTTCATGCCCTTCTTTTTCTTTGGCTTGAGCAAATTTTTCAACTTGCGATTCAATAAACTTGGCCACTTTTCGATAGGGCGAAAAAAAAGCTTGTCGGATGCTGATTGGGTTATCGACAATTTTTATCACCGTGGCATCCCAATCATCGCCGTTTCGATCGTAATAAATGGCGTTGCGGCCAACAATTAAATTATCGATATCGCCATTGGTCATGGCTGCTACGATGGTCATTTTTTCATTGTGTCGTTTCGACGAACATTCGCAGTAAATTAAAAACATGCCGCTAAGGGCCACCATGCTACTGTGTTTATCCATGTCGCTCACCTTGATGCAAAGGGCGCAACTGCGTTGATCGATAAACAAGGTGCCATTTTGAAAGATGGCAATTTCATCGGGTGAATAAAAATCAAAAAAGGTGACAAAGTTTTTTAATAAGCGAAAAATATCGCAGTAATATCGCACCAATTTATCCACTAAAATGATGTTGTTCACTTCTGTTTCGAGTTGTAAATCTTGTTCAATTAAATGCAACAATGCGTCTTTTTGGTTTTTACTTAAAATTTGTTCAATGGTTTGAAGTCCTAGTTTTTCAACACTTTCGCCTGCTTTGGAAGCCATCCATGCATTATAGTGTTCAAATTTTTCACCAATTAAAATCCATTCCGATTCATTCAAATTTGTTTTTTCACCAAAAACCGGCACAATTACATTTGTATAGAACAGTTGAATTTGCTTTTCCCATGCGGGGTTAATACCTTCCTTAAAGTTTAAACTTTGTTGATGCGAAATTTTTGAGAGGGGCAAACCGCTGATATTTTCGTTGACATTGGTTAAATTTTGGCCGCTAATGGCTTCAATTTGTTTGGCCAATGGATTGAGCATGCTGCCCGCTTG
Organism: Sphingobacteriaceae bacterium; assembly: GCA_947453445.1. Taxonomy (GTDB): domain Bacteria; phylum Bacteroidota; class Bacteroidia; order B-17B0; family Aurantibacillaceae; genus Aurantibacillus. The sequence continues at coordinate 10,105 of CANGGP010000087.1, forward strand.
CGCATCAAATTTCAGTAGTTTTAAGCGGATAAAGAAGTCGTCCATTTTCGAGCGGATAGCTTCGTAAGTTTTTAAGGCCTCTGCCGTATTTTCGCCAAATGGTAAAATTTTTGATTTGTTGATTTCCAATCTATTTTGCCATTCGATGTAAGCAAGGCAAGCTTCGTAAAAAGCTACGATGTTTTGCTGTGTGATACCTTTTTTACCACTTCTATCCTTCACAGCATCGCAGCATTTAATAATTTGTTTAATGCATTGTTTTAGTTCGGCATCACTACTCGATTCTTCAGTGATTACGCCATCGCCATTAAAAGCTGTATTGGCCAATATTTTGGTTAAATCACCGGTGTGATCAACCGAAATCTCTTGTACTTCACTTAGATTTAGGTTTTTTAAAATTTGCTTTGCCGAATTAAAAAGATCTTTCCCTTCTTGTGTGTTTTGATTGATTGATGAAAGCGGCAGGCTTTTGGCTTGATTGAGTAATTCATCGGCATTTTTAATGTGACTCGTAATCCATTTTACTGCTTCCAGAATTTCAGGTACCCTAATTCTGCCATCACTGTCGAGATCAATTAAACTGAGTGTTTTTTCATCAATTTCCAATCCTTCAACCGGGCAACTCAAGGCCGTCCATAATTTTTGATCCAATTGATCTAGGGCCAGTAAATCGGCACCCGACTCTAAATTAACACGTTTTACACCCCCAACGCTTGAGAAATTCCAAATATGATTTTTCGATAACATCTGTAAAGTTTTAAAACCTTAAGATGCAAAAAATTATTGAATTGCCTTATTTTGTTAAAAATTGGGCAATAATTAATTGGCTTTATATTGCTTTAAAAAAACCTGGAATTTTAACCGTGATTATTTCATCAAGATTATTTCGCCTGTGTAAACCTTTTGAATGTCGTGTTTAGAAGTGATGACTAACTTCCAAATATAAACATCTTGTTTACACTCTTTACCTTTGTGGGTGCCGTTCCAACCTGCATTCGGGTCGGTGCTTTCAAACATTGGTTCATCCCAACGGTCGAATACATAAAAATGGTAAGCTTTAACACCTCTGGTAACAGGCATAAATAAATCATTTTCCTTGTCTCCATTAGGGGTGAAGGCTGTTGG
>CANGGP010000088.1 GCA_947453445.1 Sphingobacteriaceae bacterium
TCTGAATAGCTAAATGTTTTTTCATGATAAGGCAATTTTGCAAGTAATTTTAATTCTTTAGGTTTTAGCCATGGGTGAAATTCCATGTAAAATGGCTGCGATGTTTCATACATTTCCACTTCATTTGGATTTTGAGTTTTATCAAAGTGATAATGAACTGTATCGGCTGCCTTTGGTACCAAAATTAATTGAATGGCCAAACGCTTGTCATTGCTATGGTTTGGCGCACTGTAATGAACAATGCTGTCATCAAGTATAACACAATCTCCGGCTTGCACTATCATGGGTGTCATGTGTCGTGATAAAATTTCCGACTTTAACTCTTTTAACTCCCACGGAATCATTGGGCCTCTGATTTTACCAAAACGTTTATGACTCCCCCTAACTAATTGCAGGGTGCCATTGTTTTCATGGCTGTCAATTAATGGAACCCATACAGAGACAGAAGTATATTTTTCTTCATCCACAAAGGCCCAGTTTTGATGCATGGGAACTTCTCCCGCCTCAAATTCTTTTCGAATAAAATTTGCTATAATGGGTCGATATTGATTTAAAATGCTGTCGGTTTTTTTTTCGAAGACCTCTGAAATGATACGAAATACGTTCTTTTTGTAATCACTATGTTCATCAATAAATGTAAAATCATACCCCATTTTTTTATTCACATTAAAATCGAGGTTTTCGGACTGCTTCTGTCCTCCACTTTTTTCGAGGCTGTTGTAATAGTAATTTTTTAATGCTTCAACTTCCTCTCGACTTAAAAAAGGCAACTTTACAAATCCATCTCGGTTAAAGTTACTTTCAATAATGGCATCATTAAATACCCTATTTGCGCTCATTCATAACAATTTTTGCGTGATTATTAGTCAAATTTAGCAAAAAAAATACGCGTTTCGATTTCTCATTATATATCTAATAACATGGGTATTTGTAAAAGGGATTGGAGTTAATGTTGACTTGTTATTTTTAAAATCAAAAATATTTTTGGGAATTGAAGCTGAGGCCTCATCGAAATAAATACAGCAAAAATTGTATCTTGTGAAGCCTAGTTGGGCAGCTTATTTTTAATTTAATCATGCAAGGGCATTCAAAGTCACTAAAGATACTTGGCATATCAGCCTACTACCATGATTCGGCTGCAGCCATTTGTGTGAATGGCATAATTGTAGCCGCCGCGCAAGAAGAACGATTTACGCGAAAAAAACATGATGCTGAATTTCCATTTATGGCAGTTAAATTTTGTCTCGAAAAAAGTGGTTTAACATTAAATGATTTAGATGCTGTTGTATTTTATGACAAACCATTCCTGAAATTTGAACGTTTGCTGGAATCCTATTTGGCTTTCGCTCCAAAAGGCCTCATCTCATTTATCACGGCCATGCCCGTATGGCTTTCGAAGAAATTATTTTTAAAACAAGAAATTAAAAAGGCACTTTATAAAATCCAAGAATTTGATCGTAAAAAACTTAATCTACTTTTTACAGAACATCATTTGGCACATGCAGCAGGAAGTTTTTTTAGTTCGCCTTTTTCCGAATCGGCCATATTAACTGTAGATGGTGTTGGCGAATGGTGCACAGCGGCAATGGCATATGGTAAAAACAATCAAATAACTTTTAGCCACGAAATGAATTTTCCACATTCAGTTGGATTGCTTTATGCTTCATTTACTTATTTTTTAGGTTTTAAAGTGAATTCGGGTGAATACAAAGTAATGGGCTTGGCACCATACGGAAACAAACATTCCCAGGCCGTTGAAAATTTTATGCACACAATTAAATCTGAATTGGTTCAAATTAACCGTGATGGTTCAATTTTTTTAAATCAAAAGTACTTTACTTATGCTACCTCACTAACAATGGTGAAGGATAAAAAATGGAAATTGTTGTTTGGTATTCAACGTCGAGCTGAAAATGAGCCGATAGAGCAAGTGCATTGTGATTTGGCATTGGCGATTCAAAGTATTACCGAAGAGGTGATGATTAAAATGGCCATGACCTGCAAAAGTTTAAGCGAATCAGAAAACTTGTGTTTGTCAGGCGGACTGGCTTTAAATTGCGTGGCCAACAAGGCCTTGCGTGAAGCCAATATTTTTAAAAATATTTACGTTCAGCCGGCTTCAGGTGACGCGGGTGGCGCAATTGGAGCGGCATTGGCTGCGTATTATATTTATGCGGGGCAAAATAGAAGAATTGATTCTAAGCCCAACAAATTCGAAACAGTATACTTGGGCCCCGTATACAAAAACAAAGACATAGAGCAATTTATTGGAAATTACAATGCCAAAGTTGATTTTATAGCCGACGAATTGGCCTTGTGCAAGCTTGTGGGCAAATTGTTAGCTGATGAAAAAATAATTGGATGGTTTCAAGGTTCGATGGAGTTTGGACCAAGGGCATTGGGTAACAGAAGTATTTTGGCGAATGTGACAAATACTGACATGCAAAAAAAACTCAATCTCAAAATTAAAAACAGGGAAGACTTTAGGCCTTTTGCACCGGCGATACTTGCAGAGTATGCCGATCAATATTTTGAAAGGACCGAATTTTCAGAACACATGATGTTTGTGACCAACTTAAGACAAAAATATTGCATTGAAATACCTGTTGATTTTGAAAAATGGTCAATGCAGGAAAAATTGAATTACAAAAAAAGTGACTTTCCGGCGATAACGCATGTTGATTTAAGTGCCCGCATTCAATGTGTAGAAAAGGTTTTAAATCCGCGCTTTTGGCTATTGATAGAGCAGTACAGGCAAATAACCGGCGTGCCAATGTTAGTAAACACAAGTTTTAATGTTCGCGGTGAGCCCATTGTTTGTTCGCCCGAAGAAGCTTATGCTTGTTTTATGGAAAGTGGAATTGATGTGTTGGTAATGGAAAATTATGTTTTTTATAAGGAAAAGCAAATGGATCATGATCATCCAACAAAATGGAAAAGACATTTTGAAAAGGATTAATAAAAAGCATAAAATTGGCAAGGCTTTTATATATCTTAGAAATTTAAATGGAAATATTAAAAGACATATTGGGATTTTTGATTGAAAGAAAAAAATTCTGGTTAGCACCGCTCATCATCATATTGTTGCTATTAGGGGCATTAATTGTTTTAAGCGGAACATCGGCAATTGCACCTTTCATTTATTCAATATTTTAAAAAAATGACAAGTCAACGCAAGGAAGAAATAAAAACATTGTTGCTGCTGTTATTCGCTTTTGGGGTCATCGCATACTTTAAAAAAAACAGCATGATCTTCTACCTTGCCCTATTTATCATTGCACCGGGATTTCTATCCTCAAAGGCTGCTAAAATTATTTTGATTGTTTGGCATAAAATCGGCAAGGTGTTGTCTTATTTTATGCCTAAAATCATATTGACATTGGTTTACTGTTTTTGTTTGGTGCCACTTGCCTTCTTGATGAAATTATTCAAGATTAAAAGTCATTTTAAACTTTCAAACACTGGCAATACTACCTTTCATTCGGTGAACAAAACCTTTGGTGCAACGCACTTTAAAAATCCATGGTGACTCAAATGGAAAGTAAACAACATAAAAATTTGATGGCAAGATTTAAAATTCAAGTAATAGTTTTTATTGGATTGTTTGTACTCTCAGAGATAATATTACGCTTCATTGGCATGAAAGCAGGAACATTGATAGATGATTTTCAAATTGAAGATCATCCCATCTATTTACCACGTTTTATTAGCGATTCAAATGGTATTAATCATTTGGATGCGCATTCTAAAGCATTGATGAATGGTTCAAAAGTAAATGCACAAGGTTTTTTAGGTGAATTCAATTATACCAAAGCAAGCATCGATTCAATTCGATTAAAAACAGGAAAAAAAATTGTGATGATAATCGGTGACTCATTTGTGGAAGGTTGCTGCGCTGATTCAGTTACCATTTCTTACGCCGGCTTGTTGAGTCATCAAAAACAGTACCAATTGCTCAATTTTGGTGTGGCGGGCACCGATCCCCAACAGTATGCGTTAATTGTTAAAAGGTACGTGAAAGAACTCAATCCTGATTTGGTACTCGTGAATGTTTTTTTTGGAAATGATTTTTTAACTTTCAAAAGAAAGGTTACTCCGGGCATTCCACTTACTTATCCATTTTATCGCAATAAATGGATTTATGCTACACCACGTGATTATCTCTCAAACGAATTTTCTTATGTCTTAAAAACACCTGAAGAAGCATATCAGTTTTACATGCGTCAATATACCTTACGCGGTGACAATAGAAATTACTTCCAAAGGATTTTGTCTCACAGTGTCATCTTCTCAAAAATATATTTACTCATTGAGCACAAATACAAAGAATGGAAATGGGTTAAAAACCATCCAAAATTAAAAGTTGATGTGAATGAGCTTACCCATGTTCACATGCGCAGTATTCAACAAGATTGTGATGCAGCAGAGGTTCCTTGTGTTTTTGTTGGTATTCCTGCTCCGGCAGAAACAGAAGAGGGTAGTGCACTTACAGGGAAATACAAGCACCTTTTTCAAGAGGTGCCTTACATTGTGCCAAGCTATTTTAAATTCAGCGATTACGACGGTAAGGATATTTCTAATCATTTTAATAATACCGGACATGTTAAGTATGCACATTATTTAGATTCTCTGGTGTTAGATTATTTTAAAGGGCATCAATTAACAAAGGATTCTTTAAAGCTGTTAAATACCAAATAGATGAATAATATTTTTTTTTGGCATCAATTAAGAATTCATCGAACATGGCAGTTTAAGGTGCCGCTCTTAATGTGTTTTCCTTATTTAGCAGCTTTCGTTAGTGGCATGCATGCACAGATTTTTTTTCAGGCTGTGGCCTTGTCATTTGTCACCATTATTGGTTTTGCAGGCTTTGCTTACACTTTAAATGACTTAGGTGACATTGCTGTTGATCAAAAGGCAAATAAAGAGAATGCCGTGCAACATCTGGGTAGGATGAAAACAATTCTTCTAATTTTATTTTGCCTTGTTTTGACTCTCGCGCCATGGTATTTTTTGCCGCATTCAAACTTTAGTATCTTTTTGTTGTTTTTTGAACTGCTATTTTTTTATCTGTATGCCATGAAACCTTTTCGATTAAAAGAAAGAGGTGTTGCCGGATTATTGTGTGATGCTTTATATGCCCATGCTTTGCCCGCTGTTTTGGCATTTTATACATTCATGTGTTACAACAAGGATGGTTTTAGTTTTTTCCCTTACATACTGCCAAGTATTTTTCTGTGGCAATTGCTGTGTGGATTACGCAACATTGTTTTTCATCAGATGAACGATTATCAATATGATAAAGCAGCCGATGTAAAAACTTGGGTGAGTAAAAATGGCTTGGCTAAAGCTGAATTCATTGTCAAAGGACTATTAATATTAGAACTAATGGCTTTTTTTTTGTTTCTTTTGCTGTTGACCAATTTGTATCATGTTTATATTTTGTTTCCTGCGTATTTTTTATATTTAATATACACACTTGTAAAATATCGCAAGGCATTAAGTGGGCTGCCACTGAATGATATTAAATTTATTTTTTTGGATCAGTTTTACTTGTATTGGCTGCCATTGTTAATTTTAGCTTGGCTGGTTCAAATAGAAATGTTTTACTTGCTCATGTTCATAATCCATTTTGTGTCGTTTCAAAACGCACTTAAACCTTGGTTAAATTACCAATTGAAGTATTTCAAAAAGTCTGTTTGATGGCAAATTTGAACATAGCATTGGTTTGCACCAATAAAAACAAATACAGTGAAACCTTTATTCATGCACACTTGCATCATCTTAAAGGTAAAATGCACTTTTTGTTTCAAGAACATTTGCCACAATGTTATAGTCACGATTTAGGAAAAACGTCGGAGTATTTCATTTCGCCTGTATTATCTTTTTTTTACACCAAGTTTTTTTCAATAGAAAGACAAAACGCTATTTTAAATGCACGTATTAAATCCTATTTAATCGAACACCAAATTCAATTCTTATTTTGTGAGTATGGTCCGGCCGGAGTGGCATTTATGAACATGGCCGCCGAATTGAAAATACCAATGCTGGTGCATTTTTTTGGATACGATGTTTATCGCCATGATGTATTGAGCACTTTCGCTAATGAATACAGACTATTATTTTCCAAAGCTTCGGCTTGTGTGGTTGTTTCAAATCACATGGCTCAGAAGCTGCGAGAATTGAAATGTCCACAAGAAAAAATCCACATTATACCTTGTGGACTTGACTTTTCGAAGTTCAAACCAAAAGTTTCAAAGCAACACATTTACGATTTTGTTTTTTGCGCGCGTTTTATAGAAAAAAAAGGACCAATTCAAATCCTGCAAGCTTTTTATCAGGTATGTCAAACTAGGCCAAAGGCCAAATTGTGTATGATAGGTGATGGACCTTTAATGCAGACTTGTATGGATTTTGTGATTAGTCATCAATTAAGCGAGCAGGTTGATTTTAAAGGAATCTTAACAGTGCATGCGGTGATAAACATTTACCAAAAATCTGACATATTTTTATCTCATGCGCGCCAAGCCCCTGATGGCGATGGAGAGGGTATACCGCAAAGTATGGTGGAAGCAGCCGCATGCGGTTTAGCCGTGATTAGCACTTTTCACAATGGCATTCCCGAAGTAATTCAAAACGAACAAAATGGTTTACTGGTAAATGAGAACGACACCAATGCCTTGTCAAAAGCCATGTTACGTTTGCTAGATCATGATGGTTTTCGTTTGCAACTTTCTACACAACTATTGGCCAAGCTAAACGAAGAATATGCTTTAGAAGACGTTATGATAAGGATGAATGAATTGATTAATAATTTAGTTAATGACCCTAAATATTGTTGACACAAGTATCATAAACCGGATGCATTCATTAACTTTGAAATAATAGATGAACATGCAAATGCATCCTGCGATAGTGGTTGTGGCTTATAATCGGCCCGAATGTTTACATCGACTTTTGTCCTGTTTACTGAAGGCGCATTATCATCAAGTTAGTGTTCAATTGGTTATTAGTGTTGATTTTTCGGAGGACAATGCAGTGATTAATTTGGCCAATCAATTTCATTGGCCTTTTGGTGAAAAAGAAGTTATACTACATAAAGAACATTTGGGTTTAAAAAATCATGTAATTGCTTGCGGCGATTTATCCATTAAATATGGCTCTATTATTCTGTTGGAAGATGATTTAGTGGTGTCGACTTGGTTTTATGATTTTGCTTCCCAAGCCCTTAGCTATTATGAGTCGGAAACGCAAATAGCAGGCATCTCCTTATACAATTACGCAATCAACGAAAATAATTTTGAGGGCTTTAAAGCCATTGATGATAATTCGGATGTGTATTTTATGCAAGTGGCTGCATCCTGGGGTCAGGTATGGCATTCTAAACAATGGCAAGCTTTTAAAACTTGGTTGATCAAAAATCCGGAAGCACCAAAATCCATTGTACTACCGCAATATTTGACTTTATGGTCTAAACATTCTTGGAAGAGGGATTTTATACATTATCTCATCTATAGTAATTCATATTTTGTTTACCCGCGTTTATCATTCACAACTAATTCAGGTGTTCAAGGCACAAACCAATCCGGCAGCGCCATTTTTAACGTGCCCATACAATTACATGAAACAACATTTGTCTTTACTTCCTTCCAACAATCAACGGTGCGTTATGATGCTTGGTTTGAGCCGGAAGCAAAATGCTTACAACTATTAAATACTGATTTACAAAATTATGATTTTGCAGTTGACCTTTTGGGGACAAAAAATTCTGAAGCGATTAATAAACCTTTTGTGTTGACCCGTAGGCCGGTCAATCATCCAATTCTTCAATTTTCTAAAGCTTTGTTTCCTTTACAAGACAATGTGATTGCCAATTTGCAGGGGTCGGGACTTTTTTTGGTTAGAAACGAACCCAATGCGTTTAAATTAAACGCAGTAGACGCTTCGCGGAATTTTTTTAACCCCATTAACAATCAAAATAAGTTTTGGCTTTCTGTTCAACTGCTCGTAAACAAATTTAATGAGCGTGAAATAGTAGCATCTTTAAGGAGTGTCGAAATTCAAAATTACGCCCAATTGAGTATCCATGTTTTTTGCACTAGAGCCGATGCAGAAGCCACTGGCAAAGTATTGTCAAATTATCCATTACAATGCGAAATACATGTGGTTAATGAATTACCAATTACAGAATTAAACGCCGTAAACGCAAGGCATAGTGATTCAGAGCAGATTAGCATTACGCTTTTTTCCGGAATGATTTTGCAGGCTGATATTTTTCACAAAGCCACACAAATATTTTCTGAGCATAAATACATCAATTGGTTAACCGGCATTGAGCCATGTGATGACAAGGTTCTTGATACGCGCAGGTTCAGAATCAATGCTGCGGAAGCCTATCACAAACTTTGTAACAATAGTTTAAAAGCAAGTATAAGCGCACAGTTTATTAGGCAATCATGTTTCACGGCGTTTAAGGAGGCACACTTGTTATCACAAGAAGATTTTTACTTACAACTCATCACGCGTTTCGAGCCTGTTACAGTTGTGTTGCCCTTTGTGGATTCAATGCCAAACGTTACTGCCAGCATAAATCAATCTGAATGGAAACAATTGCTGCAAAAACATAGGGCATTAAGAAAACCGAAATCTGTTTTAGATCTGTTATTAAATAAACTGTCTTTGATAAATGGGAATCGACCGGCATTTAAACATTGGCTTTACACCTCAAAAAATCACTACCACGACGTGTTGCGATATGATGAAAAACACGGTAGTTTTTATTATTCAAAGTACTAAATTGATTTCTTTAAAATTAAAAAGTCCTTTAAATAAAAGGGTTCAAAATACACTGAATCTTCAAAGTTTTGACCATCATATTTTAAATGGGCCAATGTTATCATGTGCTTAGCTTCCGGAACAATGTCATCTATAAACTGAACCATCGGAAATTTATTTAATAATTCTTTCGCTTTTAAATATCCATTTCCAAAAAAACAAATTTTAGGAAATGGCGCAAAATCATGAATGCTGCTTTCATCCAATATCATCGCTTTTGTATCGTTACAAGGTTCAAGCGATGCATTGTAAACCCTGGTGTACACTTCCATTCTTCGGGCATCCAACATGGGGCAATAAAAATCAGCCTCAGCGTTTTTTAATTTGGCCGCCACTGCCATCACTTGCAAGGTATCTAAACTGATGAGTGGAATTTTTAATGCATAGGCCAAACCCTTTGCGGCACTTACGCCAATTCTTAAGCCGGTGTATGAGCCGGGTCCCTTGCTTATAGCTACCGCCGATAATTGTTGAATATTTACTTGACTCTCGGCAAACAAACGTTGAATAAAGGGATGTAAATTTTCGGCATGACTGTAACCGTTATTATAGGCAATGGCATGTTTTAACTGCCCATTATGCGATAAAGCAACTGAACAGGAGGTGGTGGAGGTTTCTATGTGAAGAATGTAAGCCAATGCGAATGTGTTGCCCTTTTACCTAAAATTTACTTTTCAGTTTTATACAAATCTTCTTTTTTTACCACTTTCACCTTCGTTTTGTCTTTCAAAATTTTCGAAACAGCACTGTAAGGACCGCAAATCACCTTATCGCCGGGCTTTAAGCCGCTTTTAATTTCTATAAAATCATTGTCTTGTATGCCGGTTGTAACATCCACTTTTTTGGCTTTGCCATCTTGTAACAAAAACACAATTTCTTTGGCTACTTCTTGTTCTTGATTATTGTCTTTTTTCTCATTGTCGTTGGTAACTTTTACCTCGTACTCATCCGACTCATCGGCTTTTGTTTTTAACGAATCTTTGCTTCTAACGGTCACTGCTTGAATTGGAACAGAAGTTACTTTCATCACCCTTCTTGTTTGAATGTCAACACTGGCGCTCATACCCGGACGAAAAGGAATTAAATTATTGGCGTTTATCAGGGAGGCATAAGATTCGCGGATCATGCGAATTTTTACCACAAAATTAGTTACTTGGTCAACCGAAATGCCTGTGGCGTTTGATGAATTGGCAATTTCAGTAACAATGCCTTTAAATTTTTTATCCATGTATGCATCCACTTCAATAAGGGCCGTATCGTTTTTGTGAACTTTGATAATGTCGTTTTCATTTACTTCAACACTTACTTCCATTTCATTTAGATTGGCCAAACGCATAATTTCAGTGCCATTCAAGCCTGTAACACCTACTACACGCTCTCCTTTTTCAACACTTAACTTCGAAATAGTGGCATCAACCGGTGAATAGATATACGTTTTTTCCAAATTCGTATTGGCCTCCTTTAACGAAGCTTCACTGCTTTCAATGTTATACAAACCCGCCTTAACGCCAGACTCCAAAGCTGATACACTGGCCTTGTCGGCCTCGTAACGTGCCTTGGCAGCATCTAAATCTTGCTGAGAAATAGTATTTTGATCGAATAACTTTTTATTGCGATTATAGATGGCTTCAGTATTTGCTAAATTGGCCTTGGCTTGATCGAGTTGGGCTTGGGCGGTTTTTAAATTGGCCTTGGTAGTATTTACCGAAGCATTAACACGTTCAAAGGCATTCAGGTATAAATCAGGACGAATTCTGCACAACAAATCACCTTTCTTTACTTGGTCTCCTTCCTTCACCATCATTTCTGTGATTTCACCACTTACATCCGATGAAATTTTTAATTCGGTTTCAGGTTGAACTTTACCAGTGGCAGATACAACCTCAATAATGGTTCTGGTTTGCGCTGATTCAACATAAACCTCCGTTGGTTTACTGCCTTTCATGATTTGAACGGTAACAATGGCACCAATAATCACAACACCCGCGATAATAATCCAATATATTTTTTTCATAACCTGCTTTAGTTAACATTAATGCTGCTTTTCATCGCCAACATTTTTTTTCAAATTTAACTAATAATTGAGGCTTGCAATCTATTTGGTGCGTATTTTTAAGCACTTAATAAGGATTTATCACCTCTCATAAAATATTATTTTGAATTCAAGTCATAAACAAGCCAATCTGCTCATTCACGAAAGCAGTCCTTACTTACTGCAACATGCCTATAATCCTGTTCACTGGCACCCTTTTGGAAAGGAAGCTTTTGAATTGGCCAAAAAATTAAACAAACCCTTGCTCA
>CANGGP010000089.1 GCA_947453445.1 Sphingobacteriaceae bacterium
GATTTTAAAGCAATGTGACTGTGTTCATCAATAATGCCCGGGGTTAAATGTTTGCCTTTGGCATCAATAACAGTGATGCTGCTGTTGGGTGCCAATTGAATGTTTTTGGCCACTTGTTTAATTCTACCATTCATGATTAATACATCGTGGTGTTCTAATACCGAATCTTTTGTATTGGTCCAAACCGTGGCATCTTTAATTAATAAATCAGCACTTGCATTTTGAAAATTTTTGAAGGCATTTTTTTCGAGACCATACGCAGAAAAAGGATAAAGACATTGGCCCATTTCGATGCTGGCAGTGGAAGTAGGATTTGACTTGGGCGTGTTTTTCTCAACTTCAGAAACAAAACGGATGTTGATGTTTTGCCAATTACCGTTATTTTGTTGGGCCTTACCCGTAAAGCTTTTGGTCTGTGAATCATACACAAGAGAAGCGCGGATAATTTGTGTAGAGTCGAGGCTGAAACTAAAATTTAATTGGTCTTTGTTTAAATTGTAATTGATATTCTTTTTCAAAGTATCAATGCTGATTTGCATTTTTGGTTTAGAGATATCGCCGCTAATTTTAAATGGGAAATTTTGAGTGCCGTTGTTAAATGTGTAATTGCCGCGCATGTCGATGGGATTTACATCAGCATACCTTGTTACTTCATTGCCAATCCAATGTTCAAGAATTTGGGCATCTTCCTCAAAAATATTTTTATCGCTGATGAAAAAATTGGCAAAATAATTTTCTTTGATGGCCCCCATTTTATTTTGTGCATTGATAAATAAAGCAGGATTATAGGTGAGGGCTTTTAAGGCCATGCTTTTTGAGAGGCCATACTGCAGGCATTTGCGCACATGTTTCAACAAAGTACTTTTATCTTTCAAATCATAAGCGGTAAAACAAAAAGGAATGTTTGATGCTTCAAAAGCGGCTGCATTGCCGGGGGCCATTTCCCAATGTTTTAAATCGGCCAATGAAATGGCTTCGGCATCAATGGGATCTTCCACGTCATAAGGATCAGGAAAATTAAGCGGCAAAATATAATTGACATTTGTGTTTTTAATATCTTCAATGCGCTGGTATTCGTTGCCTGAAGCCTTGATGATAAAATTGATATCAAACTCTTTTCCCAAGGTAGCAGCTCTTAAACAATTGTATTTATCGTTGCTTTCGAAAATGGCCGGCAAAGATTTTAATTTATTGAGCTCATCGAGGCTGATATTGTATTCGGTTTTGTTTGTGTTGTTTTGATACCAAGTTGCATCGTAAAAAGTTTGGCGCAACAAAGCAATGGCGCCGGTGAGTGAACTCGGATAATCTTGCGTGGATGAACCTTTATTGAATGAATAAAATGCGGCGGCTTTATCCAATACAATACTTTCGTTTTCTTTTTTGTTATTTAAAAGCACGAGGGCGCCACTTCCTCGCACAATACCATCTTTATAGGCACTTAACACCGAGGCAATGCCGGCTTTTCGCAAATCGGCTGCTTTATCTTGTTGGTGGATAAAATTACGGTAAGCAGCTTGATCTGATTTAATGGCTTGGTTCCAGCCGTAAGCGCCTTTTACATTGCTTTCCATTTGCGGTCCATAATAACGTCGTTCACCTTTTACAAGTGTGAGTCCATAATCAGAATACAAATCAATAAATGACGGGTAAATGTATTTGCCTTTTAAATCAAGTGTTACAGTACCTACCGGCAAAGCAACCTGTTTGCCTACCGCAATAATTTTATTGTTTTGAATAAGTAAAGTGGCATTATTGATTTCATGCTCATAATCACTCACGATGGTGGCATTTAGAAAGGCATAATATGTATTCAGTGGATTGGTGGTTCCATTGATGGGAAAGGTGCTTTGGGCAGAGACCATCAAGCCTAAAAGAGATAAACAGCAAAAGAGTAAGCCTTTTCTTTTCATGAATCTCCAAATTTAGAAAGTTTTATTTTACAGGCGATATATATTTGATTTTGTATGTATTGTAATATTGCTACTTTTACCCTAAAAAAAACTATGTATAAAGGAATGCTTCATTTGCACTATTTGGTTGTGACCCTGTTTTTATTGATTTATTTGATAAAAACCATCTTATTACTCAGTAACAAAGGCGATTTATTGGGCGCTTTCACCAAAAAAGTGAAAATTATTGAAATGGTTGTCAGTTTCTTGTTTTTAGCAACGGGAATTTATTTGAGCACCCAATTGCCATTTGGCGGTAAATACGATTATATGTTTTACATAAAAGTGGTCATGGTGTTAGCGGCCATTCCTTTGGCAGTGATTGGCTTTAAGAAACAAAACAAAGTGTTAGCCGCTTTGAGTTTATTATTTATTACCGGCAGTTTTGGTTTGGCCGAAGTATACGGCAAGAAAAAAGGAATTCCTAAAGATTCGGTTGTGGCAACAGCTAACGATGGCGCATCGCTTTACAAAGCCAATTGTGTAGTTTGTCATGGTAACGACGGCAAATTGGGATTGAGCGGTGCCAAAGATATCTCGATCAGCACTTTAAATGTGGATGCGATTAAAGAAATGATATTACACGGAAAAAACACCATGCCTGCAGCGCAGTTAAATGAAGAGCAAGCAAGCATGGTTGCAGAATACGTGCAGCAAAACATTATACACGTGTCGAACAGCAATACTTCGACCCAATAATTTAAATGAAACCAACCCCAGTTTCTACTGCCATTCCTAACCACAGCTGTATTTTAGTTGGCTTGATCAACAAATTGCAAGATGATGGCATGGCCCAAGAATACCTTGAAGAATTGGCCTTTTTGGCCGAAACCTATGGTTTGGAGACCAAAAAATGGTACACCCAAAAATTAGAAAAACCCGATAAGGCCACTTTTATAGGAAAGGGTAAACTAGCGGAGATAAAGGCTTATATCACCGAACACTTGATTGATGTGGTGATATTTGATGATGAATTATCGCCATCACAACAAAGAAATTTGGAGAAGGAACTCGGTAAAAAAATTCTCGACCGTACTACTTTAATTTTAGAAATATTTGAGCAACGTGCCCAAACCGCGCATGCCAAAACGCAGGTACAATTGGCACAATACCAGTACATGTTACCGCGCTTAACTGGTATGTGGACCCACCTTGAAAGGCAACGCGGCGGCACCGGTACACGTGGTGGTGCAGGTGAAAAAGAAATTGAAACCGACAGAAGGATTGTGCGTGATAAAATTGCCTTGTTAAAAGATCGCCTAAAAGAGATTGATAAGCAAATGGCTACGCAACGCAAAAACCGCGGCGAAATGGTGCGAGTAGCCTTGGTGGGATATACCAATGTGGGCAAGAGTACGGTGATGAATTTACTCAGTAAGAGCAATGTATTTGCCGAAAATAAATTGTTTGCTACCCTTGATACCACGGTGCGCAAAGTGACCATTGAAAATTTGTTTTTTTTATTGAGTGATACGGTAGGATTTATTCGAAAACTACCCACCGAATTGGTTGAAAGTTTTAAGTCCACCTTGGATGAAGTGCGTGAAGCCGATTTATTAATACATGTGGTGGATATATCACACAAAAATTTTGAAGAACACATTCATGTGGTAAAGCAAACCTTGCAAGACATTGGTGCCGGCGACACCCCTTGTATTTTGTTGTTTAATAAGATTGATGCCTTTACCTATGTGCACAAAGACGAAGATGATTTAACGCCAACACTGCGTGAAAATTTATCATTGGCAGAAATTAAAAACACTTGGATGAAAAGTTTAAACAATCCTTGTTTGTTTATCAGTGCGCAGAAGAAGGAAAATATTGATGAGCTCAAAAAAACCATTTACGAGATGGTGAAGACCATCCACATAAAACGATATCCTTATAACAACTTATTTTATTAGTGAAGCTTGATTTTAAATACGCTACGCAAAACGATTTACCATTGGTGGTAGCGACTTACAATGCAACAGTTGCTTCGCGCATGGTAACAGCCGATTTGGAAGAAGTAACGGTGGAATCGAAACAAAATTGGTTTGATGCACACCAAGCCACTACCCGACCTTTATGGATTTTAGAAGCCGATGGAACTTATGCCGGCTGGATGAGTTTTAATTCATTTTATGGTCGACCAGCATACAGCGGCACGGCCGAAATAAGCATTTACATTGAGCAAAGTGCTCAAGGCAAAGGATTGGGTAAAGCCTGTTTATTAAAAGCTTTAGAAGAAGCCCCGGCCTTGGGTTTACATACATTATTGGGATTTATATTTGGCCACAACACCATTAGTTTAAATTTGTTTGAAGCCTTTGGTTTTGAGCGTTGGGCCACTTTGCCAAAAGTTGCAAATATGGATGGTTACATGAGAGACCTGATTATTGTGGGCATTAAAACCAAACACCCATTAAATTTAAACACTTAGCTGTTCAGAGATATCACAATAACTTTAAATATTTGTTATTAGATTTGCCTAATTCTACCAACTATGGGAAAGCTATCAAACCGGGTTAATACAATTTCTGAATCTCAGACCATTGCCATGGCCCGCAAGAGTCGTGAACTAAAAGCGCAAGGCGTTGACATTATCAGTTTAAGCTTGGGCGAGCCTGATTTTGCCACACCTGATATTATTAAAAACGCGGCAAAAAAAGCCATCGACGACAATTTCAGTTATTACACCCATGTATCGGGTTATGTGGAATTAAGAGAAGCCATTTGCAAAAAATTTGAGCGAGATAACGGTTTGCATTATACAGCTGATGAAATTGTAGTTTCAACCGGCGCGAAGCAAAGTATTGCAAATGCCGTGTTGTGCTTGGTAAACCCCGGTGATGAAGTAATTGTGCCTGCTCCATTTTGGGTAAGTTACCTCGAAATTGTAAAATTGGCGGAAGGGCAATCGGTGATTATTACGGCGGGTATTGAAGCCGATTTTAAAATTACCCCGCAGCAATTGGAAGCTGCCATTACACCAAAAAGTAAACTCATTATTTTAAGCACGCCTTGTAATCCTACCGGCAGTGTATACAACAAAGAAGAACTCAGGGCCTTATCGGCAGTGATTTTAAAACATCCCGAATTATATGTTTTGAGTGATGAAATTTACGAGCACATTAATTTTTGTGGCGGCCATGAAAGTTTTGCGCAATTCGAAGGCATGAAAGATCGGGTGATTACCATCAATGGTGTATCGAAAGGTTTTGCCATGACCGGATGGCGCGGCGGCATTATGGCTGCTCCAAAATGGATTGCACAAGCCTGCGATAAAATGCAGGGGCAATTTACATCGGCCACCAGCAGCATTACCCAAAAGGCCATGCACAAAGCCATGGAATTGGATTATGCCACTTATATTGAACCCATGCGTGCTGCTTTTTTAAAACGCAGGGATTTGGTGTATGGCTTGATGAAAGACATTCCGGGGTTTAAAACCAATTTACCGCAAGGCGCATTTTATTTTTATCCTGAAGTAAGTTATTATTTTGGCAAATCATTTGGCGCACACCACATTCAAAATGCCACCGATTTATCGTTGTTTTTATTGGATGTAGCCCACGTGGCTTTGGTACCAGGCGCTGCTTTTGGCGACGATAAGTATATTCGATTTTCATATGCCACCAGCGAAGCCAATTTAACAGAGGCTTTAAAAAGAATGAAAGAAGCCTTGGCAAAACTTCAATAATTAATTTTGAGCATGAAAAAGTTTTCGATTAAGAAAGATCAGATCCGCGAGATATTTAAGAGTTTCAACAGTTTAAATGTGCTCATTATTGGGGATGTGATGATTGACAGTTATTTGTGGGGCAAGGTGAACCGTATTTCACCTGAAGCACCAGTACCCATTGTAACGGTATCGAAAAAAGAAAGACGTTTGGGAGGCGCCGCCAATGTAGCTTTAAACATACAAGCTTTGGGTGCCAATCCTATTTTATGTTCAGTAATAGGCGTGGATATTGAAGGCCAAGCATTTTTGGATTTACTGAAAAGTCAGAAATTAAGTCAGAAAGGTATTTTAAAAAGCAGAGACCGCATCACCACGGTTAAAACCCGCATCATTGGTAACCATGCGCAATTGCTGCGTGTGGATGATGAAGTTGAAGAAGAAATTATTCCTTCAGAAACACAACAATTAATCACCTTGATTTCATACATCCTCACACACGATAAAATTGATGTGATTATTTTTGAAGATTATAACAAGGGATTAATTACATCAAAATTAATTTCAAAGGTGGTTGAATTGGCCAAGAGCAAAGGCATTCCAACTTGTGTTGATCCGAAGAAGAAAAACTTTAATGCTTATAAAGGTGTGAGCTTGTTTAAGCCCAATTTAAAAGAATTAAGAGAAGGTGTGAAATTGGATGTAAATGCCGATAACATCAAAGAATTACAAAGAGCTGTAAGTAGTTACCGGGTGAAACAAAAAATAGATACCGTTTTGGTGACATTGGCTGAAAAAGGTGTGATTACCAATTCAAGAAAAGTAAAGGAACATATTTCGGCACATATTCGCAGCATAGCCGATGTAAGCGGTGCCGGCGACACAGTAATTAGTGTAGCTGCTTTGTGCCGTGCCATTGAATGCAAAGATGTGCTCACGGCTGCTTTGGCGAATTTATCGGGTGGATTGGTTTGTGAAGAAATTGGCGTTGTACCCATCGATAAATCACGCTTGTTCGAAGAAGCTTTAAAATTGGATTTTGTCAAATAATTTAATTCAAATTGGTCCGGCTTTTCAAGTTTAATTGTCGGCCTTGCCTAAATTATCTCTAATTTTACGCTTCGATAAAAGCAGCAAATGAAACACGATACCGTTACCCCCTATCATAGCAAAGAAGAAAAGAAAGAGCAGGTTGCTCAAATGTTTAACAACATTGCAGGTCGTTATGATTTTTTGAATAGTTTTTTATCGCTTGGCATACACAAAGGCTGGCGCAAAAAATGCGTAAAAGCATTGTCCAAAAAAAATCCTGAAAGCATTTTAGACGTGGCCACCGGTACGGCTGATTTTGCAATTGCTTGTGCCACTTTGCATCCAAAAAAAATTATTGGGGTTGACATTAGCGACGGCATGATGGAAGTAGGGCGAAAAAAATTAAATGATTTAGGATTAAGCCAATTGATTCAACTTGAAAATGGCAATGCTGAAACACTAACCTATGCCGACAATACCTTTGATGCTATTGTGGTGGGCTTTGGGGTTCGCAATTTTCAAGATTTGGAAAAAGGCTTAAAAAATTTATTACGTATTTTAAAACCGGGTGGACAAATTGTGATTTTGGAATTTTCCTATCCAAAAAATTGGTTAATTAAGTTTGGATACACCATTTACTTTTCATACGTCACGCCTTTGATTGGGCGCATTTTTTCAAGTGACAAAAGGGCTTATAGTTATTTGACTGAAAGCGTGAAAGCTTTTCCGCACAATGAAAATTTTGTAAAAGTGATGCAAAACTGCGCTTACAAAAACACAAGCTATCACGGATTAACCTTTGGTGTAGCGGCGATGTATATTGGTGAAAAATAATTTATTTTTCGGGGTATCCCGCATCAGCCCAACATTGAATTTTATTTAATTCATCTGTACTTAATTTGCCGTTTCGAGGCATATCTTGGTTCATAAGCACATGCGAATTGAACTGACCATCTCCTAAAACATATTTTATGCCCGCGTAGCTGCTAAAATTTGGATGACATCCGGCATTTGTGCAATTATTATCAATGATGGACTTGATATTAGAATTATATGTGGAGGCAGTGCCATCGCATGTTGGTGTGGTTTTGCTGACAGGCTTACTGCAAGACGGCAGCATGAAGAAAAGCACCAAAACAAAAAGGCTTACATTATTTTTCAGTAAAAATTTCATCAATCAAAATTAGTGAAAGCGAATTGCCTTAAATCAATTATTCGGTCAAGCGCCTAAAAGTGTCGATTGATCATTAAAATGTTTCATCACAAACATTGAACCACTTTGAAATCAAAGAGATTCAGTAAACACATCACCATTCAGCAATTCAACACATAAATTTACTTTATATGATTCATTAATTATTTGCAAGTATAGATTATTGGTAATGCTGTTAAATTTTTATTTTGTTCAAGTATTATACAGATATTTATAATATACTAAACTTGATTTTATACCGTTTTGAATTAATAATAAGCAGGAAAGGCTTTATAATTTTATGAGATTAAAAACTTTATTGATATTCCTTTTTACCCTTATTCATGTCATTAGTTTTTCCCAAAAATATACCATCAGTGGTTATGTGAGTGATGCAAAAAGTCAAGAAAAATTAATTGGTGCTACTGTTTTTGATGCCAAAAGCAAAAGGGGTACTACTACTAACACCTACGGTTTTTTCAGTCTTACGCTACCATCAGATAGTGTTACACTTTATTTTTCATTTATTGGTTTTGCTTCACAGAGAAAGGTTTTTTTTCTGAAGGAAAACACGAGCATGAACGTGAATTTGATTGTTGACAATGAACTTAAAACAGTTGAAGTCACAGCGCAAGGCGAAAGCATCGAACAAAAATCTCAAATGAGTACAATCAATATTCCCATTGAGCAAATGAAAAAAATTCCGGCTTTATTAGGTGAAGTTGATATCATTAAAGTATTGCAATTATTGCCCGGCGTAAAAAACGGTGGTGAAGGTTCAACAGGCATTTATGTTAGAGGCGGCGGTCCTGATCAAAACTTAATTTTATTGGATGGGGCGCCCATTTACAATGTATCGCATCTATTTGGCTTTTTTTCCACTTTTAATTCAGATGCCATCAAAAGTGTTGAACTCACCAAAGGCGGATTTCCGGCAAGATATGGCGGCCGACTTTCTTCGGTGATTGATATCAATATGAAGGAAGGCAACATGCGCCGTTACAATGTGGAGGGCTCAGTAGGATTACTCAGCAGCAAGGTGATGATTGAGGGTCCAATATTTAAAAACAAAACCTCCTTTATTGTAACTGCAAGAAGAACCTTTATTGATAAAATATTAGGTCCTATTATTAGCGCTTCAAATGGCGGAACCGGTTCGTTTGGATATTATTTTTATGATTTAAATTTAAAAATCAATCATAAATTTTCGGATAAAGACAGGGTATTTTTAAGTTTTTACAATGGTTTAGACAAGGCCTATTTTTCAACCAGTTCAGGCTTTGGTGCCGACTCAAAAGCAAGTGGTTATTTAAAATGGGGTAATACATTGGGATCGGCCAGATGGAATCACCTTTTTAACAGTCGCTTATTTTGTAACACAAATATTACGTATACAAAATATCAATTTGGCGTTGGTACTTTGTTTGAAGATTTAAAAAATGACACCAAATCAATTTCAGATTATTTGAGTGGCATCAATGATTGGGCCATCAAAACCAACTTTGATTATATTCCCTCTCCAAACCATTCCATTAAGTTCGGTGTAAATGCCACCTATCATACTTTTATCACCGGCGCAAACCAATACAAAGCAACAGGCTTTACAAGAGATACCAGCTCTCGTACCGGTAATCCAACAATCTACGCCAGCGATTTTAATTTGTATTTTGAAGATGATTGGAAGATAAACTCAAAAGTTAGAATTAATTACGGATTAAATGCCGCCGGTTTTTTAGTTCAAAATAATTTTTATAGATCCTTGCAACCACGGTTTAGCGGCAGATATCTCTTACCTAATAATTGGAGTTTTAAAGCATCATATGCCAGCATGATGCAATTTATCCATTTACTTGCCAATTCGAATGTTGGCTTACCGACAGATTTATGGGTGCCTGCTACGAAGAATATAAAACCACAACAATCATTTCAGGGTGCTGTAGGATTGGCCAAAGGATTTAACAATAACATGTATGAAATTAGTGTAGAAGGTTACTACAAAAAAATGAAAGACATTATTGATTATTTAGATGGCGCAAATTTTATAGGGCAAAGCACCGATTGGGAAAAGAAAGTGGCGCAAGGTGTTGGTTGGAGTTATGGCGGAGAATTTTTGTTACAAAAGAAAAAAGGCAAGTACACCGGATGGCTCGGTTATACCTTGGCCTGGACCAACCGTCAGTTTGCCGAGATTAATAATGGAAAAATTTACCCATACAAATACGACAGACGACATGATATTTCATTTGTAAACATTTACAAAATAAGTAACAAGGCTGATTTTGCTTTAACATGGGTTTATGGCACCGGTAATGCAATCAGTTTGCCTGTACAAACATATACTGCCGCTTCAGTCATCAATAACACCATGCTTGGCGCAATTACCAGCGATGTTCAATACTATTCAAGTAAAAACAATTACCGAATGGCACCTTATCATCGCTTAGACATAAGTATCAATCGCCATAAGAAAAAGAAATGGGGAAGAGTAACATGGAGTTATGGCGTTTACAATGTATACAATCGGGCCAATCCATATTTCCTATATTTTTCAACAAACACATATGGACGGAAGCAGTTAACGCAAGTGAGCCTGTTTCGTTTTATCCCTTCGGTGAGTTATAGTTTTAAATTTGATTTCAGGAATTTTAAAGAAATATTTAAAGATGATGCCGAACTCGCAGAATTCGAAAATTTGGATCAACAAGATAAATAAGGATGAAAAAAAACAAAGTATATATTCTCTATTTTTTACTTGCAATGGCCTTTTTGTTTGGGGCTTGCAGAAAAATTATTGATGCAAAAGATTTACCGGAGCAAGATGTAAGATTGGTGCTGAACAGTGTCATTTCTAAAGACTCTTCAATTAAAGCGAATGTATCATTAAGCAAAAGTATTTTGAGTGGTAAAGATTATAAATTGATTGACAATGCTACTTGCGAGTTGTATATCAATGACCAGTATACAGAAACGCTGGTGAATTTTAAAAACGGAAACTACCAAAGCACATTGAAAGGTAAAGCAACACCAAATACACATTAAAAGTGATTGCCGGTGGCTATAAAACCGCTGAGGGGAGCAATACGATGACAGATAGCGCAGGTGTTTTAAGAATCGAAAGGTTTGACACAATTAATTATACGATTAGAAGAACCACCAATTTAACATACACCTTTTTAGGCGGAGGCTTACGTTATCGTTTGTTTTTAAAAGACAAAGCATTAGAGGATAATTATTTTACATTACAGCCTATGCTCTTGTTATATGATTCTTTGGGTCATACCATCGACC
>CANGGP010000090.1 GCA_947453445.1 Sphingobacteriaceae bacterium
GACAAGAACAACGTCAGTTTATTTTTATGGATGATTGTGTGGAGAACATGGTATCGATACGCGATGCAGGCGCGACGCGTGTGGATATAACCAACCACAATTGGGTGACCATTGAGTATGTGGCCTCACAAATTGCAGCATTGCACAAAGTACCGGTAAAATTGGGGAGCAAAAAAGGTTATTCAAATAAAATTGAAGC
This sequence comes from Sphingobacteriaceae bacterium, assembly GCA_947453445.1. Taxonomy (GTDB): domain Bacteria; phylum Bacteroidota; class Bacteroidia; order B-17B0; family Aurantibacillaceae; genus Aurantibacillus. The sequence continues at coordinate 200 of CANGGP010000090.1, forward strand.
CCATTCGAATTACCCTTTAACATTTAAAACCGATTTAAAAAGCGGTATTGAAATTTTAACTGAAAAGGCCCTTGAATACTTAGCAAAAAACAAATAAGATGTTAGGATTGATAAATAAATTGCGAAGATACCGTTGGGGTCTCATTGGCAGGAATCAAATAAAAAAATTGGTGCGCCTAAAACACCAACAAGGCCAAGCCATTAAAATCATTTTGGGTTCTTCTGATCACAATGCATTAAATGGTGAATGGATTAATACCGATATCCCGCAGTTTGATATCACCAACGAAAATCACTGGGCTTATATTTTTGGCGACATTAAAATTGACAATTTGTTAGCTGAGCATGTTATGGAACATTTAACGGAAGAGCAAAATCGGAAGGTGATACATTTAATTCATTTGTATTTAAACCAAAAAGCTGTTTTCCGATTTGCTGTCCCGGACGGCAATCATCCTGACCAATCTTACATTAAGTACGTAAAACCAAATGGTAATGGGCCCGGATGTGACGATCATAAAATGTTATGGACAATTGAAATTGCAAATAATCTTTTTGATCCTAATAAATTTACAATCCAACCGCTTGAATTTTATGACAAACTCGGTAAACTAAATACTTTTCCATTTGATAATAATAATGGATTTATAAACCGAACTTTTTCAAACCCTAATAAAGCTGACTGGCAATTTAAAAATTACACTTCATTAATAATTGATCTTACCAAAAAATAAACCTTTATTTAGAACTCGACATTGTATGTTTCAAACACCCATATTATTGCTTATTTTTAATCGTCCGGATACAACTCTGGAAGTTTTAAAGGCAATAAGGGCAATTAAACCGGCAAAATTGTTTATTGTTGCCGACGGTCCTAGAAATAATAAGCCGGGCGACCTTATACTTTGCGAAAAAACCCGTCAGGTTGCACTTCAAGCAGTTGATTGGGAGTGTGAACTAATAACTGATTTTAGAAAACAAAACTTAGGCTGTGGCGTTGGTGTTTATACTGGTATAACATGGTTTTTCAATCAAGTTGACAAGGGCATTATTCTTGAAGATGATTGCTTGCCTGATTTGACATTTTTCAAATTTTGTGAAGAATTACTAAATCATTATGAGTCAAACGATAAGGTGATGCATATCAGTGGTAATAATTTTCAGTTTGGAAAATTACGGGGGACCGCTTCCTATTATTTTTCAAAGTACACGCATAATTGGGGTTGGGCCACTTGGAAAAGAGCTTGGTCAAAATTTCAATTCAAAATCGATGATTTATCAATATCCATTAATAATAGACTTTTCGAGGACATGTTACTTTCAGGTGAAGAAATAAAATATTGGAAAAACACTTTTGAAGAATTAGAGGATGGAAAAGCTGATGTTTGGGATGGGCAGTGGTTATACTCTGTCTGGAAACACAAAGGAGTATCAATCCTACCTAATAAAAATCTGGTTAAAAATATTGGTTTCAATCAAAATGCCACACACACATTTTCACTGGATAGTATTTTATCTAATATTAAAACTAAACCAATCAATAAAATTATTCATAATGACAAGATAGCTATCAATCAAGAAGCAGACCAATATTCCTTTGAACGAACTGTACTATATAAACTAAATTTTCTTGGAAAAGTAAAAAGCAAGATAAAATTTACACTACAACAGATTAAAAACAAAAGCATTAACTAATTGCTTAACCTAGCAACATCATAGTATATGAAAAAAGTGCTACATATAGCTACAATGGATCAGGGTGGGGCATGGAATGCAACATATAGGTTACATAAATTAATTTCTAAAAATCATGTTTCAAAAATACTTGTAAAAAACAAAAGTGTTTTTGATAACAATGTTCTTTTGTACAGGAAATCACTTATTGAAAAGGCAATGGATTACTTGCATTATCAATGTCGTAAAATTGTTGGCATGGAAGAAACTAATTTTGATAAAAATTATTATTTCCACAATTTTTCTGAAAAATTACCTAATTACAACATATCCAAATTTATTTTTAAATCTAATTTTCATCCTGATGTGATCATTTTACATTGGGTGTCAGGATTTGTAAACGCCAAAACAATTTATTCATTAGAAAAAAAATTCAATTGTAAAGTCCTTTGGTATTGTTTGGATATGTCGCCATTGACGGGAGGATGTCATTATGCTTGGGATTGCAGTAATTATCAAAACAATTGTGGCAAATGCCCTGCATTAAAATCACATAAGCAAAAGGACATTTCCTATTTCAATCTCAAAAATAAATACAAGTATTTAAAAAATTCTAAAATAGATATCATTTCCAGTACGCCTTGGGTTACAAGGCAATTAATGCAAAGTTCACTATTTAAAGGGAAAAAAATTAATGAAATTTTATTGGCTGTTGATTCGGATATATTTTCACCATTAGATAAGCATATTGCCAAAGCCATTTTAAAGATTCCAAGCCATAAGAAAGTCATTTTAACAGGCTCCTCCTCTGTAAATGACAAAAGAAAGGGCGTAAAATATTTTATTGATGCAATTAAACAATTCTATAATTCACTCCCGAAAAATCAGCAAGAAAACTATTTTGTATTAATTTCAGGTGATTATCATGAAATATATAACCAACTACCCTTTGAAAACAAATGCACGGGTTACTTAAAAGATGAGATTTCGTTGGCTTTAACATATCAGGCTGCAGATGTTTATGTCTGTACTTCCATTGAAGACACTGGTCCAATGATGATTAATGAGTCGATACAATGTGGTGTTCCTGTTGTATCTTTTCAAATGGGCGTTGCAATTAAATTGGTCGTTAATAATCAAACAGGTTATTGTGCGCGATTAAGCGATGCTAATGATTTAGCCATTGGAATAAATAAAATAATGTCGATGAATGACAACGACAAAAAATCTATGTCAGATAATTGCAGGAAAATGGGGCTTGAATTATTAAACCCACAAATTCAGCTACAAAAATTTGAAGAAATTTTTAGTTAATATTAATAATTTGTGCACTTAATCATGAATAAAATAACTTTTTTTCTAATGTCCGAAAAAGGCTATTCAGTGCTTGAGGCCTTTATAAGTAGGTTTTCGCCTAATTATATCGACCAAGTAATTTGTTCCAAAGACCCAAATGTAGCAAATGACTATTTTGAAGGTATAAAATCATTATGCATTAAAAATGACATTCAATTTATTAATCGAAGAGATTTTCACAAGATTAGAACCAACTACTCATTTGCTATTTCATGGCAATGGTTGATCCATCATGATTCTAAAATTATCATCATCCATGATTCACTGCTTCCGAAATATCGGGGATTTGCTCCACTTGTAAATTCTTTAATTAATGGTGAATCTGAAATCGGTGCCACTGCAATTTTTGCCAACTCTGAATTTGACAAAGGTGAAATTATTTTACAAAAAAAAATTACAATAAGCTATCCTATTAAAATAAAATACGCAATTGAATTAATTAGTAATTTATATGCAAAGATGGTCATAGAAATTGCCGATAATATTATTCATCAAAAAAAATTAAACGCAACCAAACAAGATGAAAAAAATGCAAGTTATAGCCTATGGCGAGATGAGGACGATTATAGAATTAATTGGAACCATTCTTCAAACGTAATCAAACGCTTTATAGATGCACTTTCTTTGCCTTATAAAGGCGCGTTTAGTTTTTTAAATGAAATGCCAATACGTATCCTTGATTCAATTGAAGTAGCTGATGTAGTTATTGAAAATAGAACACCAGGAAAGGTTTTATTCATTCATGATAATTTTCCTGTTGTTGTTTGTGGTACAGGTTTACTTAAGATCACCATAGCTATTGATGATGTCAGTAAAGAGAGCGTTTTACCAATAAATAAATTTAGATCCAGATTCAATTAAGTATGTTTAAAATACCATTCAATAAACCTTTTTTAACCGGAAATGAAACTGAATACATCAAAGATGCAGTAAATTCAGGAAAGATTTCAGGAGATGGCGTGTTTACAAAAAAATGTCAAGATTTTTTTGAAAGAACTTACGGTTTTAAAAAAGTTCTTTTAACCACTTCATGTACCGACGCACTTGAAATGGCAGCCATACTAATTGATATTAAGGCTGGAGACGAAGTCATTATTCCATCATATACATTTGTTTCAACTGCAAATGCATTTGTATTAAGAGGCGCAAAAATAATATTTGCCGACAGCGGCTCCCAACACCCAAATATTGATGCCAATAAGATAGAATCTTTAATCACCAATAAAACAAAAGCAATTGTTCCGGTTCACTATGGCGGCATTGCCTGCGATATGAATAAAATAATGGAATTGGCCAAAAAATACAATTTATTCGTAATTGAAGATGCCGCGCAAGCAATAGACGGTTATTATAACAATCAAGCTCTTGGAAGTATTGGACACCTCTCTGCTTTTTCTTTTCATGAAACTAAAAACATCATTGCAGGTGAAGGTGGAATGTTGGTGATTAATGATGAAAGATTCATTCAACGTGCTGAGATAATACGTGAAAAAGGCACAAATAGGAGTCAATTTTTTAGAGGTGAGATTGACAAATACGGCTGGGTGGACATTGGCTCTTCTTTTTTACCTTCGGAAATCATTGCAGCTTTTTTGTTTGCGCAACTGGAAAATATTAAAACAATTCAATCGAAAAGAAAAAAAATCTGGTCAAATTATTATAATGATTTAAAAGTGCTAGAAGATTACGGACATATCAAATTACCACAAGTCTCAGAATTTTCAACGAATAACGCACATCTTTTCTACATTTTATTAAAATCTGAAGAAGAAAGAGATTTACTTATTCAATGGTTAAAGAAAAATGGCATTTGGGCAGTTTTTCATTATATATCACTTCACAAAAGCAGCTTCTACCTCAAAGATAATCCTTTGGTTAACTTGACCAATTCAGAAAATTATTCAAGTCAATTACTTCGACTCCCACTTTATTATGACTTTTCAGTAGAAGATCAGAATTATGTTATAAACAAAATTTCAAGTTTTTTCTTAGATAAATAATTAATATTTCAAAAATAGGGAAAGCTTTTTATATGAAATCAGCTTTCCCTTAATTTAATTTCAAAAAAATTTATTTACTGCTTAATCAATTTATGTGAATCAATTATCTTATCATCAACGACAAGAGTATAAGTGTATGTTCCGTTAGTTAAATCATTTCCATAAACTAATATGCTACCTTTCCCATTTTGTTTTATTGCCATGGTTTTTATCATTTGTCCCTTTTCATCAGTGAAATAAATACTAGCTGACCCAAATGTTTCTGGAATATTATACTCTATTGTGGTATTTTCCGCGAATGGATTTGGCACATTTTGTTTCAAAACAATTACATTGTTATTATTAAGATTGGCAACTATTGTTGTTGAACCATTCTTTTGTTGGCCTGCGGCGTTAGTAAAACTAATTGCAGTTTTTAACTCATCAATTTGTGCTTGCAGATTATTTATCAATACATTTTGTGATTCTAATTTATTTTGTTGAAGCATAAATTGGCTTTGCTGTTCTTTAATTGCTTCTAATAAAACGGGGATAAAACCGAAATAATTCACTGCAAGATATCCATTCTTGTCTTCTGCAACTAATTGCGGGAAAAGTGGTCTAAGTTCTTGAGCAATAAGTCCAATTTGATTTTCTTTTGGAAAGCCCATTTCTTTAAAATCGTTAAAAAGAAAATCATATGTATACCCATTAATTTTCTCTAATTTTTGTAATGTATTATCCAATTGTTTAATATTTGTTTTAAATCTTTTATCAGAACCAGACCAGCTGCCGCTATTCACAAAGGCCTTTCCCAATATACTCAAGTCACCATCAATTTCTAATGCTGTATTTGCACTCCAAGTATTTGTGAAAGGCCACTTACCATTTGAGTGAGTACCTTTTATTACAACATCACCCTCAAATAAACCTGCCAAATGTTTAGATGCTGTTGACCAATTTAAACCTGAAGGTTGCGCTGAAGCCCACAAAGCTATATTTGCAGCAGCTGTAAAATGGGTTTGAGCTAGTGCCATAACAGCAACATTTGTATTTGTTACATAGGAAGCTATTTCATTATTTCCGGCAATTGCATAAACTGCATAATTATTCGCTCCACTTTTGCCTTGTGCAGTTGCGTATACCCCATAATTATCTGATAAACTTGTGTATCCGCCTCCATTATCTGCAAAAGCGTCTACTCCAATATTCATTTTCGAACCAACCGCTTGACCCCTTGCACCAATCGCAAAATGTTGATTTGAATTTTGATTAAGTGCGGCATCTGCAATAAACCAGCCACCAAATTGCTCTTTTGCATTATCCTTACAATAACCATTCGCCCCAATACTTAAACTTGGACTTGCAATTCCACTTCCACCTCCATTACTATTTGGAATACATTCAAACAAGCCTCCAATGTTCAAAGTACCGCTACCAGAAGTCATATGTATTCCTGTTGCTCGTGAAGATGGATCTGAAGCATTAAAATTGAACATGGTCCCCGTGATTGCCTCAAATGTACCAGAGTTCGCCGTGCCATTAGTCAAATCAACTTTGATGCCATGTGCCATTTGTGATACATTCGTTCCTAATGCAGTTACTGTTGCTGCTATACCAATAGGGGTTCCAACACCAGAGACATCAACAAAAAGTCCTTTATTGTATTGGGCAGGTGATGAGCTATTGTCATAAACTTTAGAGTAAATTCCAATATTGTGTGTAACACTATCTGCATCTGACTCAACCGCAATACCTTTAGAAAATCCATTAGCTCCTCTACGGGTGTGATTTTCTACATAAAATCTAGCATCTGGTGCACTACTGGGGGCCGTCCCTGTCCAATCACTTCCAATACGAAAAATATCGCTTGCTTCATCCCCAGTAAAAATCAAACTTTTGTGATTTTGATGAATTCGTCTACTAGATAGTAATTGTGCAGTAAGTGTTGAAGTATTTAGGTCATTTCCTAATTCAACAATGTTTATGCTGCTACTACTGCAGCCATTCTGGGCTCCTGCAAATGTCCCAGTACCAGTCGTTGCAGTAACAAGAATTACATCGCCCGTTTGGTTTAAAGACAGCACTTTACCTGGATTCACTGTTGGAGTTGTCGTACTCGTTATATTTGCAAACTTCAACCCACTTTGGCCTGTTGTTCCAGAATTAATCAATAATCCTGTTTGTGAAAATAGCATGCAGTTTGATGCCAAAATCAAGCTTAAAATTGTTTTTTCATATTTATTGGTTTTTGGTTTATCAAACTGACACAATCAAGCAATAATAATCAAGGGTAGAAATACCCTATTTTTGCAATCCAATCAAGAATAATGTTAAATATCCGCGTGTTATTAGTTTCAATTGGCTTACTTGTTCACCAAGAGCAGTCTCAATAATCTTTACTTTAGTTTTTTATACTTAGGATTTTATTTGTTTTAATAAACTGAAGTCTAAAATTATATAGCGCACTTTTTGTTAACTTTAAATCAAAGTATATTTGCCAAATGTTAATCGTAAACAGGGTAGTTAATAATTGCGCGAGGCGGATGTCAAAAGATCATCCAAACGCAAACCAAACCCGAGAAATAATTCGAAACATTTAAAATTTATTTTACTTAACCGAATTCAGTTTAATAAGTGATATCCGAGATTACAATAAATTCATAAAAGCAAAAAAAGATTAAATCGACATCTTTAAAATCCAATAACAAATCCTTTTCAAATCATATGATTGCAACGCTGAAAAAAATAAAACGATCTCTTTCACCTTTGTATTACCGCCTGCATCAATTGTACTTTTCATTGGCCGGTCATCGCGTGCAATGCAATATTTGCGGTTATAAAGCCAATCACTTGCAAAGCGATGTGTGGCATGCTCACTCAATCTGTCCACGCTGCGAATCTAGCATTCGCCAGCGCCTTTTATGGGCTTGCCTTTCAGAACACCAAAAATTTAATCACACAAACCTCATTCAAAACAAAGCCGTGTTGCATTTTGCGCCCGAAAAATGTTTCCGCGATTTCATCAAAGATAAAGCAGCCATATACCACAGTGCCGATTTTTTTGCCGAAGGTTACCATTATCCAAACATCACCTATAACCTTGATATATCGAACATGCAAAGCATTGCCGATAACACATACGACTGCCTAATTGCCTGCGATGTTTTAGAACATGTGAACAATGATCAAAAAGCCTTGTCAGAAATAAGCCGCGTGTTAAAACCCAATGGCGTTTGCATCTTAACTGTACCGCAAAAAGACCATTTAGAAATTACCGACGAAGACCTAAGCATTACGGACCCAAAAGAAAGGGAAAAACGCTTTGGTCAAAGTGATCACCTTAGAATTTATGGATTTGACTTTTTAAATAAAATACAAAGTGCCGGCTTGCAATGCGACATTGTAGATGAACAATATTTTGGTAAAGACTATGTGAAAAAACATGTTATCTTTCCTGAAATCCTCTCAAATCATCCAATGGCAACCAATTATCGTAAATTTTATTTTGGTAAAAAATAATTAGGCTTGACAAACAAAAGCAAAATAAGCATCATCACCCCATCTTTTAACCAAGGCCATTACCTTGAGGAAACCATTCTAAGTGTTCTGAACCAAAATTATCCTAATCTTGAATACATCATCATCGACGGGGCAAGTACCGACAATAGTGTTGAGATCATTAAAAAATACGCAGAGCGTTTACATTATTGGATCAGTGAAAAAGACAAAGGACAAAGTGAAGCCATTAACAAAGGTCTTGCCATTGCCAGTGGCGATATTGTAGCTTGGCTAAACAGCGACGATTTGTATTTACCCGGAGCACTGCAAACTGCAGCCACAGCTTTTGAAGCCAATCCGAATTTGGATATTTTGCACGGCCGCTCCATTTTATTCGGCGAACAAACCAAAGAACAAATCATTGGTTTAAACGAAAGCCTTGAAAAAAGTGCTTATTTGGCCGCGATGAAATTTCCACAACCCTCTTCCTTTTTTTCAAAACGCATTTTAAATGCGAATAGTTTTTTGAATACCGAACTACATTATGCTATGGACTTTGAATTGCTGAGCAAGGCCATCTTAAACAATTGCGACATACAAGCCATCCCCGATGTGCTGTCGAAGTACCGCATGCATGCTGATTCGAAATCGAACAACGATTTTATTTTTTTAAAAGATTGGGGCCTGGTGGTGTGCCAAACACTACTTTCGTTTGATGCGGGAAAAAAATATGCCAATCAATTATTGACCTTAAATTTATTGAATAAAAACCCACACGAAACCTATTCCCACAGCATTGCGCTCAATGACGAGGAACTGAAAAATATTTTCCTTGAACACTTGCATTTGCAATACCATTACCATTACCGTTTTCATCATTTTAAAATAGCCAAAAACATCAGTCGCTTTTTAGAAACCGAGTATCCCGATTACCACAAAAAAATGAATTTTAAAAAATACGATTTAAGAGCTAGTATTGTTCCGGCATTTGTTTACCGATTATTTCGGAAAGACTAAAACAAAAAGATATTGCGACCTTAAATTTTATTTTCTAAATTGTGTTCTCAAAACATTAAAAACCCAGAATGGAACCCAAATCATTAAAACTTGATTATGTTGATACACTCAGAGCATTGGCCATTCTTGGCGTTTTATTGGTCCACGTAAATCAATCGGGTTTAATTGCTACACCAAAAATCTTTTCTAAAATTGCAAACGAAGGCGCCAGAGGTGTCCAGTTGTTTTATGTCGCATCTGCCTTTACTATCTTTTTATCCTTAAAAAACAGAGCACAAAAAGAAAGGCATTCGGTACGTAACTTTTTTATCCGTCGCTTTTTTCGAATTGCACCCATGTATTATTTGGGTATTTGTTATTATTTGTATCAAGATGGTTTTGGGCCTAGACAATGGTTGGGTGACGAAACGCATATCGCTTCACTTAACATCGCATCCAACTTTACATTCACACATGCCTTTAATCCTTATTGGATAACCAGTTTAGTGCCCGGAGGCTGGTCAATTGGCGTTGAAATGTGCTTTTATGCGATCGTACCATTTCTTTTCATGCGAATTAAAAATACCAATCAAGCCTTTCATTTTTTTATCGTCACACTGTTATTGCGTTATGCTTTACACATAATTTTAATTCATCTACACCCCATCACAGATGCCTGGTTGTGGCAAGCGTACTTATCCCTATATTTTCCAAGTCAGTTACCCATCTTTGCGCTTGGCATATTACTCTATTTTGTATTAATAGAAAATAAGAGGGGGGGGGGGTATCTCAGGTCTCGCCATGCTTGCATTCGCGTCATTAGTGCTTTTACAACTGGCTTCTGAAGTTGAATTTTTATTCAACAAACAAATAGTATTTGGCATTGCTTTTGTTTGCTTGGCAATTGCATTAGAAAAAATACCAATTAAGATGCTCGCACATCCTGCCTTTTTATTTATTGGTAAAATCAGTTTTAGTTTATATTTGGTGCACTTTGCAGTAATACATGCCTTGTTACATTTTCAATTGCTTGATGTTTTTGAAAATGGACTAATTAACTTTACTTATAATTTTTTTATCGTAGCGTTTTTTAGCATTCCTATCGCTGGTTTTTGCTTCAAATTTATCGAGTTACCAAGTCAGAAACTTGGTAAAAAATTTATAGACTCTCTTGAAAGCCCAAACAAAATCAATTCAATTAATAAAGTTTAAGGTGATAATTATTTAAAATAAGGGTTTTATTCATTTTCTTTAAAAATTAATTATTAAGTGTTGTCACTTTTTAATCCCTCGAATACCCAAAGTCTAAAAGGATAGAATTATATTTGAACTAAATTAATTTCGCAACTTTGTTTTTTTCCATCATCATACCCACTTATAACCGAGAAAAAAAAATTTCTCAGGCCATAC
>CANGGP010000091.1 GCA_947453445.1 Sphingobacteriaceae bacterium
CTTGTTAAAGAAAAAATTAAATTTAATCCAATGCCTATAGAAAAATATATGGACAGCTTCAAAGAACAACAAATAAGAAAAATAAAACGTCAAGCCCAAAACCTTGGATTACTGGTGGTTAGCGCAACAGTTACTTAAGAGGCAAAAGAAAAGAGAAAATTTTTCCATGAAAATTCAATCACCGGCGCCAAGCGCCAATCCTTGATTTTTACCCCACGCTCAACCCCGCACAAATGTGCAAAGCACATCCACCCTCATCAAGAAAAAAAAAAGGAATTAATTTTCTTTTTTAAAAAAAATAAACCTTTATTTTTTTTTAACCTTTATTCCCCGCAATTTTTCCCAATTTTATAAAACAAAAAAATCGCACAATGTGCGCCACATGAAAAACTACCTTGCTAAACAACTCTTTCAATCTGCTTTTTACCCGGCGCTGTTTTTGATTTTGATGTGGCTGGTATTTGCCTTGCAAGGCCAATTCAACAACCGCTTGGTGCCTTGGGGCGTATTGCCCCGCGAGGCAGGCGGACTCCCCGGTGTGTTTACATCGGTGTTTATTCATGGCGATTTGAATCACATTTTATCAAACTCTTTTCCCATCCTCATTTTGGGCATGATGCTTTTTTATTTTTACAAAAAAATTGCCAAGCAAGCTTTTGTGTGGATATGGCTCATCAGTGGCATTTGGTTGTGGGTGGGTGGACGCAACAGCGCCGAGCATCCCAATTACCACATTGGCGCAAGCACCTTGATTTATGGTTTGGCCACCTTTTTATTTTTTAGCGGGGTGTTTCGCAAACACTTGCGTTTAATGGTGGTTTCGGCCTTGGTTGTTTTTTTGTATGGCAGTATTGTTTGGGGCATGTTCCCCATCAAAACCGAAATCTCTTGGGAAGGCCATTTGTTCGGCGCCATCGCCGGCGTGTTGGTGGCTTACAATTACCGTAAAGAAGGACCGCAACGCCGCGAGTTCCATTGGAACGATGACGAAGAAACACCCCACATCCCCGAACACTTGTGGCAAGGCAATCCCGAAGAACTAAAACCCGATGCGCATTTGGAAGCAGGGGAAATAAAACACAAGGACATTGATATAAGGTATTTTTATAAGAAGAAGGAGTAGGGTGTCAGGTCGAGTAGCGATAGCGTATCGAGACCGTGCAATTACCAAACCTAATTTAAAAAAGAAAGATTCAAACTTATAATTCTCTTACAAATTCCCCAACCAATTTAAATCTTGCAATTCTTCATCTTTATAACTGAGCGTTTTATAAGTTGCATCAAGTGATAGTGCTTTTAGTTAAACATTAATTACAGATTAAAAATTTCTTTAGCCTTTTTCCAATTCTTTTTTAGAATTGGTTTACTAACACTTGTTTCTCCATTTGATGGTTCTCCAGAGAAATGACAAAATTTTTCTGAATAATCTGGGTCACTATACTTGCTCCAAGATTTAAATGCCTCATAACACATAGGTTTCTCAACATTGAATGGAATTGGAACACCAGTTCGGATACAATAACCATTTTCTTTATCCGAAGATTTAGTAAAAATAGGCTTTGCCTCCATCACTTTATGTTCGGCTTTTGGTGGAGTGCTTGCTGTCACTTTTTTAACAGTCACTCTAATTTCTTCGCTTATAGTAAGCAGTCTTTGTACTTCTTCAAGCGCTGCATTGTATAATTCCAAGTCTTGTGCTTTTGAAATATAAATACCCATCTCATTATTATTCATTTGTGAGAATTCATATAGATTCATTGAAGTAATGATTGCTTCATTTTCATTCAAATAACATTTAGCATGTAAATTTTTACAGATACTTGTCCTTATTCCAATTTGGCTTTCAAGCCAATTGTTTTCGTCCATCTGTAACTTGTTTTCACGATAAACAATTCGTATATCGCGTTTTTGAATATTTAAATTACTTAGGTGTTCCTTTATTCTATCAGTGAATTGTAAATATGGGCTGATTAAGATTAATCTATCTTTGGTGTTTTTAATTAGTTCTTCTAAGTGATAAGATACGCCAGTGGTGTTTAAGAATTTTGCCATGATATCAAGGTTATAAAAATTAAATTATATTTGAAAGAATTACGGGTATGTAATATTACATACTTTATTTTAAATTTTGATTTGACTATTAAAATTGTTAATTGTTCAAAATTGCAACCAAAATGGGTTTAGTTAGTTCCGTTTGGTTTATTTCATTTTATAAATCAAAAATACACTGCAGCCAAAATCTCTATTAAAACGAGTATAATTACTCATCGACATTTAATCGAATGTACTTAAAGATTGAAGTCTTTATGCTAGTTTTAGCATTTTATGGAATTTAAGTTTCAGTTAAATCTAACTTGTAAATTAATTTTAAATAATAGTTCTTCCGCTTCTTCGTAAAGCCAACCGTAATAATATTTTTTTGTACCCTTTGTAACTCTTGGCGAACCTGGGTTGTTTTCATCTTCGCCAGTTGATGGTTGTTCAAATTTTGTATTATTCAAAAGGTACTCTCTAAAAAGATTGAAGTCATAAATATGAAAACAAACAATATCACCATCTTGTTTACAGATTATAACACCTCCAGTTGCGTCATATACTCCATGCCAAGGTGTTTCAGATGTCATCCCCATGGCACATTCAGCAAGAAATTTTTTAAGCTTGTATGCATATAATTTTTGTTCAGACTTTTCTCCATTGTAAAAGTTTAATGGGTCTTTATCTTCTAAAAGGTTTGCTAAATCTGATAGTTCTGCAGTTCTGTAAATCCATCTGTACAAAAGGCAAAAAGCAATTATTTCAGGTAAATCACCGTCAACCATTTTTAGATTACGCCATAATTGGGAAGATTGAATTTCTTTGAATTCTATCGAAGCGGAGTATTCACTAATTAATTGATTAAGTCTATATGTTAGCTTGGAAATTTTACCAATAGGTTTATATGTTGATTCATTAAATTCTGGAATTGATATCTTTTTATTTGACTTTATTTGGTATATAAAGTTATTACCCACACCAGTATTGAAAAGTGTAGAATCTTCACCAAGTAATGATTTTATACTAAATCCCAAATCAGCTTCTTTTGCAAGTCTATGGTCGTAAATTCGCAATTTGATATCTGATTTACTCGTAACTTTAGCAGTTAGTTTTTGAATTCTTAAATTATCAATAAAAACTGAAATTGATGGAATTTCAAAACTTTTACCTGAACCATTAATTATTCCAGTGTAAATTTTTTCTGATAAATCTTTGAAATTGTCTAAAGAAAATTCACTGACTAATATTTTATTTCCATTTTCAATAGAATAAAGATTTATGATTTCATTTCTCTCAAATTCAAGCAATGAATTCTCTTCTTCCCTATAGGCTTTAACAACTTCATAGTAATTGTTGTCATTACGATTTAAATTTAAATCCGATTGAAACAGTTTGCCTTCACTTAATAATTTTGCAAACACATACAATTCACTCCAGTCGCCTTTATTACCTTTTAGCATTTTTACCTTTTAATTGTTTCAATATTTCATTTGCAGTCGCCTGAATCGCGGGCACTGCAACAGAATTTCCGAATTGTTTGTAAGCAGATGCATCAGCCACAGGGATAACGTACTTGTCAGGAAATCCTTGAAGTCTTGCCCATTCTCTTGGCGTCATTTTGCGAATACCTTCTCTATTAACAGTGCCTTTTATGTGTGTTGTAGGATTAAAATCTGTTATGCGATTGTCTATAACTAAGTTTCTTTCCCTACCCATACCACCGCAAACAACAGCATTTGCAATTCCACTATCAGGTATTATCTCAAAACCAAAACCATTGCCTTTGCTAGCATGTCTTGCTTTGTGATTATGCAATGTTTGAAGATATTGAGTTGAAATAAAAAATTTTGTAGGTGGAACTTTCTTTTCTTTGACGTCTGCAAATTTCACTTTTTTCTTTAAGGGTTTCGGGTATTCAAACGCAGTGATTCCTTGGTCTTTTCTAAATCCAACTATATAAATGCGTTCCCTGTTTTGTGGTACACCAAAATCTTTTGCATTTATGATTTTTGGTTCAGGAACAAAGTATCCTAAGTCATTTCTTAAAACATTTAGAATGGTTTCAAGTGTTTTTCCTTTATCATGGTTGCGCAAGCCTTTAACATTTTCTAAAAAAATAGCTTTTGGTTTTTTTCTTTTAATTATTTCTGCAACATCAAAAAATAATGTTCCGCGCGTATCATCAAACCCTCCACGTTTTCCTGCAATTGAAAAGGCCTGACAAGGAAAGCCAGCACACAAAACATCAAAACCGTCTGGAATATAACTTTTAACTTGCTCTTTTGTAATATCGCCAAATGGGACTTCTCCGAAATTAGCTCGGTAGGTTTTTTGGGCTTCCTTATCCCATTCACTTGTAAATACACATTTACCTCCAAGACTTTGCATTGCTAATCTAAATCCACCGATACCAGCAAAAAGGTCAATAAATTTGAAGGAATAATTATCAGGAGTCGGAAACGGTACGTTTTCTACTTCAAATAAAAATTGTTGTAAAGCATCTTCTGTTACTAGTTCTAATTTTTCTTCTCCGATTTTGTAATTGACATATTCTTTCAATGCATTCAAAGCGTCCTTTTTATAATACTTTGAAATACCGTTGTGAATATTATGTAAGTAATGAGTTAGAACGGCTTTCTTGTTTTCTTTGGGTTCAAGAAGCTTGAGATGAAATCGTTTGCCATCAAACTCATCTATACTAACGATCGGTTTACTATTTATTTTTTTATATTTTTTAACTGCCATTTTTTTTGAACTTGGTATTATTATTGAATGCCCTTGCATTTAACTGATTATTTTATTTCTTTAAAAAACTCAGAAAAAGAAAAGCCAAGTGCTTTAATTATTTTTTCCAAACTTTTTATAGAAATATTCTTTCTCCCATTTTCGACATGGTTCATATAAGTCCGATCAACATCTGCTTCCCAAGCCAACTGCTCTTGTGTAAGGTTATTCTTAGTTCTGATTTCCTTAATCCGGAGACCAATTTTTTTTCAATTGCCATAATTATGATGTATAAAAATGAAAAAACGTGACTTATAATACATTTGCTTATGAGTCACGTTTTGCTACAGTTTGTAGTATTTTTGAACTTCTTGAATTATTAAGTATAAGAGGAATTTCTTGTTTTTATAAGTATTGTTTAATTAGAACGCAAATGAGAGAAGAACTGTTCAGTTGTTAGACTAATATTCTTTTCATAAATAAAAGTGAAAGCAATAATAGACGAGAAGCTGGCGATTACCAAGCACTTTACTTTTATTCAAGCAGAAACTTTGATATAAGTACAAAGCTTTGGTTTAACTAATGAATCGCTAATTACTTTTAGGGGCTTTTGGCAAATGGTGCTTTTGGGAGTTGGTGTTTCAAAACTCTGTCTTCTATAGAAGCTTTATTTTAATCAAGTCATTAAAAAAAAAGGAACTGGCACATTTCGGCTTTGTGTGTATTGAAATTTTGCAATTTCAATTCATCAATTATTTACTTAGTAATCTTATCAGATTGCCTCGTTTATAAATGAGTATTATGCTCCGTCCTGTAACCAGTTCCCAAGGTTTTAATATGGTGTTCTTAACTCCTTTTTAAGTAGAACTGAATCTAACTCTATGTCTTTGCTCCAATCAATAAACCAATTTCGTGCTGCAATATAATTAATTACTCGATTTCTGTCACTAACAAGTGGCGTTGTATTGTCAATTTTCTTGAAAGCAACTTCTACTAGTTTTTCCTTTGTCAGTTTGCTTACATAAGGACAACTTATTGTGTCAAAAAAGAGGCAAGTAAGCTCTGTTTTATGAAACGGATTTGGGTCATCATTGATAATGAAAATTATTCTTTGTTCAATTTTCTTTTTGATATTGTCATATTGCACATTGTCTTGAATATAATAGAGAATGATTGTGAGATGAAAATATGTAAAGTGGTCAATTTGATTATCTATATCCAGAAGGTCACTTAATGCGTCAGCTTGCAGTAAATAATCGTCACCTAAATCTTTTAGTGAAATCAATAAATTCAAAAGTTCAACATTGCGATGACTATTATCCTGTCTGATGTTTTTAATTAGGTAAACTGTTTCATCATAAATCTTTTTGGAAATAGAGTGTTTCAATTCATCTCCACATTTTGAAATAAATCTGTTAGTAGAAATAATAATTTGTGTCATAATGTATGTGGCCCTAACTCGGTAATCCATTGAGTATAGAAAAAACATTATATCAAAAGTTATGAGTAGAAAATTTTTCAAATTCTCTTTCTCTTTTTCTGTTAGTTGGGAAGCGTCACTATTCCTGTAAATTTTATAGAGAATTGTTTTGAATTTTGAAAATGTAAGTCCAGTTATACTTTCATATTCGATGTTGTGCTTTTTAATTATGCTTTTGATATCTCGAACAATCCAGTTGGCGGTTGTGGTATTATTCAATGCTTCTTTAAATTCCAATCGGGTATTAACTTGTGGGTCGCTACCATTATTAGAAGGCACTTCGTAAACTTCATAGTGAATGAATTTTTCAAAAACATCATCAAGCAAATTCTGTAATTCAGTTCTTCCAATTGTAATCCCTGAAATAAAAGGGGTTCTACTTGTCTCTGTTTTAGAAGCATTGATATGAAGTTTAAATTTTGCAAGTTCGGCTTGGAATTCTTTCAAAATTTCCTTTCCTGTTTTTTCATCATTGGTAAAAACAAAGTAATCATCTACATACCTTCTTACAGCATAGTCAGCTCCAAATTGTAAATTCTTTTGTTTTAGTTTTTCAATTGTTTCTAAATCTATTTTTTGAAGAATGATTTCAGCAAAAATTCTTGAAACTTCCGAGCCAATTAATATTCCGTTAGTTTCATTATAATTTGACTTTTGCATTAGCTTATCAAAGTCCGCCTCAAATGATTTGTTAAAAGTGTTGGCCTTAGCAAACATCTTATCTTTAACTGCCCAAGAAATTGTATGAGTGTAAATACTTTCAAAGCACTTTGAAATATCAAATTGTAAAAGATGCTTGAACTTTTTTTCTAATCGTAAAAACTCATACGAATCGTAAAATTTGAAAAGTAGTGGATATTTTTTGTAAGCGAAATAGGAACTAGAAAATATCTGTTCTTTTTCAAAACCAGATTGTTCAATTTCAATTGAAGATTTTTTATCCGAATTATTGAGTTGGTTGTTTTTGAAATAGAAATGTGTTGCGACTTTTGATGGGTATCTTAAAGATATGGGACTTCTGCTGCAAAGATGAATTATTAAGGCGTCATATTTTTGATAAAATGGAATAAATTTTAATTGAATTGCAGGATGAATTAAACTAAGAGTTCTCTTACTTTCAGCACTTTTTTTAATGTCGTAAGAGAATGGAATTTTAAAATCACTATCCTTTACCTCTATTAGTTTTGTTACTAATTGAGGTGGTTTACTTTTTCCTTTCTCCTGATAGTAATTATAAAGTCCGTCATTGGAAAAAAGAATTGGAACTTCATAGGGTAATAGTTCTGTTAAAAGAATTCTACTTTTGTCGTTTTTATTTATTTTAAACTTACCCATAAATCCAACATTTTTTTATAGCGTTTATTTCAAATGGTGTGAAATATTTTACTCTGCGATTAATAAAGCCAGCTTTGAAAGAATATTTAGATAACACCAAACGATTCGCTGATGAAATTTGAGCATTCAGTTTATTGCCGAAAGAATGATTCTTAGAATTAATTGTTTTTCTTAAAAACGATGTCAGGTTATCTAGTTCAATCAATCCTTTCTCATTTATGTGAGGATAGTTATAGAATATACCAGCATTAAGAGTTTCTTGTTTTTTGTTCCGCTTAACTACGAAATTACTTGAAAGGAAAGCAATTCTTCGTTCTAATAGATCAATATCCTTCGTTTTTATAAAATCTAAAAAAGATAAAACGATTCTTGTTTTTATTTTTTTTATTTTGCTTTTAGAAAGTGCAATAACTAAGTAATTTGAATGTTTGGCAATATCTGAAAATGTAAAGCGGTAGCCCAAATATTCAAAGAATTTTTTTTCCGAATCTTCATACTTGCATTTACAATTGTTGTTACAATTACATATACCTGTGCAGGCGCAAATTGGTATGCATCTGCATTTCCTTTGGATAATTTTTGTTTTTTGTTTGTTTAATTTCAGTCCAGTTTCTGAATCCAAAATTTCGTTTGCTTTTTTTTCAATTTCTTTTGGGTTTTGAAAAGTAAAGATTATTATATCGTCAACATACCTTGCATAAAAATAAACTCCTACCTGTTGAGCCATCTTTTTGTCAAAATCTCTCATTAATATTTCTGATAGTGCAGCACTTATATTTATGCCTCTAGGCAGGCCAGTTAGTGCCACGATCTCTGGAAGTAAAAAGAAATTTTTGAGAATTTGTTTTGATTGAAATGAAAGTAGTGGATCGTCAATTAGTTTTTTGTAAATCTTTTCTTTATTTATTGTTTCATAAAACTTCTTGATGTCAAGTTTCACAATTGACATTGGCACTTCTTCTAAAAGTAACGTTTTAATTTGTTCAATAATCAAAAATCTATTTGCTTGCTTAAACTTGTACAACCTTTTTAGGTTGTCGTTTAGTTTTCTTAAAGCAAATTCATCTTCAATATTGGCTGGTGAATAAATTGTATTGTCTCCATCTTCTACTTGTATAAGAGTTGTAAAGATGTAATCTGTTTTATTTATTTTATCAACCACTTCATTCAGAGTGGTAATAATTTCCGTCTCTTCTTTACCAATTTCGTATTTCCCGAAATCCCGAAAGGAAATTTGTCTTCTAAAATTTTTAAGTGAGAATGACTGGTCTAACATTATTTAAATCGTTTTCTGTTTGTTAGTTTTGGTTGAACTAAGTCCATTACAGTTGTTGCCAATGTATATAAGCGCAACAAAGTCTTCCAATATTATATGCATTAATTTTAAACATTTATAATGACTTTTTAATAAAAGAATAATCAAATGGGTTCCGCAATACCACATAAAATTACAACAATCCCCCAAACAAACAAATAAAAAAGCTTTCGCGGTGCTTTTATTTTTGGCTGATAGATGTCAGGTATTTGTTGGACTTAAGGGATAAAAGAGACTGAAGAGATGGAAGAGACAAGGGCATTCGGCAAAAGCCAATCTGCAATCTAATGCTGTATCACAATTTTTTTACCAAACAATCCTGTGCTGCATTTCAGCGAAAGATAATAAATGCCGTCTTCAAAATCTTTGATGGATACGCACATACTTTGTTTGCCTGAAATAATCGGCACTTGAATTTGCGCCCCATTGGTTGTGGTAATAGTGATGCCTTCAATGTTTGAATGCGCATCAATCTCTAAATAATCAGAGGCGGGGTTCGGGTACAGCTTAATGTCTTCTGTTTCTAAATCGTGTGAAGCAATGGCCGTGGTATAAGTGGCATTGTACAATGAATCACTGCTTAAACACAAATCGTCGATGTACAAATACACCCGGGATGAATTATAGGGAGGCTGCGAATTATTCACCGCAAGACTAGGTGAGTTGGCGCCGCTTCTAAAATTACCCAAAGTTAAATAATGCTCACCACCGCTGGCAATAAAAGAACCTGTTACTTTTTTCCATGTAAAAGAATCAAAAAAATTGACGGCGTTATTTTGTATTTGGTTTGTTACCGTTATTGGTGAATAATGGCCGGCAGATAAAAGATTGTTTGAAAAATAAGCGCCAATTGAACTCGAGCTATAAGAAAAAGTATCGGCAAGACTGGCATAAAAGCTAAAGTAGTATTTGGTGCCCGGGCTAAGTGTAGCGCTTAATGCAGTTTCAATGTACTCTCGGTATTCCAATCCGTCGTGAATAAACATGCCCACGTAGGCATTACCTGCATGTGGCACCTGATGCCCAAAACGGTTTTTTGGCACACTGGCGTCCATTGAAGCGCTGCAAGTATGATATAAATCAGGGCTGCCCGTGCCGCAATTAAGCCATCCAGTGGCGTATATTAATTGGTCCTCGGCCGTCGGGCAATTACTTTGATTTTCAAAACTTGCATTGGGCACCAAATTTTGTTGGGCTACCATCACATTACAAAATAAGACTAGAATAAAAATATGTAGTAAATGTTTCATGTAACTAAGATATGAAATTATTACAAAGCAGAATAGAACGCATATGACGCGGGTAGTCATGACAAATGAGATTAAAGAATAAAAAAATTAATATTTTAAATAATATTGCTTAACCAAATTAATTTGAAGAATTAATTATACAAAGTTTAAAAGCAAAGAATTAATCGAATTTTTAAAATATCGAGAGCGCACGCGATTGCAGCGGAAAGGATGTGCAGTACTTTGCATAGTGATTTTTTGGCGAGTAAGCGACCAAAGGAAGCTAACGGAGCCTTAAAAGCACTGCAAAGTAGAAACAGACTTGGAGCGTAAAGCGCGATAAGGCGCCCAAAAAAAGTAATATTTCATTTTGAAGTTAAAGGAAAAAACAATTTTGAGGTCCGGCGAACTAGATGCAGAAGAGAAATTATTTGAATGGCCATAGCCGTATTAATGGGTCAAGAACGCATTGCGATTCAGCCCCTCTGTCTTTTTTCAAGCCAAAGGCTCAGCCTTTTGTAATTAAAGATGAGTACAAGTCCAAGCATCAATTTTAAGCCGGCATAAAAAACAGAGTCTGATGCTTGGTTATAAAAGCCCGTGCCCGTCATGGCTTGCAGTGGCAGCATGGAAATGAAATTACTGCACAGGTCGAGCACTGCATTAATGATCAATACGCCACCCAGCACCACAATGGCCATGGGCACAAGCAGGCTTTGATCAATGGGGCTGTCGAATTTGTCTTCATTAAAATGTTTGGCCAGCGAAAATTTACGAATGATAAAATCTGTTTTATAAAAACACAAACGAATTAAAATAAAATAAATCAGCATACATATCAGCACCGAAACCAAGCTGATGCAAAAACCCAAAGGATTCACAAAAAAACTGATGATGGTAAATGAAACGGTCCATAAAAACTCCATCACAATTTTTAATGCACTAAACAATAAAAATAATCC
>CANGGP010000092.1 GCA_947453445.1 Sphingobacteriaceae bacterium
ATACATGGCAATAAAGCACAAAATGCACGTCAACGTGCTCTTACCAATTTTAAAGCACAAACCACACGTGTACTGGTAGCTACTGATATTGCTGCCCGCGGCATTGATGTCGACGATTTAGAATATGTAATCAATTACGAAATTGCCAACATCCCTGAAACTTATGTACACCGCATTGGCCGCACCGGACGCGCAGGCGCTAAAGGAACAGCCTTTTCGTTTTGTGATGCCGAAGAAAAAGAATATGTGCGTGACATCGAAAAATTAATCGGTAAAAAAATTCCGATCATCGAAAACCATCCTTTTCCACTCACTGATCACAATCCGCCTAAAGCGGCCAAACAACAACAAAACCGCGGTAACCAAGGCCACGCAAAACCACGCCAACAAGGCAATCCCGGTCAGAAAAAAAGTTATAGCCGCCCAAGAGGAGCAAGATAGGTAGGCATAAAGAATTAAAAATTAAGAATTAAAAATTAAGAATTAAAATTAAGAATTAAAATTAAGAATGGTTTAATTGAATGATTGAATCATTTTTTATTTTTTTTAGACACTTAGGGCGGAATCGTTAATGACAGACTTTTCGCAAATGTTTTATAGAAATTAAGCTTTTCAATTTAACTTTCATACTAGCCCGGTAGCTTTCGGGGTTATTTCAGCATCTCTCTGATCCTTCAAATATAAAATCATCATAGACCCTGAAACGAGTTCAGGGTGACCTCGTATTTTAGGTTTCATCATCTCTAAAGATTTTCAAGTATAATTGCATCTGAGACCCTGAAACGACCACGAACGCTTTCGAAACAGAGTTACCACGGTATTTAAATACCATCAGATAAAAACATCAACATTTCAATTGCCCCTCAAAGTGTATCTTTACACTACAACATAAAAAGCCATTTATGAAATTAATTTCCATTCAACCATCAAGCATTCAATTTCTAAAATCACTGGCTAAAAACAACAACCGCGATTGGTTTAATACCAACAAAGAAAAATATTTAGCAGCTCAGGAAAACCTTGCCCAATGCGTCGATTATTTGATTCTGGAGATGAACAAACACGATGACATTGAAAATGAATCCGGCAAAAAATCTTTGTTTCGCATTTATAACGATGTGCGTTTTAGCAAGGACAAAGCACCCTACAATGCCCGCTTCGCCTTTGCCTTAAGCCGCTCCACAAAATTACGAAGAGGCAGTTATTACCTCAGCATCAAACCCGGCAACAGTTTTTTGGCCTGTGGCTTTTTCGGTCCCAACCCAAATGATCTGAAACTCATTCGTGATCAAATTGCCGCGAATCCGGATGCGCTTCAAAAAATTTTAAAATCAAAATCAATTGTCAAAAATTTTGGCGCCTTGCATGGCGATAAGGTTGCCACTGTTCCCCGCGGCTTTGATGCCAATCAAAAAGGCATTGAACTCATCCGACACAAACAATTTATTTTGCGTCGCCAATTAAACGACGCAGAAGTGCTTTCAAAAGATTTTTTAAAACAAGTGAATTTGCTCTTTAAAAGTCAGCGCCCCTTTTTGGATTACATGAGCGAAATACTAACTACCAATTTAAATGGTGAGTCAATCGTTTAATTTCAAAAAGATTATAGAACGCAGATAAGACTGATGCATCTGATTCGAATGATTGAAACTTTATCTGTGAGCATCTTATAAATCTGCGTCATCAGCGTTCCATTAAAACTAACCCCGCTTACTCCTACTCTTTTCCAAAGCCCTGCGTTGTTTTTCCTGACGGCGTTTGCCGCCCAATTGCACTTTTTTGTTCTTGTCTTTCTTTTCGTGAAATGCGCCACCACCGCTATAGGTGGGCTTTTTATTTTTATTGATGTTTTTGTCGCGCTTCACCGGCATTTCATCTTTGGTGAGTACTTCCGATATTTCTACATCTTCCGGTAAGTCCAAAGCCGTTATTTTTAAATTCATCAATTGCTCAATCGCAAGTTGATACGCAACATCCTTTTCTGTAATAAAACTCATGGCAATCCCTGCCTTTCCTTCCCTTCCTGTTCGTCCAATGCGGTGCACATACGACTCCGCCACGGCAGGCAAATCAAAGTTAACCACATGACTCACGTCTTTAAAATCTAAACCCCTTGCCACCACATCGGTTGCAATCAACAAACGAATGCTTTCTTCTTGAAATTGTTTCACCGCGTTAAAACGGTGTGGTTGCGATTTATTTGAATGGATTACGGCAATTTCATCAACAAAATCTTGGAGTTCTTTTTCAATATCATCAGCCACCAGCTTGTTCTTCACAAACACCAATACCTTTTTAAAATCCTTTTCATTCAGCAACAACCATTCTAACAAATTTACCTTGGTGTAAAAATTTGGCACTGCATAATACTGTTGGATGATTTTTGCCAATGGTGTACCTCTGGTAATTAATTCAACATATTGGGGCTTATTAAAATACTTTTCAATCATGGCCTCCACATCTTCATTTAATGTGGCCGAAAACAAAATGGTTTGTCTTTTTATTGGTAAGATGTCTAAAATCTGCACCAATTGCGCCCTAAAACCTAAGTTGAGCATTTCATCCACCTCATCAATCACCAATTTTTTAATGCTCGAAAATTGTAAAGTTCTACTCAGGGTTAAATCAATTAAACGTCCGGGTGTAGCCACCAAAATATCACAACCATCGTACACTTTTTGTTTTTGCGTATTGATGTTTGATGCCCCATACACGCCCACTACGCGAATGCTCATGTACTTCACCAACTTCTGGATTTCATTTTCAACTTGCACCACCAATTCACGTGTAGGCACTACAATCAAAACCCTTGGATGTCTTTCTTCCGAATAAGTCAATTGCCTTAAAATGGGCAACAAATAAGCAAAGGTTTTACCAGTACCCGTTTGGGCAATGCCCACCACGTCGTTGCCCGACATAATTACAGGAAAAGATTTTTCTTGAATGGGTGTTGGATTTTCGAAACCAATATCGGCTAAAGCTTTTAATAAGGGTTTCGATAAATTTAAATCAGTGAATGTACTCATCATAGTGTTGAATGCGAAGGTACTTTAAATTAAGGCAGAAACAATTAATTATAGAAGTTCATTGTTTCGTTCTGAAGAAATTAGAAAAATAAATTCATTTTTAGGAGGGCGATTTAACGGGCTTTCACTGCAGCCTCACTTTAAGTTTGCTAAATTTTTAGGCCTCCAGTGGCTCCCTAAAGTCGCCGCTTCGGCCAACAAATTTAACGCA
This sequence comes from Sphingobacteriaceae bacterium, assembly GCA_947453445.1. Lineage (GTDB taxonomy): Bacteria > Bacteroidota > Bacteroidia > B-17B0 > Aurantibacillaceae > Aurantibacillus. The sequence continues at coordinate 3,238 of CANGGP010000092.1, forward strand.
AACTTATGCGCGCGGGCTTACGTTCAATCCCTATCGCTCGTAGTATTTTAAATGCCCATCGACTTTTAGGACTTTTAAATTCTTAAAAAACTTAGTGAAATCTTTGTGATCTCAATGCACTTAGTGGTTTAAGAGCAGCAAAAAGATAGTAGTAAATAGCGATTAGGAAAGTGGCAGGAATCAAGACAGCAAGACAGATTTGAATATTATCCTGCCTCTTGTCGTCTTTTCTCTTGTATCAGTTTTTAGATTATCTTCTTAGTGTTCCTCAATACCCTTAGTGGTAAAAAAATCACCAATTACCGCCTGAACCGCCGCCGCCAAAGCTGCCGCCACCAAAACCACCCCAGCCGCCACCTGATGAAGAACCACCACCCCACGATGAACCGCCGCCGCGATGATTACCCATGTTGCTCAACATGCCCCACATCATGGCCTGGCCTATACCTGAATAAGTTCGTCCGCCTCCACCGCCTCTAAACATGCGAATAATCATGATGATGATAATGATGGCTAATATTAAAAAGGTCGATAAACCGCCCCGCTCACGCCCATTGCCTCTGGTATAATCTTTTACATTGATTTCACCTTTGGCCAGTTGCATAAGTTTATCTGTGCCATGGTCTAAGGCTTCGTAAAACTGACCCTGGGCCATATAAGGGTACATTTCCTCATCACGAATACGTTTGGTTGCCAAATCCGGAATTGCGCCTTCTAAGCCATATCCCACCGAAATAAATAAATTACGTTGACCCTTGCCCCCGGTTGGTTTAATTAAGATGACAATGCCATTGTTTTTTTCGGCCTTGCCCACGCCCCATTTGTTACCCAATTCGGTCGCATAATGCGAAGCTTCGTCCCCATTTAAATCGTCAACAATCACCACACAAATTTGATTGGATGTTTCATTCGAAAACACTTCAAGTTTTTCTTCAAGTAAAGCTGCTTGATCGGCTGTAAGGAAATCGGGATATTCGACCGATAAATTATTGTATAGCTTCGCAGGACTGGGTCTGTCGGGCACCTGGGCCGAAGTAGCGAAGCCAATTAAACACAATATCCCGAAAATAATTTTTTTCATTAGAATGAAATATCGTTGCTTAATTCGTTTACATCATCGCTTTGATGCGGAAAATATTTCCCCAACATTTGCCCGCAAGCTTCAATGGCCTTGGCCAAACTTTCGGCTTGATTTTGTTTTTTAAATTCTTGAATTAAAAGTTGAACTTGGCTATTCCAAAATGCTTCGCCCAATTTTTCGTGAATGCCCTTATCGCCTATCATCGCTATCTTGCGACTCATGGTGGCTATATAAATTAAAATCCCATTGCTTTCTTTGGTTTTATGCATGCCCAACCGGTTAAACACCTTTTGTGCAGCTTTTATTTCTGAACCCAAACAAAAGTTCTCCAAATGCAAACGTATTTCACCCGAAGTATTCTCTTCGGCTTTCGCAATGGCCTTTAACAGCAATTCCTGTTCTGCTTTGCTAAAAAATTGTCTGGCTAAAGGCATTGAAATTTGACTTAATTAAAATCTACTTTTGGGGCTTTGTCGGCACCTGCTTCTGCTTCAAAATAAGGCATGGCACCAAATCCGCCTGCTAATAAATTACCCGGGAAAAACTGAATAGACTTATTATAATCACGCGACAAATCATTGTATTTCATGCGCTCGGTGGCAATTCGGTTTTCGCAACCTTCTAAGGTTACACGCAAATCAGCAAAGGCTGCATTGGCTTTTAAACTTGGATAATTTTCGGTAACCATCAACAAACGCGATAATGCACCGCTTAATTCACCTTGTGCCGCTTTGTATTTACCCATTGAATTGTCATCCAATTTATCAGGATCAATGGTCATTTGTGTTGCCTTAGCCCTTGCTGATACAACAGCTTCTAATGTGCTTTTCTCGAAATTGGCTTCTCCTTTAACTGTAGCAACTATATTTGGCACCAAATCACTTCTGCGTTGGTATTGACTTTCTACTTGTTGCCATTGTGCTTTTGCATTTTCACGCAATCCCACAAAGCTATTGCGTTTGTTACATGCCCATATACCGCCAAATAATACGATGACTACAAAAACGATTAATGCAATTTGACCTCTTCTCATTTTAATGTTGTTTTAATTTTTGTGTAAAGTTATATGGAAAATCACATCCTTATAACAAATTTATGTTAAGCGGATAAAAAATAAATCCATTGGAAATTAGCCTAGGCGAACAGCATTTTCAATGATACTAATCGAATGATTGTGTTGCTTTTTTAGAGGATTCAACCAACATTTGGTATTGTTGTGGCGACAAATCGTTGTAATAATAATTAATCGGATTTACGGCATCCCCATTTTTAATCACCTCATAATGCACGTGTGGCGCTGTACTTAAGCCTGTGCTGCCCACATAACCAATCAATTGTCCGCGCAGCACCTTTTGTCCGGCACGACAGGCAATGCGACTCATGTGACCGTACAAAGTTTGATACCCAAAACCGTGGTTAATCACCACATGGTTACCATAACCTTGGGCCAAATTATCTGCTTCAGCAATGGTACCATCACCTGTTGCATAAATGGGCGTTCCTTGTTCAGCCGAAAAATCCATGCCTTGGTGAAACTCTTGCGTTTTATAAATGGGATGTGTTCTCCAACCAAATCCACTTGTTACGGCATGCGATAAATCTTTTTGGTTAATTGGCATGATGGCCGGCAAGGAAGCAAATAATTTCTCCTTGTTTTTGGCCAACTTCACTACTTCATCAAAGGATTTTGATTGGATATAAATTTGTTTTGTTAAGCGTTCCATGCGCTCTGTAACCGTTTTAAGCAAATCGGCATTATCATAACTGTCAAACACCTCGTACTTATCACTGCCCCCGCTTCCGCCATAACGTATGCTTTTGGGCAATGGCTCACTTTCAAAAATGGCACGGTAAATATTGTCGTCGCGGTCTTCTAAATCACTTAACACTGCCTCCGCTTGAATCATTTTCTTTTCTAACAATTCGTATTGCAATTTGAGGGCTTCAATTTCACGGTCACGCTTTTTTTCTGATGGTGAAGGCAAAAATTGTCGCGATAAAAAGATGGTGATGGTGGCAAACACCAATCCCGTTGCCAAATAGGTTGTAAAACGCCATAAACGCTCACGCAAGGTGGTTTTCACCTTTTCGTAGGTTAATGACTTGGTATTAAATCTATAGCGTACTTTCGACATTTTACCCGCACAAGATATAAATTTTGATGGCGAATCAAAACTTAAATAAGCAAAAAATTTGTTCGTTTAAGGCATCATCAAGGCTTTTTGTGCAATGTTAAATTTTTGTTCAATTAATAGACTAAAACGAAAATAACCTAATTTAGTATATAGGTACTCCATTGCCAAAAGTTAAACCATTAAATAAATTGATGATGAATAAAAAAGTAAGCTTCTTGTTTTCATTGGCTGCCGCTACAATGCTGCATGCGCAAAACAACGCAACAATTTACGGTTTGTCGCGCAATTCGGGCTCTCCATCTATTTATTTGGCCAATATCAATCCTAACAGTGGTTTGGTTACTAACATTTCACAAGCAAGCCTTGCCAAGGCCGAAAGGGTGCCAATGTGCACCATCGACCCGGTGAATCAAATTTATTATTTTGTAAATGAAAACAGTCAATTAGTAGGCATTGATTTGGTAACTGGGAATATGGTTTCTAATCCAAACCTGTCGAGCAGCACCTGTATGTATTTTGATCAAATGTTTTACAATACCGCCGATGCCAACATTTATGGCTTGGCGCGCAACAACAATCCTGAAGCTGTTTATTTGGCAAAGGTAAATCCTATCACTGGCGTTTTTACCAATATTTCAACCAGTCCTGTTGGCACTGCCGAGCTTTTACCGGGCGCTGCCATCGATCCTGTAAATAGCATTTATTATTTCATCAATGAACAACACCAACTTGTTGGATTAAGTTTAAGCACCGGTGCAATCATCAGTTCACCGGCCATTACCAGCAATGCAACCGCATATTTTACGCATTTGGTTTACAATTGCAACAACGCCACATTATATGGAATAGCACGCAACAGTTCTCCTGCCGAAATCTACCTTGCAAAAATCGATCCTCTAACAGGCATTGTCAGTCATATTTCAAACAACTCACTTGCCAATGCCATTAATATGGAAGGTGCAACAATCGACTATTTAAATAATATTTTTTATTTCTTAAATGGTTACAACAAATTTATTGGTGTTGATTTAAGTTCAGGAAATGTTGTCAGTAGTGCAGGTATCAATAATCCGAACGGAAGCTATTTTGATCAATTTTTAAGCTTACCGCAAACATGCGAAAGTATTGAGCCTCCCATTAATACACTCACCCGATCGAACATCATCAGCCAAATTTATCCACAACCATCAGGTGAAACATTAAATGTACTTACCAAATCAAGCGGCAATTATCATATTGAAATTATCAATGCATCTGGCAAAATTAATCTGCAAGCAGATTTTGACAAAGTGAAATCAATAGAGCTCAACACCTCTAAGTTCGAACCGGGTATATATATTCTTAAAATTAGTGATGGAATAAATGTTGAACGTCAAAAAATTTGCGTTCAAAATTGACCAAAACTTGTAATTGTTAATATTTGAATTAACTCGAACAAAACTCACAAGAACCGTCTCCACTGTCTTGCATAATTTCATTTAATTTTTTTTGAAGCTCTGCATCTATTTGCTCATTACTCCAATTTGGATTGGCAATTTTAATGGTGGCGCGCACAAAGCCCGGACTAGGGCCGCTATAGTTGGGTGGTAAAACAAGTGTTTGCATAAATCATTTTTTGATAATCAAATTTAATCAAGCAAGGTGCTGAACCAAAGTTAATTCTTCCAAAACACACAAAAACAATGCTTTATAACTCCCACAGCCAAGTGTTCATAATTTAGCATTCAACATTTAAAATTCAACATTCAAAATTGCCCCCCTCTAACAAATGCCTTATTTTAGTAAAAAAAACAAATGTGTTACGACGCTGAATCAGGCACCAAACTGGCCCTTAAATATGCGCAGCACCGCGGCGATGAAGGCACGGTAAAAGCGCTCACGCGTCAACTGGAATTGTTCAGAATGGACTTTCCCGCCTATTACCACGTATCCGGTTTTGTGCATCCCCCTTTGATGGTGTTTACCAATCAACAACCTCTGGTTCCACAAGCATTCACTTGGGGGCTCATTCCGGCCTGGTCAAAAAACGCGGTAGAGCCAAAAAAATTATGGCACAACACCCTCAATGCAAGGGCTGAAAGCATCTTCGAAAAACCCGCCTTTAAACAATCGGCCATACATAAACGCTGCATCATTTACCTCGATGCTTTTTACGAGCACAGGCACCTCAACAAAAAAAAAATTCCATATCGTATTACGATGAATGACCAATCACCCATGGCCATTGCCGGTTTATGGGAAGAGTGGCAAGACAAAACAAGCGGCGAAAAGCTGCAAACCGTGAGTATCGTTACCACGGAAGCCAATGCCTTGATGCAAAAAATTCACAACAATGCGGGTGCTGAAGGTCCTAGAATGCCTGTGATTTTGCCAAAAGAAAAACAAGATGAATGGCTAATTGATTGTCATAACCAAACAGATGAAGAACATCTAAAATCCTTACTAATACCTTTTGATGAAAATGCCCTAACTGCTTACCCTGTTGCAAAATTGCGGGGTAAAGAAGCCATCGGCAATACAATTGAAGTTGAGAAAGAAGTCAAATATGCCGAAATAGAAAACGAAAAGCATAAAGGCAAACAATTTAACTTGTTCGATGAAACCTAATGCATTACCAATTTGGCATAAAACCTGCCGAAAATCATGCCGCTTGCTTTTATCTAAAACAAATCGATTACTTAATTTTGAATAAAAATAACCAAGTAATTTGTTTTATACATTCTTGATCCATGATAAACAAAGCAATCTTTCCAACACAATTACATGCCGCGGTTGCAAAAAACATACAAGGCTTTTTTGCTGATCAAGGCATTGTTGATACGGTATTGGCTGTAAACTCATGCGCACGTGGTCAAGCCGTTCCTGAAAGTGATCTCGATTTTGCCATATTATTAAAAGCCAAATTCACAAAAAGTGATCGAAAAAAACTCGAAAATGAATGGCTAAAATTTTCACGTACAAATAAAAGTATTCTCTCATACAAAGCCTCCGGTCCTTATGCACACTTACATCTCGACCTCATTGACGGGCGTTATGCGCCCGGTAAAATTGAAATTGGTGAACCCATCAATTATTTTGAAATCGAAATTGGCAATCAAATTGGTCACTCTGCCCCATTGAACCAACCCGGCGAACACTACATGGCCTTGCGTGAAAAATGGTTGCCTTATTACAACGAAACTTTAAGACTTGAACGCTTAAAAAGTTTACATGAAGCCTGTGCGTACGATTTAAACCATATTGCCCTATTCGTTAAACGCGGCTTGTACTTTCAAGCATTTGATATTTTATGCAAAGCATTTCAGGAATATTTGCAATTGCTTTTTATCGCAAATAAAACCTATCCCATTGCTTATAACAAATGGGTTAGAGAGCAAGTGGTAAATTGGTTGAACAAACCACAACTGTATCCAAAACTAGCGCCTGTATTATCGGTTAAAAACATCGAAAGCATTGAGATTTTGGAACACGCCAAAATGCTTCGTCAGCTCATTCATGAAATTAAATGAAAATTTTTCTTTCATACTTTAAGTGCCACCTTGAATAGTAAATTCCGTGAAAAATCATGGTAAAAATCAAATGAAAAACAGCAGTTATATCGTCAAACAATTAATTGGTACTTCCATTTTTTTTCTTGTACCCTTCATCAGTGCCGGTAGTGTTTTTTATTGGCAGGCCTGGTTATATGTCATCCTTGGCTTTGCAATGTTTGCATTGGGTCAAACAACTTTGGCCATTGGTGAGGATCTCAAGCAAGAACGCAATAAGGCAGGCTCAGGCGCCAAGCAATGGGACAAAATCATTCTACTTCTCTCCTTCTTGCTTACCATCGCCATGTTTATCACAGCCGGACTCGACTCAGGCCGTTACAAAAGTTCACCTAATTTTCCGGTGATGGCTTACCTGTTAGGCTTTGTAATGACCGGCGTCGGACAATTCCTCTTTTTATTGGCGCAAAAACAAAATAAGTTCTTTTCCAGTACAGTACGCATTCAAAGCGATAGAGGTCATAAAGGTTGCAGTACAGGATTATACAGCATCGTGAGACATCCTGCTTATTTAGGCTCTGTGATTCAGGCATTGGGATTTCCGCTCATTTTCGGCTCATTGTGGTCGAGCATTCCGGTGGCCATGTCTTTACTGTTGCTGATTTTACGCACTGCACTTGAGGATAAAACCTTGTTGAATGAACTTAATGGATACCGTGAATACAGCCAAAAAACCAAATACAAGCTGTTTCCATTCATTTGGTAATCAGAAATTAAATGGCTTCACTTTTTTTTAATCCTTTTAAACCTTTCAAAAAACGATTCAATCGATTTGTCGAATTCGCATCGCAATTGCGATAAAGTCTTAATTTCTTAGCAAAACATTGTTTAAACAATAGTTTCAAAAAACCTCCTAAATAATTATCTTCGCCACTCATTTAAAAAGCACAATGGAAGCA
>CANGGP010000093.1 GCA_947453445.1 Sphingobacteriaceae bacterium
AAAAATTCAGAAGAGCATGATGCTGAAGGAATTTTCATTAAGAAATGGATTCCTGCATTAAAAGATGTGCCGGCGCACTTGGTGCACGAGCCTTGGAAATTAAGTTTGATTGAACAAAGTCTATATGGTTGCGAAATTGGCATAGACTATCCCGCTCCAATTATCGATCTTGAAGCCACACGTAAATATGCCAGCGACATTGTTTGGGGCTACCGAAAAACAGAGGAGGTACGATTAGAAGGCGACAGAATTTTACAAAAGCATGTTTCAAATCCAAAATCACATTTAACAAAAAGAAAAAACAAAACTCAATAATTCATGGCCATTTTTTTAAAAGCAAATTGGGAAAACATCATCATGGCGAACTATGTTGTTCCGCAAAGCTTGCTATTAGACTATCTCCCAAACGGTGTTGAACTCGACTTGTTTGAAGGCAATGCTTATATCAGTTTGGTGGGATTTATGTTTAAGAAAACAAAATTATTTGATATACCCATTCCCTACTTTGGCACATTTGAAGAAATTAATTTACGTTTTTATGTGAAGCGAAAAATCGGAAGTGATTTTAAAAGAGGGGTTGTATTTATTAATGAAACGGTACCTTATAAAATTGTGGCTTACTTGGCGAACAAATTGTACAACGAAAGTTATAGCACCGTTAGAACAAAACACCATTGGGCCTTGCATAAGGAATTAAAAAAAATAGAGTACCAATGGCAAGTCAATAAGAACTGGAACAGAATATACGTTGAAACCAAAAATGAATCTGAAAAAATGATGGCGGGCAGTTTAGAAGAATTTATTTTCGAGCATTATTTCGGCTACGCGCATGCCAAAGAAAAAGGTACAGTAGAGTATGAAATTTACCATCCAAGCTGGAAAATAAATACGGTGCTGCATTCAGAAATTACTTGCGACTTTAAAAGCATGTACGGCAATTCATTTGAAATTTTAAACACATTGAAACCACAATCAGTTTTTATGGCAGAAGGCTCAGGGGTGAAAATCAATTGGCAAAGAACAAAAATAAATGCATGAAAGGCATCAAGAAACAAAACCTACCAAATAAAATTTGTATCCATTGCAATAAACCATTTACATGGCGAAAAAAATGGGAAAAAAATTGGAACGAGGTAAAATATTGCAGTGATCAATGCCGAATGCAACGTAAGCAAAAACAAAATGAAAGCAAATAAAACATTAAGGCTCATACTTGGTGACCAATTGAATATAAACCATTCGTGGTATAAAAAAGTGGATGATGAGATCACTTATGTGCTCATGGAAATTCGTTCGGAAACTGACTACGCCAAACACCATATTCAAAAGATTGTTGGTTTCTTCGCTACCATGCAAGCCTTTGCGAGCGAATTAAAAAGTGTACAACACAAGGTCATTTATATCCGTTTAAATGATGAAGATAATTTTCAAAGTTTCAACAAAAACTGTCTTCATTTAATTACAAAATACAAATTCACACATTTTGAATATCAGGAGCCGGATGAATACCGAGTAGATGAAAATTTAAAGCAATTAATTTCTCAACTCAACATCTCGCATCAATCATATAGCAGTGAACACTTTTTGAGTGATCGGCTAGAACTCGGCGATTTTTTTAAAGGCAAAAAAGCTTTTTTGATGGAAAGTTATTACCGTTACATGCGAAAGAAGTTCAACATCTTGATGGATGGTTCGCAGCCACTCACCGGACAGTGGAATTACGACAATGACAACCGCAAAAAGTTACCCGTCAATCACAAAGTGATGCCCCCGCTAGAGTTTAACAATGATGTATCCTTGATTTTAAACGACATTAAAAAAACCAAGGTAGAAAGCATTGGGTGGATTGATGCCAAAAACTATATCTGGCCTATTAACCGCCAGCAGTCCTTAGTACTGCTTCAGTTTTTTGTTTCTGAATGTCTTCCACTTTTTGGCACCTATCAAGATGCGATGACTCCAAATGGCTGGTCGCTTTACCATGCGCGCCTATCATTTTCATTAAACATTAAATTGATTTCGCCATTAGAAGTAATTCAGGCAGCCATTGCAGAATGGAACAAAAGACCCGATGAAATTGATTTTAATCAAATAGAAGGTTTTGTACGACAAATCATTGGCTGGCGCGAATATATGCGCGGTATTTATTGGCATAAAATGCCCGGGTTCGCCAAGCTCAATTATTTTGAAAACAGTAAAAAGTTACCGCAATGGTATTGGACCGGTAAAACAAAAATGAATTGCCTAAAACATTCCATCAACCAATCGCTGAACTATGCCTATGCACATCACATACAACGTTTAATGGTGACAGGAAACTTTGCATTACTTGCAGGCGTTCATCCCGATGCCATTGACCAATGGTATTTAGGCATTTACATTGATGCCATTGAATGGGTTGAAATAACCAACACGCGCGGCATGAGTCAGTTTGCAGATGGCGGAATTGTAGGTACAAAACCTTATGTAAGTTCTGCGACGTACATCGACAAAATGAGTCATTATTGTGGTTCTTGTTTTTACAAAAAAGAAAAAAAAACAGGCGATAAAGCTTGCCCCTTTAATAGTTTGTACTGGAATTTTTATGATCAGCATGAAAATAAATTGGCTAAAAATCCCCGCATTGGCATGATGTACAACGTTTGGCGAAGAATGTCGTCCCAAACCAAAGCCGACTTACTTGAACAAGCTGCATTTTATTTAAAGCACATCGATGAATTATGATCAAAACGTCTATTGTTTGGTTCACAAGCGATTTGCGCTTGCATGATAACGAAACCTTGGTAAGAGCCATTGAACAAAGTGAAGCAGTTATTCCCGTTTACTGTATTGATGAAGCCCAATTTAAAACCGGTGAATTTGGCTTTAAAAGAATAGAAAAATTCAGAATGCAATTTATCTTAGAATCACTGCTTGATTTAGACAAGAATTTAAGAGCAATTGGTTCGGGATTAACCATTGTTAGTGGCAAACCCGAAATAGAAATCTTTAAACTGGCCCGCTTACACAAGGCAAAAAAAGTATTTACCAAACGCGAAGTTGCACACGAAGAAAAAATAAGGCAGGCATTGCTTGAAAAGAACTTATGGAAATTAGATTGTGAATTAGATACATACAGCACCAGCACTTTATATCACGCTTTGGATTTGCCATTTTCAATCAAAGATATTCCCGATGTATTCACAACATTTAGAAAAAAAGTAGAAAAGGAATCGATTGTAAGACCTGTTTTTGAAAAACCCTTACGAATGGCTTCACCCCCTATCGCACCTATACAATTAAAAGGGATTGAGCAATTGGGTTTTGAAAAAATTAATCACGACAAACGTGCTTGCTTTAATTTTAAAGGTGGAGAAACTGAAGGTTTAAAACGTATTCAATCTTACTTTTACGAAACACAATCCATAAGGCATTATAAAGAAACCCGCAATGCTTTGTTGGGTGAAAATTACAGCACCAAATTCTCGGCATGGTTGGCGCTTGGTTGTTTATCGCCACGACAAATTTTTCAGGAACTAAAAAAATACGAAGCGACTTTTACGGCCAATGAATCTACTTACTGGCTCGAGTTTGAGTTATTGTGGCGTGATTATTTCCGCTTCATGATGAAGAAATACCATCATCAATTTTTCTTGCAACATGGCATTCAGCATAAAAAAGCAAATTTAAATAAGCACAATCAGGCATTGTTAGAAAAATGGATTGAAGGTAAAACAGGTGTAGACTTTGTAGATGCGAATATGTTGGAATTAAAACATAGCGGATTTATGAGTAACCGTGGCCGTCAGAATGTGGCCAGCTTTTTATGTAACGATTGGAAATTAGATTGGCGTTATGGTGCCGCTTATTTTGAACAACAACTCATTGATTACGACGTTTGCAGTAACTGGGGCAACTGGGCCTATTTAGCAGGTGTTGGCAACGACCCAAGGGGACAGCGGTATTTTAACATCGAAAAACAAGCCAATGATTACGATAAAGATAAGGCTTACCGAAACTTATGGTTACAGTAGCACATGCATTGGTTTTGATGGTATTTGAAAGTGAATTGTTAAAAGTGAATCTTTTGAAACAGCCCGGCTATTGAATATAGATGCATATGTACTTTTGAATCCCCTCACCTGCCAAAATTGACACACCAGAATCATAAAATTGGCGAAGCGTTTTTGTTTCTACCTTTTAATTTGAATTTGTCTTACGAATAGCTTGTATTAAATACAGATCTCCTTTGGTGTTTTTTCTTTTACCCAAATAAAAACACACTTCAAAGCCAACAAGCATTGCTATGGGGATTGGTTTTAAGTATACGGTAATATCATTCGTCCTGTTTAGTTCATAAGCTGTATATAAGGTCCAGCCGGTCAAAATACCGATCGCTGATGAGAGTAAAACATAGCTTTGCTTTTTGTGTGCCTTATATGTGTTGTAATTAAGCAACACTTCTTCACTTTTGCTAAGATGCGGAAAGATGTTCTTACCAAATCTGCCTACTTTTTGCCAATCTGAGTCACCGGCCTTTTTAAAATAAATTCGATAATAGGACGTCCATTTTTCATTTCCCAAATTAAAAACATTGATTTTCCTATCCCAAATTACGTTGCCCCTTTTACCAACAAATAAGGAGTCATTTTTAGAAAATTGGGCGCCTAAATTTTGAGACAGAGAAATAATTATCAGCAAGAAAATGTATTTTTTCATTGAAGACAAAATTATCATATATCCGCCAGTAAATATTTCAACAATTTGTATAAATCAATAACATCTATCAAAAATTTAACATACCGACACATTTGCCAGTCATTTGGTTACATCTGAAAGAACTGCAAAAAGTTCGAAACATATCTATTGCATTCATGAAGGAAAAATCCCGATGCAATATAATTGCTGTTCCGCCACGAAGCGAAAAAGCCCTTCCGGAATTTCCGAAAGAGCTTTTTCTGCTTCTGTGGCGGAAAGAACGTTACCCAGTTCGAACCTACAGCCACTGAATTCATTGGAATACAGCCGCTTGCAAAAGGCCTTTTCACCGCACAAAATTGACGGCCTGAATGACGTAGCGCTAATCGATACCCTATTACGAGATTTGGCCGCTATTAACCAGTTCCTCATTTATCTAGAAGCTGAACCGTTTATTAACTCAGAAAAAGCCCAAAATTACAAGCGTATCTCATTTAAAAAGATAAAGCCAACTTAAAACACTGCTATTTCTTTTATTGTAACCTTTTACAATTTATACGTTATAACGCCACACAATATAGAAAACACCAAATGGCATTTATGCAGATCCGAATAATTTTCATCCTAACGTTTATTCTACAGGTTAAATTAATATCCTGCACTATGTATAAAATAACGATGGCCGGCAAAACATTTGTTGGGAATAATGAAGATTGGTGGAATGCCAATACGCGTATCTGGTTTGAAAAGGGCAAGACGGCAAATTATGGCTCTATGTATATTGGTTACGACGATTTGTTTCCACAAGGAGGCATGAATGAAAAAGGCTTAGTATTCGATTGGCTAATAACTGAAAAAGTTAAATCTCGAAGGAAATCAAAAAAGCCTCAATTTGAACACATTTTTGAAAAAGAAATAATGAAAACGTGCCAGAATGTTGATGAAGTTTATAATTTCCTAAAGAAATATGATCTCAGTTCAATTTCAAAACTAATGATTTTCTTTGTTGACAAAGCGGGAAATTACCTGGTTGTGGAATCGGACACTATGATCAAAGGAAATAAGGATACTTATTTAGTTTCAAATTTTTGTCCTTCACGAACTCCTGACCTAGATGAAGTGGAACTACCGTTTTATCAAAAAGGGAGGAAGTTGATTTCTGCCAAAGTAGATACAAGTTTAAGCTATCTCTCATCACTCAGTGATTCTCTACATCAAGAACGCGAAGACAATGCGGCTGGAACTCTGTACACAACAATTTATGATCTGAACGAGGGCACAATCAACCTGTTTTTTTATCATGATTACAATTACTCTATAAAATTTAAACTGAAAGAAAATCTTTTGAAAAAGGATACGGTTTTGGCAATTCCCACCATGTTTCCGAAAAATGAAAAAGGCCAAGATCAACTAATGAAATTTACAAAAGTAAAGGACTTTATTAATCTATTGAAGATAACAGATCTTGCGAAAGATTCGGTCACGCTGGCGGCTTACATCAAAAATAACCGGATTGAAGCATTGCTGGGTTTTCTCGAAATGGATATTTTTCATGTTGGATTCGACTATCTAACAAAAAAGAGAATAAACTATGCCATCAACGTTCTCAAAATAAATGAAAAATTTTCTCCGCATCGTTGGTATAACTACAATGGCTTGGGTACCGCCTATCTTTTGAATAAAGAATATGAATTAGCACTTATGTATTATACAAAATCTTTACAATACAATCCCGAGAATAAATATGGGATAAAGCAAATAAAGAAAATTAACAGGAAGTTGAGGAACTAGACAAGTTCGAACCTTTTTAACAAAAAAAACGGGATGATAACATCCCGTTCCTATCAATACCGGCCAATAACTACCAATACCTTACTATGCGGTCAGGGGGGGATTCGAACCCCCGGTACGGCTTAACACCGTACGTCGGTTTAGCAAACCGGTGATTTCAGCCACTCATCCACCTAACCAATTCATTTAATAAATCGCCTAACAGCGATTGAATAATGAGGGGCAAATTTAATTAATTTTTTTATTCCAAAGTCTATTTTTTTTAGTTTTCTTCGTCATCCCGCAAATATAAGTCTATCAAGCCTTCCGGCGCCTTATAATAGATTCGCTTTTCATTCTCGTCAATTTTTTCAATGAATTCATCCACCAAAGGCAATAATACCATGCGGCCTTGTACTTCCAATTCTAAAATGGTTTGCTGCCCATTGTCGCTTTCGGCCCATACACAACCCAAATCACCGTGGCGTTGATCAATCACCCTGTAATCAATCCAACTGGCCTCTTCATCTGTTTCAATAATCAAATCTTCATTAACAAAAACTGCTTTGCCAATTAATAAAGCTGCCTTTTCAACTTGGGTCATGTCTTCCAACTCAACCAGCATTCCCTGATTGGCTTTGCTGATTTTTGAAACAAAATGGGGGGCCTGATTACCTGCTTGCTCAACAAACAATACAGTTAGTGCTTCCCAATCAAAATCCACCTTGTTTTTTAATACCAAGGCGCCTTTTACCCCATGTGTCTTACTAAAATATCCTATTTCTTCGAGCTTCATTTCGCCGCTGATTTGGCAAGTGCTGCTTTTATAAAGCCTACAAACAAGGGATGCGGGTTCTCAACAGTACTCTTATATTCAGGATGGAATTGAACCCCTATAAAAAATGGATGCGAAGGCAATTCAACAATTTCGGCCAAACCCGCAGCCGGATTTACACCCGATAACACCATGCCTGCATTCACAAAATCTTTGGTGTATTCGTTGTTAAATTCGTAGCGGTGACGATGTCTTTCGTTGATATCGGTTTTACCATACACTTGGTGCGCCAAGGTGCCTTCTTCAATATGACAAGGGTATGAACCCAATCGCATGGTGCCGCCCATGTGCGAAATATTTTTTTGTGCTTCGAGTAAATCAATCACCGGACTATTCGTTGCAGGGTTCATTTCGCGGCTATGCGCGTCTTTTAAACCCAGGACGTTTCTTGCAAATTCAATCACGGCACATTGCATACCCAAACAAATGCCTAAAAAAGGAATCTTGTTCTCGCGGCTGTACTTAATGGCGGCAATTTTTCCTTCAATGCCACGGTTACCAAATCCCGGCGCTACCAACACGGCATCTAAATAACCTAATTTTTGAGCGATGTTTTCTTCCGTTAAACTTTCACTGTGAATCCAATCTAATTTTACACTGCAATCATTTACTGCTCCTGCATGAATAAAGGCCTCGGCGATAGATTTATAAGATTCTTTTAATTCAACATATTTACCAATTAAGCCAATGGTGACTTCATGTGCAGGGTGGTGAAACTTTTCCAAAAAGTTCTTCCACTTGTCCAATTGCACCGTTGAGGCCTTTGTAACATTTAATTTCTTAAGTACAATCTCATCCAATCGTTCCTGCTCCATTAACAAGGGCACCTCATAAATGGTCGAGGCATCCAAGGCTTCAATCACAGCCTCCGGCGATACATTGCAAAAGAGGGCAATTTTTTTACGGATGTCTTTGTTGATTGGATGTTCTGAACGACATACCAACACATCAGGCTGCACACCATATTCCAACAACAATTTCACCGAGTGTTGTGTGGGTTTGGTTTTTAATTCTCCCGAGGTAGCTAAATAAGGCAACAAGGTAAGGTGCACAACCGCACAATTTTGGCCCAGTTCCCATTTTAATTGGCGAACCGACTCAATGTATGGCAAAGATTCAATATCGCCTACAGTGCCACCTATTTCAGTGATTACAAATTCGTATTGACCTGTTTTACCCAATAACTTGATGCGGTTTTTTATCTCATCGGTAATGTGTGGAATAACTTGTACGGTTTTCCCTAAAAAGTCGCCTTTGCGTTCTTTTTCAATCACCGATTGGTATATGCGTCCTGTTGTTACATTATTGGCCTGCGAAGTACGCACATTTAAAAAGCGTTCGTAATGCCCCAAGTCTAAATCCGTTTCAGCGCCATCGTCGGTAACATAACATTCACCGTGTTCATATGGGTTTAAAGTACCTGGATCGACGTTGATATATGGATCGAATTTTTGGATGGTAACCGTAAAACCTCTGGCTTGAAGTAATTTGGCCAATGATGCTGCAATGATTCCTTTTCCGAGTGATGATGTTACCCCTCCGGTAACAAAAATATATTTGGTTGTGTGTGGCATACAGTTTTATAAAGAATTGATAAAAACTGTAAGCAAAAGTAAGAAAAATATGTGCGTTAGTTTTTTTTATTTTTCATTATTTAGCCGTATTTGATGAATGTCATGTAGCGATTGAATGAATGTGAGGATGGGCGCAGAATAACAACAAAAACTTCCGGAATTTACCCTGTTTCTTCAAAGAATACCAGCAGTTGGCTTTTTCTAAAATACAGGCCACTCGTGTCAAAAAGACTAGCCCCCTACTTAAATATCCCTTCGGCGATTAAATCTTCCACTTTGTAGCGTTTACCATCCATCACCCCAAAAATATAAATGCCACTATAACCGGCTTCAATCACCTTTTTACCCAATTCAAAGGCCTCGGCGTATGTTTTAAAATCACCACCAATCGTATATCTGATAAAATCATCATGGTAATCCATTTTTTCAATTTTACCCAAATGCTTTAATTGTGGAAATTGTTTATTGCTGTTTTCTTTATTGGCCGCAATTTGAATTTTAAAAGTTAAACCGGCTTTTCTTACCCCTCCATTGCGCTCCTTACAAGCCAAAATTCGCTTCTGCGTTTCAGTCTTCGGAATAAATGTCTCCTTCACCGCTACACTTGCCGATTCTCCAAACCAATCCATCAATGCCTTGCGGTCTTCAATTTCTGCCGAATCTGTAATATTCTCCAAATTTTGAATCAAAGTGATGCTTTTTTCAACATTACTTTCTTGCGTATTTTCAATCGCCCCAAGTTCAATTTTAATATTTTCATCATGCTTATTTTGACTCTTTTTACTTTCTTTTGTACGCACATCCAAATCGCTTTCTTCTCGACTGGCCATGCCGATTGAATTTCCCGATGTTTTAAAGGTTTGAAAATGGAATAGCGCATTTGCGTTTTCCGACTTTACTGCATTGTGATTCACCACCTGCGCTTCTACTTGATTGTTTAAACCGGCCTTGCTTTTCTTGTCGTGATTGTTTGCACTTGAAAGCAAAACCTCGTTTTTAATGTCCAGCGGATTCAAACTATCCACGCCACTTACAAATTCAATTTCTTTGTGTAATTCAATAAATCCTTGCATGGCGCTCAAATCAAGATCTATTTTTTTAGGCTTAAAACGATTGCTCTTGATCACTAATTCATAGTTGTTGCCGTTGCTTAAAACAAACATAGATGGCATATTGGCAGATGTACAAAAAGATTCACTCACAAGTTTTCCAGTTTTTTTATCAATGACCTTCACCTGCGATTGCCCGAATTGCCCATCGCATTGCACCTTTGTTTTTAAAATACAAAGCGTTGGTATGTAGTTTTTAAAATTCGGTTCTACCTTGTACAAGTCTGTCAATCCTTTACCGCCCTTGCGATCACTACAAATAAAAGCTTCCTCGGCATTTGCTGAAATCACAAAACCAAAATCGTTGGCTATTGAATTGATTGGAAAACCTAAATTTTCGCGGTTCGAAAAAACCGAATCACCTGCAATATAAATGGCTTTAAAAACATCAAATCCGCCACAAGATTCAAATCCCTCCGAACTAAAGAAAAAGCTGCTACCATCGGCTTGCATGCATGGACTGTCTTCATCCTTATCTGAATTGATTAAGGC
>CANGGP010000094.1 GCA_947453445.1 Sphingobacteriaceae bacterium
CAGCGCTTGGCCAACTTAGCATAATCCATCATCAACGACAACAATTCGAAGCCGCTTAATTTACTTAGGCTTTGATGGAAAAATGCCACCTGTTCATCAGCACCATTTGCTGCGTATAAATTTGCAATCGGATAAATAATGTCTTTGCCAGCTTCCGATTCTAATTGTTTTGCCTTTTGCATGGCCAACACGGTATTTGTTTTACTGATGGCTTGAAGTGCTTCACCAACAATGGCAAAAGATTGTTCGTTCAATCCTTTTTCATTCCAACTTTGTACATCATGGTCTTTTTCAAACTTGGCGTTTAAACTCGACAATGCTTTGGCACGGGTTAATGTTTTTGAATCGTTTAGATAAATGTCGAATAGTGTTTTTTTCACCTCAAGTAATACATTCTCAGATGCTTTTTCCAATTGCCCAATGGCATAATTGCGAATGATGTAAAATGCATCCTTTTTGGCGGCATTCACAAACAAATTAAAAACCTCGGGCTTTCCCATCTCTGATTCTAAGCGGTGTAAAGCCTCCCAACGATCGCCAAACAATGGCGCATGGTTGTACTGAAAAATATATTCATTTGTTGATTTGTTGTAAGTTAAATCGCATAACAATTGTCGTTCTGCATCAAAATTAACCAGCTGTGGCGCCCCCGTGGTTTTAAAACTGTAATCATTTTTTTGGGCATCAATCACAATGTGCTTGCGTTCTACTTTTCCGTCGATATATATGTCAATTTCCAAAGGCAATAAAAACAATGGCATTGATTTTAAATCTTGCTTTTGTTCAACACTAATGTCTACACTGCCATTGCTTGCATTGTATTTGCTCGTTACCAAAAGATCAGGGCGACCCTTGCCGAAGTACCATTGGTTAAAAAACCAATTCAAATCTTTGCCTGTTGTTTCTTCAAAAGCCAAACGTAAGTTGTGTGCTTCGGCATTTTTATATTTATTTGTTTCAAGGTAGTTTTTGAGTGATGCAAAAAACGCAGCATCACCAACAGCTTTGCGAAGCATGTGTAAAATCTGACCGCCTTTATTATATGAAATGCCGTCAAACATGTCTTCTTTGTCTTCGTAGTTAAAACGAATTAAGTTGGCTTCTTTTTTTGAATTGATATAGCCTTGGCGGCTTTGATAACTGTGGTAATCGGCGGCATCACGACCGTTTTTGTATTCCTCCCATAAATATTCGCCGTAAGTAGCAAAACTTTCATTCAATGATAAATTGCTCCAGCTTTCACAGGTCACTAAATCGCCAAACCATTGGTGAAAAAGTTCATGTGCAA
The DNA here is from genome assembly GCA_947453445.1 of Sphingobacteriaceae bacterium. Classification (GTDB taxonomy): domain Bacteria; phylum Bacteroidota; class Bacteroidia; order B-17B0; family Aurantibacillaceae; genus Aurantibacillus. The sequence goes on from CANGGP010000094.1 coordinate 1,289, forward strand.
TCACATCATTGCCTTTTTTCTCATCCAAAGTTTCTCTGGTGGTTTGATACACCATAAAATCGCCGTGCAAAGTGGCGCTGGTATTTTCCATGGCGCCGCTCACATAATCACGGGCCACAATTTGTGCATATTTCGGCCATGCATAAGGCACTCCCAACTTATTCGAAAAGAACTCAATCATCTCTCGGGTATCGCCAAAAATGGCTTTGGCATGGGCTTCGTATTCCTTCTCAACATAATAACTAATTTCTTTGCCTTTCCAAGGAGCATCCACAACCTTTTTAAATTCACCAACCGCCATCATGGCCAAATAAGGTGAATGTGGCTGATCCAATTTCCAATAATCAACGCGTTTGGCGCCGGGCAATTTAGTTGAAGAAACCAAAGTACCATTCGACAAAGTGGTGTATTTGTCATCCACCGTCATGTAAATTTCTTGGGTCATTTTTTCATTCGGACTATCAATGGTTGGAAACCAAACCGAATTGGATTGTGTTTCGCCTTGGGTCCATATTTGCGGCATTTTTAAAGGATTTTCACCTTTGGGATTGATAAAATACAAACCTTTATCGTCGCTAATGGCCGCGCTGCCGCCTTCATTCTTTAATTCATTCGGTTTGGCTACATAATTAATCACCACAAAATAATGCGACACGCTGTAAAACTCTTTACCCAAATTTATTTTTAACGAATCGTGCTCATAGCTGTACTTCGCATTCATTATTTTTTTACCCATCAAGGGTTTAGCACTACCGGCCACGGCCACATCAAATACTTCAAGGCTTTTAATTTCCATCCCTCTTGCATTTAAAAACAACATGTTTGTGGGGTAAAAATAAGGCTTCAACAACAAAGTAGCCTTGCCGTTTAAACGACAAAGGTTCCAGTCGAACGACACTTCCAATTTGCTGTGTATTAAATCGCTGCTTCTATCGTTGCTGGCTCTGTAAGTATCTCGCTTAATTGGCGGGGTTTTTGGCGTGTCGATTGGCAAAGGCGAAATAGACATGCTTGCTTGCGCAAAACCAATATGCGAAATCAGCATGAATATGGCAATCCATTTTGGAAGAATACAATTCATAAAAGTAATTTAATGTAAAAATGAAAAAAATAATTGAAAATAAAACTAAGAAAGTACTTGCTGGGCTAGAAATGCTGAACCATAAGCCAATACAGATAAGTAGATGAGTTGTGCAAACACCCATTTCCATCCGTTAGTTTCGCGCTTTACAACGGCAATGGTGCTCATGCATTGCAAGGCAAAGGCGTAAAATAACAGCAAGGACCAGCACACCGCGGTGTTGTATTTTTTATGGCCGTACACATCTTCTTCTTTGAGTAATTTTTCTTTAATGCCTTCCTCTTTATTGCTTTCGCCGCTTTGGTAAATGGTTGCCATGGTGCCAACAAACACCTCTCTGGCTGCAAAAGAAGTAATGAGTGCTATGCCTATTTTCCAATCAAAACCCAAAGGCGCAATTACGGGTTCAATAAAATGTCCTAAATCACCAATATAAGAGTTCTCCAATTTAAGCGACTCAAGATGTTTTATCACATGTTCCTTATTTGAAACCAAATCACTTTTTTGCACGGCAAGCACTTGTTCATCTAACTCCTTGTATTCCTTCGAAATGCCATGTGAACTTAAAAACCACAACACAATTGAAATTGCCAAAATAATTTTACCCGCTTCGCCCACAAAAACTTTTACTTTATTGTATACCAAAATGCCGATGGTTCTTAGTTGTGGCCTTCTGTAAACAGGCAATTCCATGATAAAAAATGAATGCTCGTTGGTTTTGACAATTTTCTTTAATACCAAGGCTGTAAGCAATGAAATGGTGAAACCAATTAAATAAAAAGCCATCAGTACCAATCCTTTCGAATTAAAAATGCCCAAAAAAGTATTGTTGGGATACAACACTGAAATCAATAATGTATAAACAGGCAAGCGGGCTGAACAAGAAATTAAAGGCAAAATAAAAATGGTAATGAGTCGTTCTTTTACATTTTTAATCGAACGGGTAGCCATAATCGACGGCACAGCACAAGCCGTTGCGCTGATTAATGGAATCACCGAACTGCCATTTAATCCAAAAGGCCGCATCAATCGGTCCATGATAAAACTGGCGCGGGCCATATAGCCCGAGTCTTCCAAGAAGCCAATGAACATGAATAAAAAAGCAATCTGCGGCACAAACATCACCACACCGCCTATGCCTGCAATTAATCCGTTTACAATTAAATCGTTGAGTTGCCCTGCAGGCATGGCATCATGCACATAATTGCCCACTTGCAAAAAAAACTGTTCAATCCAATTCATGGGTGATTCACTGATGAAAAAGATGAATTGAAAAACCAAAAACAAAATAAACAACAACAACACATAACCAAATACTTTGTGCGTAGCAAATGCGTCAATCTTCGAACTCATTTCCTTTTGCGACAATTGCGCAGGACTTTTTACATACTTTGCGAGAAGATAATTGATGATGTTAAAGCGGTAAATTTTATCGGTGTTCTCGAATGTTTGAACTTGTGTTGTTTGTAAAGATTCGCGGATATAATTTTTGTAAGATCCTTTTTCCTTCACCACTTCCGAATTCAAATCATAAAACATGGCATCACTCACTTTGGCTTTGGTGATTAAATCTTTGAGCTCCTCCACCCCCTTCGAATGCCTTGAATCAACTGCAGCAATTGGAACTGAAAGTGTTTCGGATAATCCGGCCACATCAATTAAAATGTTTTGTTGAACGGCTTCATCCATCATGTTTAAAGCCAATACGGTTTTAAATTTTAAATCAATTAATTGACTGGCAAGCATCAAGTGCCGCTTTAAATTGGTGGCATCAGCCACAATCACCAGCACATCAATTTTTTCCTTTTCATCCAACAAGGTTTGGCAGGCAATCACCTCATCGTTCGATTTGGGATACAAACTGTATAAACCCGGTAAATCTAAAATTGAAAATTCATATTGCAGGTTACCCACACGGTGACTGCACTTTCCTTCATAACGATCAACGGTAACACCACTGTAATTGCCGGTTTTTTGGTTTAAACCCGTTAAGGCATTAAATAAAGTAGACTTGCCTGCATTGGGATTTCCAACCAGGGCGATTTTTAAATGTGTATTTGCGGATAAATCAGACAAGGTTTAACTTAAGGTCTCTACCATCACGGTCATCGCTTCTGCTTTGCGAAGACTTAACTCATAGCCTGATACATGGATCATATAAGGACAGCCCAAAGGCGCCAACCTCGAAATGGTGATTAATTCCCCCGGTAAACAGCCCATGTCGATTAACTTTGAAGACAAGGCTTCGTTGCTAAATGAACGAATGATGGCCTTTTCGCCGGGTTTTAGTTCGTTTAAAGTGGTCATGTGTTTCACACACTAAAGCTAAGTTTTTTAAGCGAATAATTAAATACCTTAAATAGGGTATGATCAAAATCAGCACTTTAGCTTGTTGTTCTTAAATGTAATCCACCCATCAAAAACAAGCCATTAAAGGCCATGTTCGTGTAATTTTAAACAAAAAGCCTCGGCATCACAAGCTTCTGATATTGCTTTTTAGCCATTTTTGAATTAACTATGTAGGGCCTTTTTATTTGGGTGATGCTTAAAAAAACAGTCTTCAAAAACGACACAGTGTGCTTTTCCGATACCGGTAAAGGTAGAGTGGTTGTGCTTTTACATGGCTTTTTAGGCGCCCATCAAATTTGGGAGAAAACCATTATCAATTTATCGAAATCGTATCGGGTTATTGCCATTGATTTACCCGGACATGGCGGCACCGCCAATTTTGGATATGCACACAGCATGGAATTGATGGCCAAATGCGTAAAAGCAGTTTTAGATTCCTTGCGTTTAAAAAAATATGTCATCATTGGGCACAGCATGGGCGGCTATGTAGCGCTTGCCTTTGCCGATTTATTTCCTGATCATTTAAAAGGCATTTGTTTATTTCACAGCACAGCTTATGCCGATTCACTCGAAAAAAAACGTGATCGATTAAGGGCCATCGAATTGGTAAAAGCCAGCAAATCGGTTTACACCAAAACCACCATTCAAAATTTATTTGCCAGTAAAAATCTTAAATATTTAAAAGATGAAATTGCCTTTGCCTACCAAATTGCAAAGCAAACCAACCAACGCGGCATCATTGCAGCCTTGCATGGCATGCGCGACAGGCCTGCACGCGATCTTTTGTTGGGTTGGTTGCAATATCCCATGATGATGGTGATTGGAGAATTAGACAATGTATTGCCCTATCAACAACTTTTAAGTCAAGCCGAAATGATACGCGACAAAAGTGTTTTGTATTTAGAACACGATGGACATTTTGGATTTTTAGAATCACCACGACAAAGCAACAAAGCACTCAGGCAATTCTTGAGAAAGTGTTTCCGTTAGTTATTGCTTCTCGCTCCAGTTCAGCATTTCGCGATACAATTCATCTACACTTATGCTTTTTTTCGACGCGTAAAGCGAAATTAATTTTTCATTAAATGCTTTGAAATGGATAAAACTTCTGCCATCCGCCATCATTTTTTCCATAATTTGAATCATTGACAAGACATCTTTTGGATTAAAATTTTCCAGGCAATACAATGAATAAAATGCGAATGTCATGTATTCATTAAATACCGCATATGGCGAACCATACATACTTGTGCCATTTGAACTTGTTTCCTTCACCCATTTTTTTCTGTCAGCAAATGCTTTGTTTACTTGTTGGGTGTATTTATCGGTAACAGGATTGATAAAATTATGGTCAATTTCGGTAAACACCACCCTTGAATTAATCATTTCATTTAAGGCATCGTTGCGATTAGGATACTTCTCGGCTCTGCAAACAAACATATACGTTTGTTCAAACCCATTATCAGCAAACCTAGTGGTGGCATGCGCTCCGCCAATCAAAGGCGAAAAGTAAACGCAGTAATTACCATAACTAAATCCAAATTTTTTCTCCAACCATTTTTGCATTTTGTCAATTGGATTTAATTGTCGGTACAAAGCAACTAAACTATCATAATAATTTTTATTGGCTTGATAAAACATTCTAAAATTCGACACTTTTGCAAAGTCGGCAAATATTTTGCTGTTGATTAAAAATGGATCGTCAGGCGCATCGAAGCCCATGCGTTTTACATTGCCCTTATTGATGATTTCATTTTGTTCGTTAAATACATAACCACAGGCATTCATCTTTAGCGCATAATAATAGCCGTAACTATAATCGTCCATCACCTTGGTAATGTTCTTGTTGATTACTGCTACCGCCGGGTGATTGGCAAAGGGTAAAAATGTTTGCATCACTTTTTTGTAATAAGGCGTGGTCATATCCACCATGTTCGAATCAAGTTGCCCGATTTTACCAATGGCCACCAAAATATTGGCCAATTCATGCACTTCAGGCACAGCCACCTCAAATTTCCCCTTGTGTTCTTGAATATAAGCCGCCGAAAAATTGACGTTTTTTTCAATGCCTATAATTTGTGTATAAGCTGTATCGCGCCCATTCAACAACACAATAAAACTAATTGTGTCGTGTACACTCACTGAAAAAAAGATGGAGTCAACATCGGTTTTAAAACCCACTGCATTGCTGTCGCGCAAACATTCTACTTTTAACACATCCGGTTTAAGCTCGGGCGAAATATGCCAATCTGAGCGTTTTCCATTGATGCTATACTTAATGTCTTTTAACCCTGACTTTAAAATTATTGTTCGCTTTGGAGCTTGTACTTTACAAGCAACTATTAAAATTGCAAGGCCAAAAAATAAACTTAATTTGAATTTCATGCTGATTTTTTTATCAGATAAAGTTAAAGGCTTTGTGGTTTTTGTAGGCTTGATTTTTATCAGGAAATGTTTTTTTCTCTTAACATGTCGTAGCGATGCAATCCTTCACCATAACCGTTATGAATACATTTAAGGGTTCTAAAACCGAGACGTTCAAAAAAACGAAAGGTATGCTGACTAGTATCCAATGAAATGCTATGAAGTGGATAGAGCCTTGTGATTTCATCGACACGAAATAAAAGCAATTGTTTCCCCAAACCCTGATGATGCGCAGCTTGATGCACCATGCCCCAAACCATATTGGCGCGTTTTTCGTTTTTTGGAATATAATAACCCCCACAAGCCAGCACCTTGTTTTCGATTTCAAGTACAAAAAAAGTTTCTGCTGCATTGCTTTCATAACACAATTCTCCTTGGCCTTTTTTTGTCAACCAATTGTCGAGAAACTGATATTCAGAGACATCAAAATATGGCGGTGTATTACTCGCAAAAATAGCCAAGCAAGCTTCGCGGTCATTGGCCTCGTATGTTCGAATATGCATGCGGCGTTTGTTAGAAAATTAATGGCTTGCAAGAAATGCCTCAAAAAATGAATCAAATATTTATTGTCCTGAATGCAAGGCCAAGGTATTGCCTTCTGAATCTACAAAAAAAGCCATAAAGCCCAAGTTGTTACCAATAGCAGTTTTAGGCATCACTATTTTTCCACCCGCCGCTTCAATTTTATTCAATACCAATTTTAAATCAGGATTTGCATTCAAATAAATAATGGCACCTTCTTTACTGGGATGATGAAACGGACTCTTCACCAATGCCCCGCCTGATTTTGGCGCCTGCGATGGAAACAACAACATCACCATGTCTTTCATTTCCATCTTTTGAAATTGAATATCAAAAATATGCTCGTAAAATAATTGCGCTCTTGATATATCAAGCATGGGTATTTCAAACCAATTTAAAGCATTGGTGTTGGCACTGAGTTTTTCCATTTTTTTGGTGTTTAATTTACTTTATGCCGGTCGACTTTAAGGATTCGAAGACCGTTCAATGGCATCTGTTTCAAGTTTTTTTTCAGATGATCTAAAACTGTTTAACCAATTTTCGGCTTCAAAAATGCTTGTAAAAAATTTAGAAGGCACAGGTGTACCATTTACCTTAATTAAAAAATTAAGCAGTAAACGTTGCGAAAGTGAACGAATGACGTAGGCCTCTGCAATTGATTGTAAACCGGATTCAGGGCTTGAAAGATATTGCCTGGCTCCTTGATCCAAACTGGTGTATTGATCGGCCTTTATTAACAGCAATACCTTTTCGTTATTGTTAATTTTTCTGATCGCTTGGTGAATTTCTTTAATATCAAATGCCGTGTAAACGCGGTTGCTACCTTCTATAAGAACAACACCATCGTCACGCTTGCTAATTTGGGTGTGACCGATATCTATTTTTGTTCCACTCATCATTTTTTTTCTCAGATTTAGTCTTTCAATCCGATTTAAATAGTCTTGCAAATTTATCGATTTTTATCCATTCGTGCTGATTTTTATCAAGCTTTCAATGTTTTTCGCATCCATTGCAAGGCCTCTTCAAAGTCGGCATCCAAAGGCAACCAGTTAATTTTAATTCCTTCTTTTTCCATTTTTCTAAACCAAGTCATTTGCCGCTTTGCATATTGAAAAATGGCCGTTTGAAGTAATTGAAACAAATCATTTTTATCGATTTCAGATCTTAAATACATCGACACAAACTTATACTCAAGGCCCAATTGCATGCAGCGCGCATGTGTTAAACCATTTTTTAAAAGCTGCTCAACCTCTTCTAACAAGCCATTGTTCAATCGCGCTTGTAATCGCTCGCTGATTTTTTGTTTTCTGATCTCAATAGTGCTGTTTGTGCCAAAATAAACGGGTTGATAAATGGCCTTTTGGTTTGAGGAAACTTCACCATGTGTTTGTTTGTGCTTGGCAATTTCAATCCCCCTGATGATGCGCTTTTTAGAATTTAAATCCACATGCTGCCAAAACGATACCGCATAATTTTGAAGCATTTGCGTTAATTGTTCTTTGCTTAATTTTTCCAATTCAGCGCGTAACAAATGGTCTTCCCCAATTTGTGTATTCGAAAAATCTTTGTGCAAGGCATCCAAATACAAACCGGTTCCCCCGCAAATAATTGGCAATTTGCCCCGGCCCTGTATACTCAAAAAACTATTTTTTAACTCTTCTACAAAATTGTGCAAGTAATATTGTTTATCAGGTGAAGCAATATTGATTAAATGATAAGGAATTTGTTTTTGATTTACCACATACTCCGCCAAATCTTTCCCCGTGCCAATGTCAAGTTGTTGGTAAACCTGCCGCGAATCGGCACTAATGATTTCAGCCCCTAATTCGGCAGCCAATGCACAGGCCAATTTTGTTTTGCCCGATGCTGTTGGTCCCAATATGGTTATGCAGTTATAATTCACTTCTTTTTTGTTAGATACACCATTTTTATGCTGCCGGCATTTTCACCAAGGTAGAAATTAGCACCATCAAAACTTTCACCCTGAAACAGTTTTCTTTCAAAAGTATTTCGGTTAATTAAAAATTGTAGCGGCGCTTTTTCGCTGTGCAAAGTAAATCCGGCTTTCATAAAAGATTGACCATCCGAAAATTGTTTATCCACATAGGTCATAATGTCGCCGGCTGCTTTCAACTCAAAAAATGTTTTTAATAAGCGGCTTAATCCCCCCGTTACCGTAAGGCCTGTTTTGTTGCAAAAACGTATCAATTCAAATGAACGTTCATGCGCCGCCAAACGATTCATTTTTCTGCCTTTCGAAAATGATGCTAGTGCCACCAATTCACCTTCATAAAACAATCCCAAATTATAGGCACTGCCCGTGGCGCCCAATAAATGGTGTTGATTGAAAAAAATTTCGGCCTCTGACTTTTCTACTTTTTTGACTTCACATTTGCGCGCAAAAATTTTCTGGTTCATTTTTAATTGCGACAAAATCATCCCACATAATTTTTGCCGACTGTTTACCAAATAATCAAAAGGAATCACATGTTGCGGCTTTTCGGCAACAATTGCAACCGGCGCATCTGCTATCAAAAATTTTAATGTTTTTTCATTGTGCTTTACAATCAAAACATTCGCATCCATATTACAAGCAATGCCATGGTTTTTCAAATCCTTTAAAAAGGCCTTTAGGTATGTGTTGTGTTTGGTCAAATTCAATTGGG
>CANGGP010000095.1 GCA_947453445.1 Sphingobacteriaceae bacterium
CAAAATGAACAAAAATGTTTTGCAACATTTTAGCATTAATTCATAATCAGCGATGCGATTTGATTGTGAAAAATTGGTTTAGCATTCATTATTATTCAATGGCTCCGGAGGAGCCAAACAGATTTAAAAACAAATCGACTTAAAAATCATGGCTCCAGAGGAGCCGAACAATGAGGTGAACTCTCAGAACTGTAATCGAATTTAAATTTCAAATTGTTTGTAATTAAAAAACCGCATAAACCAATTTTAAACCTATTCGATTAATAACAATTTGTTTTGCCCCTCTGGGGCAATGGTGTATTCATATAATATTTTTAAATCTGTTTGGTCCCTCCGGGACCGCTTGAACAAAAATCACCTAAAATATTTTTCATCGGTTTAAAATCAAATTTAATAAAACATTGAAAAAATCATGGCTCCAGAGGAGCCAAACATATTTAAAAAAATAAACCCTGTAAGAACACGGCTCCGGAGGAGCCGAACAAAACCAAAAACTCAATCAAACTTCTTTATTAAAATTTCCTATACAAGCCGTATAGCCATTCAAGCAGTTTTTGGTGATTGGGGAAATCCTTGTAACTGCGCGGTTTTTGTTGCATAATGTCATCAAATTCAGAACGCGTAATTCCCAACTTCTTACAAACATATACAATTTCACTTTCAATGCTTTCTGCTTTAAAGGGCGATTGTTTTAACTTTTCCAAGGCTTCATCACGTTCAATACTGCCATTACAAATTTTGGTTGACAAGGTCGCTTTGCGATAGTCAATATTAAACTTTCTTGGCAAAATATACGATTGCACAATACGGGTATAAAACGATTCGTGGTGTTTTTCACCGTATTTTTTCCATCCCAAACCTTCAAGTAATTTTATGGCTTCGGTTTTTTGAAATGGCAAATAATTTAAGAGATACACAATTTTAATGCCCTTCCAAAATTTGTAATACATCTCTTGCAAAAAATCAAACGAAGGAAAGTATTTAGTTTTTCCCCGCCCAAATTGTTTGTGGATGGCCCTAGCATATTTTTTGTCCTTTGCATTGTAATGCCAACTTTTCGGCAATATGCCTTCCGTGATAAAATTACCGCCCATTACAATGTGCTGAATGCCATACTCAGCAGCCACTTTGTGCAACTCTTCCAACAAGGCGATATCAGTTGGTGATTCCAATTCGGGCACTGAGGCCCGTAAATGTGATAATTGAATTTCCTTAAAATCATCCCAAGGCAAAACCCTACTCACATAATCCAATCCTAAATTTTTGCAAACAATTTCTACATTACTCACTGAGGTGGCAGTGTCCCAACCGTTATCAACGTGCACCAACAAAACCCGCAAACCTAATTGTTGGCATTGATAGGCTGTATAACAACTATCAGCACCTCCGCTAATACCAAGCACACAGTCATAGGCTTTATTTTTCCCTTTTAACTTGATGCGCTTCAATAACTCAGCCAAAGCCTTGTCACTTTTTTCACCTTGATAGGTTTTATAAATGGTTTCTTGCAAAAAATCGCTACAGTGATTACAATAACCATTTGCATCAAATGTAATGTCCGCATCACTGCTATCCATCACACAACGTGTGCATTGCTTATAATTATTTGTTTTTAACTTACTCAATGGTTTAAAAAAAACTTACTGGCCACTATTCTTTTCAAATACTTTTAATATTTTTAAGGCCTGTGCTTTTAAAGTTTAATCGTTAATAATATTAATTTCGTCGTAAATATAAGTCATTATGTCGAATATTTTGCGCATTTGATCACAAAACCTTAAACCATCACTAATCTGCTCAGGCTAAAATTTAAGTACATTTGAACGCATGAAGAAAATACTTGTTACCGGAGGCGCGGGTTATATCGGTTCTCATACCATCATCGAACTTTTATTAAAAAGTACATACGAAATTATTTCTATCGACAACTTTAGTAATTCAGCACCTGCCGCCTACGATCGCATTCGCCAAATCACCAATCAAAACTTCAGAAGTATTCAACTCAATTTATGCGATCAAAATGCCATCAGCCAAAATTTAGATGCGCTCGAAAACATCGAAGGCATTATTCATTTTGCTGCTTTTAAATCGGTACCCGACAGCGTAAAAGATCCCATTTTGTATTACCACAACAACATTGAATCGCTCAACAATTTATTGAAGTTTTGTGAACGTAAAAATATTCCCAATTTTATTTTCTCATCTTCGTGCTCAGTATATGGTAATGCCGACCAATTGCCGGTTACCGAACAAACGCCTTTAAAAAAAGCCGAAAGTCCATACGCCCACACCAAACAGGTGGGTGAAGAAATTATTGAATTTTTCTGTCAAGCCCATCCGCAATTTAATGCCGTGATGCTGCGCTACTTTAATCCTGTTGGCGCGCACATGAGTGGCCTAAATGGCGAAATGCCCATCTCAAAACCAAACAACTTGGTACCCATCATCACCCAAACAGCGGTTGGAAAAAACAGCCTCACCGTTTTTGGCAACGATTATCCCACACGCGACGGTTATTGCATTCGTGATTATATACATGTTACTGACATTGCCGATGCACACGTAAAAGCATTGGATTATTTGGTGCAGAAAAAAAACAAAACCAATTTAAGTCTATATAATTTAGGCACCGGTATTGGCGTTAGCGTAATGGAAGCCATCGCCTCTTTTGAAAAAGTAAGTGGTTTAAAACTACCATACACCATTGGCGTTAGAAGGGCCGGCGACGTGATTGCCGTATATGCCGACAACACCAAAGCCAAAAGCGAATTAAATTGGTTGCCGCAATATAACATCGACGACATGATGCAAAGTGCCTGGAAATGGCAACAAAATTTGGAAGCTTAAATGCCCAATTTTTCTTTTAATTTTAAATAAGCCGGTCGGCTCAAAGGAATTTTTTTACCATCTTTTAATAAAGCCAAATAGGTGTTTTTCTCCAATGGCTCAATGCGCGTGAGCTGCTGCAAATTGATGATAAATGAACGGTGTGTTCTAAAAAACATGACAGGATCTAATACCTGCTCGTAATAATTCATGGTTTGTTTTTTCAGAAAATAACTTTGTTTGGTAAACAACTTTACATAATCATCGTAAGCTTCAATGTATTGAATGTCGCCCACAGGTACAATGCTAATTTCATTGTTGTTGCGCACCACAATGCGTGTTTTTTCTTCAGCCAGTTGATCTTGATTCAACATGTTTTGCAATTTTAAATCCGCTTTTGCTGCGCCCTTTGGTTGGGCCAAAAACTTTTGAATGGCTTGATCAAAGCGCGTTTCGCTAAAAGGCTTTAATAAATAATCAATGGCATTGGCTTCAAAAGCTTTAATGGCGTATTCATCATAAGCGGTTGCAAAAATTACCTGCGGCAAGTGCTCAAGCAATTCTAACATTTCAAACCCGGTAATTTTCGGCATTTGAATATCGAGAATAATTAAATCGGGTTGATGTTGTTGGATGGCTTTAACACCCTCGTAACCATTAGCACATTCGGCCACCACATTTAATTGAGGGTATTCCTTTAAATAGTCTTTTACAATGTTTCTCGCCAACACTTCGTCGTCGATAATGATTACGCGTTTCATGTTATTGGGGGATGATAATTTGTGTGGTGAATAAATGATCCTTTTGCGAGGTGCGTAGTAAATTGTTCTGCGCATACAACAAAAACAAACGGCGTTGAATAAATCGTAATCCAAATCCTGTGCCACTGCCTGCTTGCGCTGCATCGGCATCAAAAGGATTTACAACTTCTATCACCAAATTATTTTGTTGCACGCTTGCGCGCAAACTAATTTTTACGTCATCAATGGTGCCATACAAGCCAAACTTAATGGCATTTTCAACAATGGGTTGCAATAATAAGGGCGGAATTTTTTTGTCTTTGCTTGCTTCGTCGCAATCCAATAAAACAGTCAAACGCTCACCAAAACGAATTTTTTCAATGTCAAGGTAAAGGGCCAAATGCTTTAATTCCTCTTCCAAACTCAAGCTTTGGTCTTCATCCTTTTTTAATGTGCCACGTAAAAAATCCGACAATTGTTGTATCATTTTTCGCGCCTGCGCCGGATTTGAACCCGCCAAAGCACTGATGCTGTTTAAACTATTGAACAAAAAATGTGGTTGTAACTGTTGACGTAGTTTAATTAGCTCGGCCTCCTTGTGCAATTGTTCAACTTCCGATTGCTGCATACTTTGTTTCGATTTTTCAGCCACCGAATTCCATAACCAATTTAATACCGTTACAAAAGTTAATACCATCAATACAAAAACATAACGAATGGGCATCGACAAATCAATGATTTGCAAATACCTTGTTTGCGCGACAAATAAATATTTTAAACTCCATTCGGTGAAAGCACCCGTTAATGCAGTGATGCCCAACACCAGTGCAAATCGGTAAATGCCGCTCCCTACACCGGGTTGATAATAACGAAACAACTGCACCGTAGCTAAACTCGCCAAAGCCAAAATACCGTTCGATACCAAGGCATCCAAAAACGCTGTTGACCATTCGATTTGAAAACGGTGCAGCGCCAATGTTTGCAATAATGTCCATACCAAGCACCAAGCAAGGTAAATAAACACAAATCGTTTAAGCGAATATGGCCATGTGGTATTTTTCACTTAAGCAAAATTGAGATTTTTAACTTGTATTTCCATTGATTTTTGTTTCACATAATGAATGAAAGAATTTTCATCCTGCATTTTGTAAGTACGTGAATACAGCTGTTCCCCATCATTGGCCGTTTCAATGGCATATAACGCTAACACATCAATAAATAACCAGGCGATATTTTTTTCGCCACCACTCTTAAATACTTCCTCCTCCTTTTTACCTAAACTGCGCGCTTTGTAAAAGGCCTCCTCCGCATTGCGGGCAAACAACACACGCATCTGCTCATCAAATTCAAAACGTTGTGGTTGCTCTTCAACCCTCACTTTAAAAATCAATTTTGCCAAATATTTTTTCATGTTGAATGTTTTTAGTATGAATTCACTTCAATGCCGCCCATCACCGTGGTGCCGGTTAAGATGAGTACCTTTTTTTCACTTGGGTTGTACGGTGCGGCATGGTTCGGACGGTTATCTTCAAAACTGCCCATCACCGTTGCCAACTCCGATTTAATTTCCCAATTGGCCGGTATCAATAACTTGGTGCCGCCAAAAACTTGGGTTACTTCCAATTTGGCTTGTTGTTCAAAGTCGGCTTGCATCAAATTAATTTCAGCACTGCCAAACACATTCACCACCTCGCCCCCTTTGAACTTTTTTGAATACACGTTTTTTTTTATACCGCCCATTACCGATACTGCTTGAATCATGTCTTCCTGATCTTCGCCGGCTGCTTGCTCGTATGCATGCGCCCAGCGACCACGGTGACCATGTTTCCAGGCTTTACGAAAATGCTTATGACCAAAATAATGGCGACGCGGTTTAAACATCATGAATAAGCCAATAAAAATAATGAGCACCGGCCATAACACTGGTTTAATGTGTAAATCGGGGTACACATCACCCAACAAAAATACACCGCCCACCCCAATTAAAAAGATCCATGCCGCATTGCGAAATTTATGCTTCACCGCCGATACAATACCAAAGCCTATCAACAAAGTCTTCCAGCTAAACAACCAGGCCGGGAATTCTGTTCCCAATTCACGGGCTAAAAATAAAGCCCCAATTGTCACCAATAATAAACCGCCCATTATTTTTCCACGGCGATGGGCTTGTCCCATTTCTTTAAACCAAGCCTTTTCTTCAATTTCTGTATTTTCCATTTGTTTGTTTTTTTTGTAAAACTACGTACTCAATAAAGCCCCCACAATAGCATATAGGCGGCCGATACCTTTGGGTCGGTGAAACTTACCTCAGCATCGGTTGACCGGGTTTTTCACCAATATAAAACAAAATCTTTCATTTTTACGGCATTTGCCTTGCCACTTATTTTATTATATTCGTTCTGCCTTTTGAAAGCCTATTTTTACATACTCATTTTTTTGGTATTTGCCGCAAAGCCTTGCGCAGCGCAAACCACCGTGCACAAAGAAAAAGGGAAATGGGGCATCAAAGAAGACAAAAACACCATTATTCCCGCCCTCTACGACACCATTTTTAATTTCGATGAAAGCGGTAAAGTTTGCTTGGCTTGTTTTAAAGTAAAAAAAGCCCCGGCTAACAAAATCATTAAAACCAGCACCTATACCTACAATTGCAATTACTTATCGAAAGCCAATAAAAAACTGCAAATAAAAACCGAGGACAATGACACCTGTACCGTGTTTAGTTTAAATAAAAAAACAATGGAACAATACAGCGACAATGCCGCTGCTTTTACCGTAATGGTGAATAACAAAAAATACTTGGTTGACAAAAATTTTAAACAACTCACTTTTAAACCCTTTTACGATATTAAGCTGAGTATAGATCCACAATTTTATTCTGTTGAAATTAAAGAAGCCAATGATGTGGTGTATGCCGGTTTAATTGATACCCACGAAAAAGAAATTATTCCCCACCAATTTTCGATGGTGAAAATCAATCCCATTGATTCTTTGATTTATGGTTGCCGCGCCGGTTTGGTGGAAAATTATTATGATGATATTTTTGATTTTACCGGCAAAAAAATTGAAAGTTACCACAAGCACATTGAATTGCCCACCAAACATTATGTGATTCATAAAATTTTTGAGCCAAGGGAATACTTTGTGATTTACAACATTAAAACAAAACAAGAAACACCATTAAAAGCGGATGAGGTGCATTTTTACGAGCAAGACCAATTACTTATTCGCCTTAAAAACGATTGGTACGTGTACGATTTGTTGACGAATACCAAGAAGGAGAAAAACTATTAATCATGAATACCATTAGAGTAGCCATTAATGGCTTTGGTCGCATAGGCCGCGTGTTTTTGCGTAATTGCATCAATCACCCGCAAATAGAAATCGTGGCCATTAACGACATTACCGATACCAAAACACTGGCCCATTTATTAAAATACGATTCGGTGCACCGTGCTTTTAATGGTACAGTAGTAGCCGAAGAAAAACACTTGCTGGTAAACGGCAAACGCATTTTGGTGTGTGCCGAAAAAGACCCTGCCAATTTACCTTGGAAAGCCCACGACATTGACATTGTGATTGAAAGCACCGGACATTTTTTGGATACAAAAGGCGCAGAATTACATTTAAAAGCCGGCGCCAAAAAAGTTATTTTATCGGCACCTGCTAAAGATGAAAGTATCAAGACGATCGTATTGGGTGTGAATGAACACTTGTTGCAAGCAGATGATGTGATTTTATCCAATGCCTCTTGCACTACCAATTGTGCGGCTCCCATGTTAAAGGTGTTAGAACAATTTGGCATCGAAGAAGCCTACATTTCTACCATCCACTCCTACACCAACGATCAGCGCATTCACGATGCCCCACACAAAGATTTACGCAGGGCAAGGGCAGCAGCCATGAGCATCATTCCAACCTCAACAGGTGCGGCAAAGGCCATTACAAAAATTTTTCCGCATTTAGAAGGCAAAATAGGCGGTTGCGGTATACGTGTACCGGTGCCTGATGGTTCACTAACCGACATCACCTGTGTGCTTTCGAAAATACCAAGTGTGGAAGAAATCAATGCCGCCTTTAAAAAAGCAGCTGGTGGTGACTTAAAAAACATTTTACAATACACTGAAGATCCCATTGTGGGCGTAGATGTGATTGGTAACCCGCACAGCGTTTTATTTGATGCAGAATTTACCAGCATCGTCGGTAATCTAGTGAAAGTAATTGGTTGGTACGATAACGAATGGGGCTATAGCAACCGCTTGGTGGATTTGGTGTTGAAGGTGGGGAAATAGGGGGAAACTAATCTTCACATTTTTTATTTACCTTTAGGTAAATCCAATTCGCATGAGAATACTTGCTGTATTTCTTTTTACCGTGTTTCATTTTATTGAATTAAATGCACAATGGACAGAACTAAATGGTTCAACTAACTCTGTGCCCATTAATTATGCCTCTTCTGATTGGAATGGAAATTTATATGCCAGCAAAACAGACTTAACAGGCAAAAATTATCTCGCCAAATGGGATGGCATAAGTTGGACAGACGTTGGAAACACACGAACCAACTCAACTTATAATGATTTTACATTTGTAATACCCGATAATTTAGGTTCCATATATTCTGTTTTTAGAATTACTCCTACTATCGGCGGGAATCAAAGAAAAGTATTGGGTCAATGGAATGGCGGTAATTGGACAGAAATATTTTCATTAAATCAGAACAATTTCGAAAACTTTTGGTCCTTTTGTTGTACTTCAAGTGGCTATTTTTATTTTAATATTACCGGCATAAGTTATAAGAATACAAATACAGATTTAGATACAATTTATCAAACAATTTGGAAATGGAGTAACAACAATTTAAGTGTTGTTTATAAAAACATCAATCAACGATTGAATTTTACACATTACATGATGGATTTCAAATGTAATTCCAAAGGTGATCTTTTTGCTTGTGGAGATTATCACAATTTGGCGGGCGAATATTTTTTAGTGAAGTGGAATGGTAGTTCTTGGGTTGAACTTAGCGGGCTTAATAATCTTAAAGCAAGTGGACAAATAAGAAATTTGGTTATCGATAACAAGGATAATATTTTTGCACTAGGTAATCCATTGACATCTTCAGTTAATTATGCAATTGCTTATAAATGGGATGGCGGCAAATGGATTGATTTAAACCCTTTACAAACAATTTTTTCTGATCCCGGCTCTAAGTTTGGGAACATGACACTTGACACAATAGGGAATTTATATATCTCAGCTTTAGCATTTTTAAACCCAACATTTACTGTATTTAAATGGAATTCTGGAAATTGGTTAAAATTAACAGGCTCAAATGGATTTTCACCATTTAATAATGGTTCGTTCAATACACTTTGTCTTGATAAAAATCAAGATTTGATTGCGTGTGGGGACTTTATTAATTCTAATAATCAATGGTATTTAGCGAAATTCACCAATTCAAAATTTGTGACTCTTAATGAAAATTCATTTTCAAATACCGGTGGATTTATTTACCCTAACCCAAGCACTAACAAAATCAACTTTAATCTGGGTGATGACGCTTACCAAAAATTTAATTTAATTGTCATCAATTCACTTGGAGAAATAGTAATAGAAAAAATAAATGCAAATACAAGAGAAGCTTTGGATGTTTCAATCCTTAGAGAAGGTATTTATATTATTCAGATTCAAAATGAGGTTTCCAAGCAGTCATTTAAGTTTGTGAAGGAATAAATATTGTTTTTTAGTTTATTAGTTGGGAATTATGAATCAATCTATTCGTCATGCAAATACTACTTTAAAATGCCCTTAAATTCCTTTTAAAGGTAATGTGCTTTAGACTTTTAAATTCTATATTTCCGCACATGTAAAAAACAAGATGTTTAAGTTATTATATCTTTACATTTTAGAATGCAGTGATAAAACTTTATATGTAGGGGTTACTAATAATCCTGAACGAAGATTAATGCAACATAATTTAGGTCAAAATAAAACGGCATATACCTATAACCGAAGACCTGTTAAAATTATCTATGCCGAAGGATTTAGAAATTTTCAATTAGCGTTTGACACTGAAACAAGAATTAAAAAATGGAGTAAAGCCAAAAAATTGGCATTGGCTGAAGGCAAATTTGATTTGTTAGTTTCACTATCTAAAAAAAATTCAAAAAGTAAATAATATAAAATTATTGGGTGATGACACAAGTAGGTGTCAGGCCGAGTGATGCTGCGGAGCTTTGCGCGTGGCGCATTGTATCGAGGCCGTGTGAAGAGAAATGCGTACTTACACCTTCTCGATACGCTCCCTCTGGTCGCTACTCGAAGTGACAGTGATGCGCTACGCTACTCGATTGGCGTCCTTGAGTGTCAGGCCGAGTGATGCTGCGGAGTTTTGCGCGTGGCGCATTGTTTCGAAGGCGTGTGAAGAGAAGTGCGTACTTACACCTTCTCGATACGCTCCCTTTGGTCGCTACTCGAAGTGACAGCGATGCGCTACGCTACTCGAAGTGAAGTCCTTGAGTGTCAGGCCGAGTGATGCTGCGGAGCTTTGCGCGTGGCGCATTGTATCGAGGCCGTGTGAAGAGAAGTGCGTACTTACACCTTCTCGATACGCTCCCTCTGGTCACTACTCGAAG
>CANGGP010000096.1 GCA_947453445.1 Sphingobacteriaceae bacterium
AACGGATAAAAAACCTGTTGCCAAAAAACCTGTTGCCAAAAAACCGGCAACAAAGAAAGCAGCAACCAAAAAAGCGGCCGTTAAAAAAACGGCTACTAAAAAAATTGTGAAAAAAGCGACGAAGAAAGTAGCGAAGAAAGTTGTGAAGAAGGCAACAAAAAAAGTGGCGCCTAAGGCGGTTAAAAAACAACAGGTGAAAAAAGCTGTGAAAAAAGTTGCTGCAAAAAAAGTGGCAAAAAAACCAGTAAAAAAGCCTATTAAAAAAGTGATCGCAAAAAAACCAGTAAAAAAAGCTGTTAAGAAAGTGGTTTCGAAAAAACCAATTGCTAAAAAAGTAGTCGCTAAAAAAACCAATGCAAAAAAGTCGCTTAAAAAAGCGGGTAAAAAGCGTTAAGTTTGTGAATTAAAAATTGGCCCGGCGCCTTTGGGTGTCGGGCTTTATATTTGTTGTATGGAAAGCAGTTTTGTTGATTATGTGAAAATTTGTTGTCGCAGTGGTAAAGGTGGGGCGGGTTCCATTCACTTTCACCGTGATAAGTTTACTGCATTTGGCGGTCCTGATGGTGGTAATGGCGGAAGAGGCGGACACATCATTTTAAAAGGCAATAAGCAATTGTGGACCTTAATCCATTTAAAATACCGCAAGCATGTGATTGCCAAAGAAGGCACCAATGGCTCGAGTGGCAAAAGTACCGGTAAACAAGGCAAGGATGAAATATTAGAAGTGCCTTTGGGTACAGTGGCCCGTGATGCCGAAACCGGAGAGATTGTATTTGAGATTACTGAAGACGGGGAAGAGAAAATTTTGGTAGCCGGCGGAAGAGGCGGTTTGGGAAATGAAAATTTTAAAAACAGTACCCAACAAAATCCACAGTTTGCACAGCCCGGCGAACCCGGAAAAATTGAGTGGAAAATTTTAGAATTAAAAGTACTGGCCGATGTGGGTTTGGTTGGTTTTCCTAACGCCGGCAAATCAACCTTGTTGTCGGTGGTAAGTGCCGCAAAACCCGAAATTGCCAATTATCCTTTTACCACTTTGGTGCCGAATTTAGGCATTGTAAAATACCACGATTATAAAAGCTTCGTGATGGCCGACATTCCGGGTATTATTGAAGGGGCGCATGAAGGCAAGGGACTTGGTTTGCGCTTTTTAAAACACATTGAACGCAATTCAAGTTTGCTCTTTTTAGTGAGTTGCGATAGTCCGGATATCGTAGATGAATACAAGATTTTGTTAAATGAACTTAAAAAATTCAATCCCGAATTACTCGATAAAAAGCGGATTTTAGGCATCAGTAAATCTGATTTACTGGATGCCGAATTAGAAGCCGAAATGCAAAAAGATATCGATAAACGCTTAAAAGGAAAAAACAAGATACCCACCATTTTCTTCTCTTCTGCAGGACACAAGAACATTGATCGCTTAAAAGACATGTTGTGGCAGCAGCTAAACAGCTACGATTTTATGTAAATAATTGAGACATTAATCTCTTTTTTTTCGGCTCATTTTTTGGATTTACATTAAATAAGACGAATCATGTCTTTTTGTTGATGAAAATTTAATATTTATAGACCAAATTTTTTGCCTATCTTCGATTCCCCATTTTATAGAACATTGACACGTTTATACGCCATATTTTTCATTTTTATTTGCCTGAATTATCAAGCTCAGGTAAATGCTTATGCTAAAATAACTGCCATTAGCGGTAATGTTTTAACCTTAAACAATGTAAATCAAAGCTTCGATAATTTTTTACCGGGCGAACAAGTTATAATCATTCAAATGCAGGGTGCCAGCATAGGCTCCAACACTACCAACGCCTCCTCTTTTGGTAATTTATCATCGCTTAATTCAGCCGGTTTATACGAGGTGGCAACCATAGCGAATGTGAATGGTGCCGTTAGTTCTATGACTTTGAATACAGCACTAAGTAACACATACAATACAGCCGGTAGTTTACAATTGGTGAGTTTTCCAAAGTTAGGCACATCTTATTCAACTACCGCAGTGATTAATTGCGTGGCATGGGATGGTAACGTAGGCGGGGTTGTTGCTTTTTACGTGAGCGGTAATATTAACTTATTTCATTCCATCACTGCCAATGGTTTAGGATTTAGAGGTGGTAAAAAATCCGGTCTGGATGGGAGTAGTTGTGATGATAATACTTTTAGAACAAGTTCCGGCAATGCGAAATATGCAAATAAAGGCGAGGGAATTTATTTAACAACTTCCAATCAAAAAGCAGGCAGAGGAAAGGCTGTGAACGGCGGCGGTGGCGGTAATGTGCACAATGGCGGCGGCGGCGGCGGTTCCAACTTCACCTATGGTGGTGCCGGTTACGATGGTTGGCCTGGCGCAGGTTGCGGCTCTCTTGTTTCGGCAGGTGGTTTAGGCGGAATTGCTATTTCTTCAAGTGTTTCACGTGTATTTATGGGCGGCGGCGGCGGCGGCGGTCAAGAAAATGATGGCCAAGCGTCGAATGGCGCGAATGGTGGCGGTGTTATCTTAATTAAAGCCGATTCAATTATTGTGAGTGGGGCCTGCTCTGCCATTTCTATTTCTGCTAACGGCGATGCGGCTGTTGCTTCAGGCCAAGATGGCGCAGGCGGTGGCGGTGCCGGTGGTACCATCGTTTTAAATATTAAAGGATTAAGGGTAAAAAATGGTTGTCCGCTCACCATTGCAGCCGACGGTGGCGCAGGTGCCGATGTTAACCATTGGGATACGCACGGTTCAGGCGGCGGCGGCGGTCAAGGTGCCATTTATTTAAATACAAGTACAAGTTTTACCAATGTAGCTGTAGGTACCAATTTTGGAACCGGCGGTCACTCTTCAGATGATCCTCTTTCACCAACTGCAGGTTCGGGTGGCGGACCGGCCAATGCAGGTGTATTTGCCGGGGCTTTTTCAGGAAGTCCTTTACCCATCGAATTAATATCTTTTTCAGCCATTGAATCAGAACCTAATGTGATCAATTTAGAGTGGTTTACGGGCTCTGAAAAAAACAGTAAGGTGTTTGAAGTATACCACGCCAGTAGCAGTACCGATTGGGTTAAAATTGCAGAGGTTGGCGCTTCAGGCAATAGTTCATTGATTAAAAAATACTTGGCCAAACATTTAGAGCCAAAAGATGGCATCAACTATTACCAGTTAAAAGAAATTGATATGGACGGGAAGTTTACTTACAGTCCTATTACCTATGTTGACATTGAAAGCAATAAAAAGGAAGTAAAGGTATTTCCAAATCCTTCGAATGGTGATTTGTATTTACAATCAGATCAGGATTTGAGTGATGAGCACATCAGTGTTACCAACGCCTATGGTCAAGTGGTGAATTTCAACCTTACGCAAGAAAATTCAGGCTTGTTTAGAATACAACTCGAAAAGCCGCAAACCGGCATTTATTATTTGATTTCGCAAAATATCCGCGAAAAGCTAATTATTAAGTAATTCATCGCTTAAAAATATTGGCCGAAGCATCAATATTTTGTGTTTTCTTTTGCTAAAACCAATTAAAGCCCTATCTTTGCCAACCTAAAAAAAACAGACATGCCAAAAATGAAAACTAATTCCAGCGCTAAAAAGCGTTTTAGCTTAACTGGAAGCGGTAAAATTAAAAGAAAGCATGCTTACAAACGCCATATCCTTACAAAAAAGGAGAAAGACCGTAAACGCGGTTTGGCTAAAAGTGGTTTAGTAAGCGCTTCAGATACCCCTAACGTGAAATTCATGTTAGCCATCTAAGCTTCCTTTTAAAATTATCGAAAACACGCCGATGGTTATCGGCTAAAAAAAATGTTTAACCCGGGTTTTAGTCCTAAGTTCAGTAAAACGACACTAACACCCAAAATCAAAAAAAGAAAAAAATGCCACGTTCAGTCAATCATGTAGCCAGCAGGGCTCGCAGAAAAAAAATCCTAAACCTTACCAAAGGTTATTGGGGCGCAAGAGGTAATGTTTGGACCATTGCAAAAAACACACTCGAAAAAGGTTTAACCTACGCTTACCGCGATCGTAAAAACAAAAAACGCACCATGCGTGGTTTGTGGATTCAACGTATCAATGCCGGTGTTCGCGAACACGGTATGAGTTACTCTGAATTTATGGGTAAATTAAACGCCAAAGGTTTAAAATTAAACCGTAAAGTATTGGCCGATTTAGCCATGAATCATCCGGAAGCTTTTACCGCCATTATCAATCAGGTAAAATAGAAATAAGTATTTTCAAGAAACGCCTTCAATACTTGAAGGCGTTTTTTTTTGCCATTAAACTGCGCAAAGACATTTGTATACATGACAGGAGTCATTCACTTTTGGTCTAATATTGAGCATTTTTAACGTTAGTCAACAGAACATAATGTTTTAATTTGTGTTGTAATAAATAAAGAATTATATTTAATGAGAATGAAAGCAAAACCGAAAAAAATAGAAGAAGTGAAGGGGAGTACCTATTTAACCAAATTACGCATCGATCCTCGTACGGTAATTATGGTTAGAACCAAAGAAAGTTTAAAAAATTGGAAAGCTAAATATCCTGATGCTGTAGAACTTGTTTAATCACAAGTTTTACATCCATTTTTTTCTTTTAAAGTAAATTACCAATCCCCCCATAATACTGAGCATAAAAACCCAAGCACCTGCATATCCATAAGGTGATTTTAATTCAGGCATATTATCAAAATTCATCCCATACACCCCTGCAATAAATGTAACGGGAATAAAAATACTCGACATAATCGTGAGTACTTTCATCACCTCATTCATTTTGTTTGAATTGGTACTTAAATAAATATCCATCATGCCGCTTAATAAATCGCGGTATGTTTCTACAGTATCAATAATGCGCGTGCTATGATCTTGTAAATCTCTAAAAAACAATAGGGTGTTTGAGGAAATAAATTCAGAATCTGACCGCAGAAGATTACTGATTAAATCTCTTAAAGGCCAAACTTGTTTACGCAGAAAAATAACTTCTCGCTTTAGTTTATAGAGTTCCAACAAATCTTCACGTTTGGGTTGGTTGATAATTTCTTCTTCTATGTCTTCAACCTTATCGCCAATTTTTTCAATGGCGTTAAAGTACCAATCCACCACTGCATCCATCAAAGCATAAAACAAATAATCGGCACCCAATTTACGCACCCTGCCCTTTGCTTGGCGAAGTCTTAACCGGATAATGTCGAAGGCATCTCCACCACGGGGCTCTTGAAACGACAGCACCGTGTCTTTTAATAAAACCAACGACAATTGCTCGGCATGCAACGTGTCCTTGTCGTATAAAATCATTTTTAATATCGACAAAAGGTAGTGGTCGTAATCTTCAAATTTTGGTCTTTGATCGATGTGACAAATATCTTCGAGCGTGAGCGGGTGAATATTGAAAAGCTGACCTATTTTTTCGATAAGCTGGGTGTTGTGTACACCTTCTACATTAATCCATTTAATGTAATTGGGTTGTATTTGCGCAATGCATTCTGATAGATCATAAAATTCATGTTCAAAAAAATCTTTTTCATTAAACTGAATCAATGTAATTTTTATGCGTTCACCCGAGTGATCGCCACTATAATACAAGGTTCCCGGAGGGGCCCCAATATTTTGGTATTTACTCATCGTGATTTAATTCTCCTTTTTGTATGCCTTCAACAATCACCACTATTTCACCCTTCACTTGTTTTTGAGAAAAATATTGAATTAATTCTTGCGCAGTACCTCTTTTTGTTTCCTCATATATTTTGCTGAGTTCGCGCGATACCGAGCATTTTCTTGATGCACCCAAATGCAATTGCAATTCTTCCAATAATTTCACCAATCGAAAAGGTGATTCATATAACACCATGGTTTTTGTTTCGAGGGCAAGCGCTTTTAATTTTGTTTGACGTCCTTTTTTTTGCGGCAAAAAACCGTAAAAGGTAAATTCGTTACAAGGTAAACCACTGTTTACAAGGGCCGGCACAAAGGCAGTGGCGCCTGGCAATGTGCTTACATCAATGTGGTTTGCAATGGCCTCACGAATTAATAAAAAACCCGGATCAGAAATGCCCGGTGTGCCGGCATCGGAAATAAGCGCAATGTTTTTTCCGGCATTTAAGTCTGAAATAATTTGTTCGGTTATTTTATGTTCGTTGTGTTGGTGATACGGACGAAGTTGTTTTTCAATCGCCAAGTGTTTTAAAAGAAAGATTGAGTTGCGCGTATCTTCCGCTAAAATATAATCCACACTTTTTAAAGTATTGACAGCTCTTAAGGTTATGTCTTCAAGATTGCCAATGGGTGTTGGAACGATTAATAACTTCCCTTTCATGATGTAATGAAAGTAGCGGATTTGAAAGCATCAAATGGCCGGGCGCCTGAATAGTTATTGATAGCCTTCTGTTAATGGGTTAGCCTTGAACAACGTTATTTAAAACTTTGCATGTCGCACAACTTTTTATAGGTGCCGTTTAATGCAATGAGTTGTTGGTGGTTGCCGCGTTCAATGATTTCGCCTTTGTTCATCACAATAATTTCGTCGGCATTGGCAATGGTTGATAAGCGATGGGCAATCACCAAACTGGTACGGTTTTTCATCAAATTGGTCAAGGCTTCTTGCACCAATTTTTCACTTTCGGTATCCAAGGCGGAGGTGGCTTCATCTAAAATTAAAATGGATGGATTTTTTAAAATGGCACGGGCAATGCTCAAGCGTTGGCGCTGACCACCGCTTAATTTACCACCTCTGTCGCCAATAATTGTATCGTATCCATTGGGTAATTTTGAAATAAATTCATGTGCATTGGCAATTTTGGCCGCTTCAACAACTGTTTCATCACTTACTTGCTGCATGCCAAAAATGATATTGTTTTTTACGGTATCATTAAATAAAATACTTTCTTGGGTTACAACGCCAATGTGTTGGCGCACACTTTCTGTTTTTAAATCTTTAATATCTACCCCATCGATCAACAAAGCCCCTTGATCGCTTTCATAAAAACGCGGTAACATATCGGCCAAGGTTGTTTTGCCGCTGCCACTCTGCCCTACCAAGGCAATTGTTTTTCCCTTTTCAATACTTAAATTGATGTCGCGCAACACATGGCCGTTATCGCCTTTGTGGTATGCAAAATACAAATGTTTGTATTCAATCGACTGCGTAAATTGTGTGAGTTCTTTTGCATTGGCTTTGTCGTGAATTAAATTATCGGCCAATAAAATCTTGTCGATGCGCTCTTCGCTGGCAACGCCTTTTTGAATGTTACTATAAGAGGTGGTGAGTTGTTTGATGGGCGGAATTAATTGGGAAGCCAAAATGAAATAAGTTAAAAACATGGGGCCGGTTAATTCACCTTTAAATACCATGCTGCCCCCAAGAAACAAAATAAACATGAGAATACCGGTAACCAAAGTTTCAGTGAGCGGCGAACTTAAATCGGTTTTACGGTAAACACTCACCGATTGTTTGTAAAAGGTTTGATTCATGTCCTCAAACTTCCTTTGCATGGGCAACATGGCGCTAAAAGCTTTGATGACTTTTAAGCTACCAAGTGTTTCTTCAATGATGCTAATTAAGCCACCCAAAGTTTCTTTGCTTTTGCGGGCACTGTTTTTTAAACTTTTTCCCAGCAAGGCAATAAAAATGGCCGCGATGGGTAAAAGCAATAAGATGTAAACCGTTAGTTTAATACTGATCACCAACATAAGGCCAAACAACAACAATACACTGAGTGGTTCTCTAAAAATCATTTCTAAACTTTGCATGATGCTCCATTCAATTTCTTGCACGTCAGAGGTCATGCGACTCATAAGATCACCTTTTTTTTCTTCGCTGTAATAACTCAAAGGCAAGTCCATGGCCTTTTTGTACATCTTGTTACGAAGGTCACGCACCACCCCATTGCGTATGGGCGCAATAAAAAACATGGCCAAATAACGAAACACATTCTTAAAAAAGGTCATCACAAAAATGATGATGCAAATAAAAACCAAGGCTTTAATTTTTCCACCCTGTGTGGTAATTAAACCGGCCATGGCATAATTGGTAATGTCTTTGATATAATCGGCATTTAAAGCGAAATCGGGCTTCCCTTTTAATAGAATAAAGCCCATTTGGGCTGCATTTGCAGGTTCAAAAAGGAGTTTTAAAAAAGGCATGGCCAAAGTTAAACTCACGGCATTAAACAAGGCGAATAGTATGTTAAAAACAACATTGGCAGTTAAATAGCCCTTGTAGTTTTTGGCATATTTTAATACCGAGAATAGTTTTTTCATTAGCAAAGCGAATATACTTAAAATCTAAGTACATTTGAAGTATGGAAAGCCTAAGACAACAAAAAGTAAACAAGTTGTTGGCCAAAGAATTGGCCGAAATTTTTAGAAGTGAAGCACGCGCTTTATTTGGCGGTGGTTTTATTACCGTAACAGGCGTAAGGGTGAGTCCTGATTTAGGATTGGCCAAGGTGTATTTAAGCATTATGGCCAACCGCGATAAAAATGTAGTGTTTAAAATGATTCAAGATCAAAATTCGGTGATTCGTCGCAAGCTGGGTGGCATTATTGGCAAGCAATTGCGCATTGTGCCCGAATTGATGTTTTACATTGATGACTCTTTAGATTACGCCATGAAAATAGAAGAACTATTAAAAAAGTAAATTCTGAATTTTTCGTTTTACATAGCCAAAAGGTATTTAATTTCTAAAAAATCAAACAACGCCATCAACATCATCAGTTGGATTAGCGTAGTGGCCATTGCCTTTACCACCGCCGCATTGGTGATTATTTTATCGGCCATGAACGGTTTAACCGATGTGGTTTCAAATTTATACAACACCTTTGAGCCCGATATTAAAATTACCGCTGCCAAAGGAAAATACTTTGACGCCAATGTCGATTTATTAAAACGAATACAAGCGGTAGAAGGCGTCGAACTGCTTTCGAAAACCATTACAGATAAAGCGCTAATAAAAAATAACGAACAACAAGTATTGGTGGTGGTGAAGGGTGTTGACGATTCTTTTGATCGCGTTACCGGTATTAAATCGGCCATTTCAGAAGGCATTTATGCACTCAACGACACCAATGTAAACCGCATGATTGTTGGCAAAGGCATCGCCAATCAAATTCAACTCAACATGTCGTCTTTCGTTAACGAAGTAAGTTTGCTCAGTCCTAGTAAAGGAAAAATAAGTTCTATCAATCCACAAGATCATTTAAATCAAGTGTATTGTGAACCATGCGGACTTTTTTCGCTCAACGATGAGTTTGATTTTGCTTATGTGTTTGTGAACCAAAAAACCGCCAATGAGTTGTTTGAAGCCAATCATTTGGTGAATGCACTCGAATTGTTATGCGACAAAAACAAAGTGGAAGAAGTGCAAGTTAAATTGCAAGAAGTGCTCGGCAAAAGTTTTGTTGTAAAGAACAGATACCAAGCCAATGATGTACTTTTTAAATCGCTTGAAACTGAAAAGCTGGCCACTTTTTTTATCCTTGCTTTTATTCTGGTGATCGCAACGTTTAACATGATTGGCGCTTTAACCATGCTCATCATTGAAAAGAAAAAAGACATTAAAACCTTGTACAACATGGGAGCCAATATGAAAACCATTCGCAACATCTTTATGCGAGAGGGTTTTTTAATTACCGGTATTGGTGCACTCATCGGCTTGGTGATTGGTTTGTTGGTGTGTTTGCTGCAAATAAAATTTCACCTCGTAAAATTCGGCAATGAATTTGTGGTGCCTTATTATCCCATTAAATTAATGCTCAAAGATTTTGTTTGGATTTTAAGCCTGATTATGCTCATCGGCTTTTTTGCAGCACTTTATCCCGTTAGGGTTTTTACCAAAAGCGATTTGGTACATTAATACACATTCATCACACCTTTTCTTTCATACCCAATTGCTATTAAGCCTCCCACCACTTGGCTTTGATGCCAATAAACACCCCGGTGTTTTTTATTTCAATGGGATACGTTTTTAAAGCAAAAGCCCCACCTGATGTGGCTTTGCCGCTTTTTAAATCAAAGGCATATCGGTGTAAAGGACAAACAATTTCGTTGTTCTTGCTGCAAAAACCTTTGCTTAATGACGCCCCGTTATGTGGACATTTATCTTGCACCGCAAAATAACCAAATGCATTTTGGGTCACACAAATTTTTTCATTTTTAAATTCAAAAACCACAAAAGTATTAGGCTGAATATAATTTTTGAATTCAGTTTCGTTTTCA
>CANGGP010000097.1 GCA_947453445.1 Sphingobacteriaceae bacterium
ACGGGATGCCCTGTGTGTGCTTCGCGGCATTATCTCAGTAATTTATTCTAACGAAAGTTACTTTGCCGGATTGAGAGGGGCAACTGTTATAAACTTGATAAAAAAGAAACAAAAAATCAAGGCTGCCGGAAAATGCCTTGCAAATCTACAGGTCATTTTACCCCGAAAACAAGGCAGCGGGATGACTGCTCATATACATTTATTGCTTTACGCTGCTATCGCACTTTCTGGCCCAAATGTGTCTTAACACATTTGTCCTGTTTTCTTAGCACAAGCCAACGCTTAAAATGCCCTTTGATTTGCTAAGGCATTTTCCGAAGGTCGCCTGCAATCGCGGAATTTAAGATTACGAGACTTATTGTAATTTTAGTTTTTTTATAACGCAGCGCCGCGCCTTGCCAAGGCCTGCGCACGCGGATTTTCCGAAACTTTAAAATTGTCAGTGCCTATGAACTTAATTTTTAGACCTCTCATACACACAGTCCTCAATTGCAAATTGTAATTGTTTTAGGATGTTTTGAGATGCTGAAATTAATTAGGGAGGTAACGCAGTTCTGTTTGCTTTAAGGGTAATTTTAGGGTCTCGATGAATCTCATAATTGAAAAATCAAAGAAATCTGGAAACACAAATTACGAAGTCACCCTGAACTGGTTTCAGGGTCTCTGAAGGCCATTCAGATTTCAAGGACTTTAAAATCTTCATGCAATATGTTCATTGGATTTGCCTTAGGATGCACAAATTTCTCAAATGCAAAATGATTCAATAAAAATCAAAAGTTGGGGAGGGATTGCCGTGCCTTGAGTCCCGAGTTTACCTCGGGATTGTTTCTTTTCTTTAACAAGAAAGAAAAGAAAGATTAGGATAATTTCTACCTACTTTCGCTTAAAGCAAAAGAAGCAATCCAGTAGAAAGAATTAAACAATAAACCTAAAATCCAACACTTAATAAACAAAAGGAGGTCAAATAATTGACCTCCTATAGTTCTTATCAAATAGAGAGCTTCAGGGGTAATTTCCCAAAAAAAGCCGGATTTTTACCAATGAAAATTTAATTATTTTAAAAGCTTATCGATTTCAGCTTGAATGCTGCTGAGTTCTTCGCCTTCAATGATCACTTGTAATTTTTTGTCTTTATCAAAAATGATGAAGCTTGGTATGGCGCGTAAATTGTAATTCATACACAAATCACCATACAAACCGCCTTCTTGCCACAGGTTGGTCCACTTAATTTTATTGGTGCTTGGAGCTTCTTTCCATTTGGCCATGTCTTCATCTAAACCAACCGATACAAAAGCTACTTGCGATTGGTCTAAACCCGTATTGAATTTTACCAAATCATCCATGCCACGAACACAAGGTCCGCAGTTATTCGACCAAAGGTGAAGCACAATAATTTTGTTTTGTATATTTTTTGAATCGAAAACACTTTTATCGGCATTTTGCAAAGTGAATTCTTTAAAGGCCTCACCCATTTTTGGAACACGTCTTGCATTTAAATCGGCTTTTACTTCTTTGTACTCCGGGTAATCAATAAACTTTTGATCTAAAAGATTAAACAGTTTTCTGCGCAAAGCTTTGTTTTCAAAAGCGGCGCCATGGCTTAACATCCAAAGTGAAAAGTACGAATCAGGATTTGCAGCGATGAAATTGCCCGCCACACTGTCGGCTTTATTGCGTTGATCATTGTCGAAAAAGTCATTGTACACTTCCATCACCTCATCCCAATTTTTAGGATGGGCAAGACTTACTTTTCTTTGACTAAAATCAACAATTAATTGCACATTGTCTTTATCCGGATTAATCCAGGCAAAGCTGTGCCAGCGGGTGCTGCGATCTAGTACAATCAGTAAATTGGTGGCCATTTCGGGTTTGTAAATGTATGTGGCCATTGAATCGTTAAATGAAACGGGTGCGATCTCGTCAAAATTTAACACAATGATATCTTTTGCTACATGGCCCGGTGAATTCACCAATTTAACCGTAAAATAAACTTCTGCACGCAATGGCCCTATGAAGAGACATAATAGCAGAAATAAAATGGATGATTGAATGTTGCGATTTTTCATTTTTGGATTTTATTAAGTTAAAATTAATAAATAATTCCTAATCTTCCTCAAAGCGGTTAAATTTTATTCAACAATTAGTTTTGAATATAATAATGTAGGCCCGAGCTGATGATTTCGGTGCTAAAATCGTAACAACCATTGCCATTTACTTCGCAGCAAGTGTCGTTCTTACGAAAATAACAATTGTAACATCTCGAAATGGTTGTTCTAAAAGCATAATCGGTAGGATTTGAATTGTATAAACCCATAAAAGTAGCCATGCTCATTACCGGATAGGCCGGTTTGGTTTCATGAGAGTAGATATTTACCTGAACACCAAAAATGGTCGACAATACCAATTCGGCTTGGGTTACCGACATATAATCTTCAATTTTTCCGCAATTTGGATCATTACCAACTGGCAAACCATTCTCAAATATTGTACAGGCAATTAAATGATCCTTCACAATTTGATTCAAATTCGCCAAAATAGGATTGGTTGAGGTATTTAACAAAGTGGTTAATTGACTTGTGTTTTCAGGACCGCTATAAGTTAACACCTGTGTACGACAAACCGATTGGGCGTAAGAACTAAGGCTGAAAAAAATGGATAACACTAAAATCGTAAAAAAATTTGCTTTCATGTTTAATAGATTTGTGATTAATAAATTATTGACTCAATTATTCTTGCGCATGATAATCTTGAAACAAATCTAATCGCACAAGGCAAAAACTGTTATACGTGGCATGTATAATCTGCACTTTGGGACGAAATTAAAATACGGCCTACTTCAATTAAACATGGTCAAATTGTTACAAATAAGGGTTTTCAGTTTTTTTTAGTGAGAATTGTTTTTATCTTGTGTAAACAAAAACTATTAATATGATTGGAACAAAAATTAGAAAAGCCCGCGTTTCGCTTTATTTAAGCCAAGAAAATTTAGTAGAAGCACTTGGTATTACGCAAGCATCCTTGTCTCGTATTGAGTCTGATTTACAAGTACCGGGATTAAATTTACTACATCAAATTAGCATTCAATTAAAATTAGACTTTAATGAGCTTACCCGCGATTTGGTGAACACACGCAAACGAAGCAAATTAAATTAAATTACCATTTGTCGGTTTTGGATTGATCGAATGAAAGCTTCATTTGACTAAATTTGTCGTGCATATATGGATAGCATTACCAACAAAGTAGCAGGCAGCGGCATCATCAGCATCGACCCGGAATCGTTTTACACGCCGGGCGAACGCATTATTTTTGATATTAAGCCACACTTGTTTCAAGAATTAATTTTGAAGGAAAAAGAATTTAGGACTTTTATTAAAGAAAATGATTGGTCGGTTTACCAAGATAAAATTGTTGGTTTGGTTTGCAGCGCCGATGCCATTGTACCCACTTGGGCCTATATGCTGATTAGTTTGGCCTTAGAGCCTTTTGCGAAAAAAGTTTTTTTTGCCAATGCCGAAGAACTCGAACTTTTACTTTTTAGTGAAAAACTAAAAGAAATCAATCCGCTCGATTATAAAGATGCCAGG
Source organism: Sphingobacteriaceae bacterium (assembly GCA_947453445.1). Lineage (GTDB taxonomy): Bacteria > Bacteroidota > Bacteroidia > B-17B0 > Aurantibacillaceae > Aurantibacillus. The sequence continues at coordinate 3,586 of CANGGP010000097.1, forward strand.
GTGGTGATTAAAGGTTGCGGTGATATTTTTGTGCCTATTAATGTGTACGTGGAATTGGGACGCTTATTAAAACCACACGTCAAAAGCCTCATGTATGGCGAACCTTGCAGTACGGTGCCTTTGTATAAGACAAGTAGTAAGTAGATTATAGATTTTCAGATTACAGATTTACAGATTATAGATTTTAGATTACCCGGTGACTGAGCTTGTCGAAGCCCAGATTAAAGATGACGGCACGCTGATGACACTGAAAGGGGGATGATCGCTGATTAAAGATAACCGGTGGCTGAGCTTGTCGAAGCCACATTGCAGATTACCCGGTGGCTATGCTCGTCGAAGCCCAGATTTACAGATGACGGCACGCTGATGACACTGAAAGGGGGATGATCGCTGATTAACAATTGCCGGTGGCTGAGCTTGTCGAAGCCCAGATTTACAGATGACGGCACGCTGATGACACTGAAAGGGGGATGATCGCTGATTAAAGTTAACCGGTGACTGAGCTTGTCGAAGCCCAGATTTACAGATGACGGCACGCTGATGACACTGAAAGGGGGATGATCGCTGATTAAAGTTAACCGGTGGCTGAGCTTGTCGAAGTCACATTGCAGATTACCCGGTGGCTGAGCTTGTCGAAGCCACATTGCAGATTACCCGGTGGCTATGCTCGTCGAAGCCTAGATTCAGCTTGAGAATTACGGTATCTCTTTCATACTAGAATTTCCGTCCGTGCATTCATGGCAAGCTTAGGCGGATTAATTATTAATTATTTCGAGTTACGGGTTGGTGTATTCGTGCAGCGTCAACATTATTTTAATTGAAGATTTCGTGCATCCGAAGCTAATTCATTCATGCGCGAAGCGAGTAATCTACCTGTGTTCTTTAAACATCTCCACCTATGTGTCCTATGTGCCCTATGTGCCCTACGTGTCCTATGTGCCCTATGTGTCCTATGTGTTCTATGTGTTTCATCTATACCGGCAGATTCACATATCATCACCGAATCAAATCAAACTTATAACCCAAATCAGTGAAATGCGCCAAAAACAAAGGCAAAGCGTATTTTAAATTTTTTTCTGCTTTAACATTATCATGAAACAATACAACGCTGCCTTCTCTGGTATTTTTAATCACATTGTTTAATACCACTTCTGGTTTAATTTTTTCGTAATCATAACTAATCACGTCCCAAAAAACCACCTTGTAGCCCTCTTCAATCAAGTGTTTATATTGGCTGCGTTTTAATTGACCATAAGGGGGGCGAAAAATTTTATTCGGCAATAAAGCCTGGCATTCATTTACTTCACGAAAATAATCTTGGTTCTCACTTTTAAAACCTTTGCTGTGATACATGGTGTGATTGGCAACCGCGTGGCCATCAAGCAAAATCCTCTGCAATATATTTTTGTTTTTTACAATGTTTGCCCCAACACAAAAAAAAGTGGCTTTGGCTTTTACCTTGTCGAGTTCATCCAACACCCATTCAGTGAGGCCTTCAATTGGACCATCATCAAAACTTAAGTAAATAATTTTCTCCGTTCTGTTATAATGCCAAATGGCGTTTGGATATAACATTTTTAATACCGCTTTGGGTTGTATGAGCAGTAAATTCTTCATTCAGAAAAAAACGTATTAATCTTTTACAGGTTCTTGACTCGCAGGATTCATGTCTTCAGATGTTAACACCGTTTGTAATTTCGACATAAACTCTTTGTACAATGCATCTTGTTTGTATTGTTGCGCCAATCCTGTTAAACGTTTCAGTAATTCTTTCGACTGATTAATTTCACGGCCATAAGCATATTTACGTTTTGGAATTTGCGCTTCATAAATGCGAAGATCACCCTCAAAAATTGAAAACAATTTTTTAGACAAGGCATTCGCTTTTTCAAATTCTTTTAATTCGTAATAGCTGATGCAGATTGAGAAAATAGTGGCATCGAAAGGAATGTTTTCGTCCGGCATTTTTTCCAAACATAAATCCAATACTTTTTTGGCTTTGTCTTTTTTGCCTTCATTAATTAATGCCGAAGCCAAAATACCCATTTGCATGCGTAAGTTACCGGTCATGCGCACACAATTTTCATCGAGGTTAATGCCTTTTTTATCTTGGCCACCCCATTGAAATTTGTTCATGATGTTATCGTACATCGCCTCAGTATTTACACGACCACCAATAGCCTCTTCGGATTCGGTTTGTTTAATTGGTACAAAACGGTAAGCCAAACCTTCGAGTTGGAAGTATTGACGCAAGCCCAAGTAGGCTTCATCGCCGGTGGTAACTGCAAAATAAATCGGACGTTCCCAATTGTTATGTGCAATTAAATCCAATACCAAATAATCCGCTTTAAGAATATAATTTCTGCCACCCAAATCCCAAGTGATGCGTTTCACCAAACGATTGGTATCTTTTACATCAATTACTTTGTTTTTCATCACTTGCATGCTATCCACATCTACATAAAAACTTTTTGCAGGTAAAATATCAATTAAATCACCGCCGTTATCGTATTTGGTGTTTGGATCATCGCTGCAAGCAGCTTTTACGGCATCTTTTAATAACATTGGTCCGGGATTTTGTCCGTTGATGACTACATAAGACATTTTTTCGGCTTCCAATTTTTCCATCGGAATGGTAAATGGCACCGGTTTACTTTCGTAAGCGGCACGGCGCATTTGTTTGATGTACCAATCGGTGTTTAATAAACTCAAGTTCACAACACGTACATCCGGTCTAACACCTTCCACCTCTTGTGCATACCATAAAGGGAAAGTATCGTTATCGCCATTTGTAAAGATGATGGCATTGGGCGCACAACTTTGCAAATAATCAATGGCGCAATCGCGTGATAAAGTTCTTAATGAACGGTCGTGATCGTTCCAGTTTTCAGACACCATAATGCCCGGTACCACCAAACAAATGGCAGTAGCCGCAATGGCTGTAGCGGTGGCTGTTGATTTTTTGCTCAACAAATCAAAAAGGTAAAGTACCCCAAAACCAATCCAAATGGCGAAAGCGTAGAAGCTGCCGGTGTAGGCGTAATCACGTTCGCGGGGTTGATACGGCTGTTGATTCAAATAAATCACAATGGCCATACCGGTTAAAAAGAAAAAGCATAATACCACCCAAGCATCGGGTTTACTGCGTTTAAAGTGGAAGAACATGCCCAACAAGCCCAAAATAAAAGGCAAGGCGTAATAACGGTTATTGGCAAAATTATTTTTATCACGGTAGATTGGATTGCTGGTGTCATAATCCAAGCGCGCATTGTCGTAGGCTTTAATCCCTGTAATCCAGTTGCCTTCCATGTTATTACCGGTGGTGCCTTGAATGTCGTTTTGGCGACCAACAAAATTCCAATAAAAATAACGTAGGTACATGTAGTTTACCTGGTAAGCAATAAAATAAGTCATGTTGGCACCAAAGGTTGGAATCTCTTCGGTTTCGGTTTCACCATTGCGGTTTTCAACCACTTTATTGCGGTGGTGTTCAGCTACATTGCCCCAATAACGGTAACCGGTTATGTGATGCTGTTGACTGCTCCACATGCGCGGAAAAATAGTACTGTATTCTTTTTCGTATTTAGGAATAGAATTTTTACGGGCATCAATAATTTTATAATTATTTTTTGCTTCGTCTTTTGCATAAATAGGATCGCCGCTGCCAAATTCGCTGCGCGGAAGGGTTGGTGCATTGTAATACTGACCGTATAATACAGGCCAATCGCCATATTGCTCGCGTAATAAATACGACAACATGTTCGGCGCATTTTCAGGATCATTTTCATCCATTGGTGTATTGGCCGATGAACGAATCACCAAAATAAAGAAAGTAGAATAACCAATTAATAAAGTGGCGAAGCTCAAAAACACTGCATTTAAAACAATGGTTTTGTTTTTAAAATGGTGGATGGCGTATAAAATGCCGCCCATCATGATTAAACGTGTAAACATGCCGGCACCGCTTGGTGAAGCAATTACCGCTAAAACCGATAACACAATGGCGGTATAAAAGCCAATTTTGTAGTGCTTTTCATTTTTGTTGATGGTGTAGATGATAAAGGCCGTTAAGGAAACAATGAGTAGGATAAAGAACAAAATGGTGCCGGTACTATAGCCCATGTGTACTTTATTGGTGAAGAAAATCTCGTAATCAGCAATGAACTTTACAATTTTTGGAATCACCAAATTTTGTACAAAGCCCAACAACAATACTGAAGAGATGCCGGCGATAAAAAAACCTTTCCAGCTGAATTTGTATTTTTTGAAATAGATGATAAAGCCAATGGCAGGAATCACCAATAAATTCAATAAGTGAACACCAATTGAGATGCCAATGAGGTAACTGATTAACACCAACCATCTTAACGCACTGGTAGAATCAACCGAATCTTCTTCATCCCATTTTAAAATGGCCCAAAACACGATGGCGGTGAACAATGACGACATGGCGTAAACCTCGCCTTCAACGGCGCTAAACCAAAACGAATCTGAAAAAGTATAAGCCAAAGAACCGATGGTGGCAGCGCCTAAAATGGCCCATTGTTGGGCTTGGGAATAATCTGACACCTTCTTACCGTAAACGCGGATACCTAGACGGGAAATGGTCCAAAACAAAAACAAAATGCTAAATGAGCTTGATAAGGCGCTGGCCACGTTAATCATCATGGCAGCATTGGCGGGATCACTGCCTCCAAACAAGGAGAAAAAGCGTCCAACCAACAAGAAAAACGGTGCTCCCGGCGGGTGACCAACTTCTAATTTATAGGCACAGGCAATGTATTCGCCACAGTCCCAAAAACTGGCGGTGGGTTCAATGGTTGAGCAATAGGTAAAAGTGGCTATGGCCCAAACAATCCAAGCGACTATGTTATTCAATTTTGAGAACTGCTTTGTCATCATAAGTATAGAAAGTAATGTTTGCGAAGATAGTATTTTACTTGGTTTAATAATTTAGGCAAAATACCCGATTAAAGGATTTTTATGAAAAATTAGTTGATTAGAATAAAAATTTATTATTTTTGCACACCAAAATCAAAATGCCCGATCGTCTAATGGCAGGACTTCGGTTTTTGGTACCGACTATGTTGGTTCGAATCCAGCTCGGGCAACAACAAAACCCCTCAGCTCTGCTGAGGGGTTTTTTGATTTTTTAGGTCGAGCCAAGCTCTGCTTGAGCGAGAACGGATCAATCTCAAAAGTTGTGGAGTAAAGGGAAAATTTCGACTTTTGCACCTTCTTTATGGACCAAAGTTTAAACTCCTTATTGTACCTCGTACTACCTGAATCATTGTGTAAGTATTTTGAATTAACTAAAGTTGTCAAGGATGATAAATCTGAGATAATGGATCTCTATTTACAGGAGATAAATGAAATTCCTGGTGAATACTCTAATGCTCGATTATCATCTAAAGGGTTCTTTGAGGAAGTGACAATACAGGATTTTCCTATCCGCGGATATCGTGTCTTTTTGCATATAAAACGCCGCCGGTGGCTCAATGAGGACACTAGTCAAGTTGTGTTTAGAAACTGGGATGTTATTGCAAAGGGAACGAGAATTACAAAGGAATTCGCGGCTTTTTTAAAAGAGAGCGGTGGATACCCAGGCTTTTAGTATTCAAGCAATCAGCTCATTCTATGGCATTAATGGTAAAAAATTACATCGGTATTATCGTAATAAATTAAGCGAGTTTGAAACTTGGGAGCATCGCAAGAATGCATCGAATGGATTAGTGTTTGCTAAAAATATTGGCACCCATCTTTCATTGGATGAAACAAGTCTGTCTCAAGGAGAGCTATACACTGTCTTATCAAATAAAGCGGCAAAGGGCAAAAAAGGCACTATTGCTGCAATCTTGCAAGGCACACAGTCCGATTACATCATTCCTCTGCTTGAAAGTATTCCGTGGTATTTAAGAAAGAAAGTTCAAGAGGTTACATTGGATTTTGCTTCTAATATGGGTGTGATTGCTAAACGTTGTTTTCCTCATGCTAAACAAGTGATTGACCGATTCCATGTTCAGCAGTTAGCCACTGAAGCATTACAAGAAATTAGAATTAAACACCGTTGGGAAGCCATCGAGGCGGATAATCAAGCGATTGAAACTGCAAGAATTAATAAGCGACCGCATATCCCGGAAATATTATCCAATGGCGATACGCTGAAGCAGCTACTTGCGCGCAGTCGATACCTTTTATACAAGCCAGAAAGCAAATGGAGTATGGAACAAAAGAGGAGATCTGAAATACTCTTTGCAAGGTACCCTGATATTTATAAGGCCTACCTATTAACGCAGAAACTATCATGGATATACAACTCTAGTCCGAACAAAATTTATGCACTCACTAGACTTGCAAAATGGCATGAAGAAGTTGCACAAGCTGGATTTAAAGCGTTTAATACAATATCCAGAACAATAGAATTAAACTACAAGAAGATCCTAAATTACTTTGACAACAAAAGTACAAACGCTTCTGCTGAATCTTTAAATGCAAAAATCAAAGCCTTCAGATCCCAACACAGAGGTGTTACAGATGTAAATTTCTTCTTGTTTAGACTTACTAAATTGTATGCTTAAGATCTTTACTCCACAGGTTTTGGTCCTGATCC
>CANGGP010000098.1 GCA_947453445.1 Sphingobacteriaceae bacterium
GCCATGCCGGTATTTATCGACGGTAAACCTGCCAAAAAAGAATACCGTCATTATAATGTAAAAACGGTTGAAGGTCCTGATGATTTTAAAACCATGGAGGAAGTGATATACCGACGCTACTCGAAGGTAATTGAAGAAAAACTCGAGATGCCACAGCTAATTGTAATTGATGGTGGCAAAGGACAATTGGGCGCGGCCGTAGAGAGTTTGAAAAAACTCGGACTGATGGGCAAAGTGGCTGTGATTGGTATTGCCAAACGTTTGGAAGAAATTTATTTTCCGGGTGATCCGCTTCCCTTGTATTTGGATAAACGCAGTGAAAGCCTCACCATTATTCAACACATACGCGATGAAGCCCACCGCTTCGGCATTACGCATCACCGCAACAAACGCAGCCGCGAAACTTTTAAAACCGAGCTCAACGACATTAAAGGCATCAGCGACAAAACAGCCGAAAAAATATTGATTGCTTTAAAAAGTGTAAAGCACATCAAAGAAGCCAACTTGGAAGAATTGAGCAGCGTGATTGGCGAATCAAAAGCCAAATTAATATTTAACCATTTTCATCCCCATGCAGAACATTCGTAAAATGATGATAGTCTTGATGGTAATTGCCTCGGCATATTCAACAAGCAAAGCACAAAACAATCTCCGATTATTGTCTGCCAATGGCGAACCCATTCAGGTGAGTGTGAATAAAAAAAGCGCCAACTCTTTGCCCGAGGCAGAAGTGCTGATTGAAAACATTGGCAGTGACACATTGCAATTGGGCATTTTATTCGAAAACAAACAAAACTGCAACCAAACAATTTACCTTTTAAACCAAGGTAAACACGACCAACACAAAGAGTACAATTATTTTGTGATACGCAAAAACAACCAGTGTAAATTGGTGTTTAACGATATACTTGAAATAACAGATCGAAACGCACCCATTGTGCCTAAAAAACCCATCAGCGATTCATTGGCCATGCTAGCCAAAAAAATGGCAGAACATTTATATCAAATAAAAAATGAGCAGATTGAATTTTTTAATAACCTGCCGACCAAAGGTCATTGTGTTGCCGCCATGCCCGAAAGCTATCTAAATTATTTGAACCAATTAATGGGCAAAAGCAGCAAGCCCGACGATCGTTTATATTATGCCCAAGAAATTTGCAAGAACAATTGTTTGAACATGTTGCAAGTAAAAAAAATATTGGCTTACCTCGATGCTGAATTCGACAAATTGGTGGTGGCCAAATTGGCTTATTTTAATTTGGTTGACAGTAGCGGCAAGTACGGGCTCTTACAATCTTTTAAATACGAAGGCGCAGTGAAGGATATGCGCAACTTTTTAAACCATGCCGGCGATTACCAATCGATTTATGCCATTAACTGCACGCAAGTTAGCGAAGAAAGTTTCATTGGGGCCTTTATTAAAAAACAAGCCGATGCCGGAAACGACAGTTATCGTATAGACTTATTGAAAAAAAATTATTTTAATTTCTGTTTTTCGGTGGATCAAATCAGCAGAATTTTAGAAACCTACACCCACGACCGTGAGCGATTTCAAGCCTGCAAAATATTGTATTTTAAATGCGCTGAAAAAAATAAATTCAGCGATTTGAGTAAATCATTTGCCTACCCGCAATTCGCGAAACAACTTGAAGAATTTTTGAAAATGCAAGAAAGATAAAGGGAATGAGAAATGTTGAATGATAAATGTTGAATGATCTAAATCACCAGATTAAATCCAGAATCTTTAATCTGGAATCTGCAATCTTTAACCTGCAATCTATAATCAGCTAAAACTGATATATCACCAGAAATTACCCATTTCCGATGCCTTTTCGTATATTTACACTGTTTGAAACCTATTTTAGAAATAAAAGATCTGAGCAAGAAATACCGCATTCACGGTAATGTTCAGCCTTACTTAAGTTTACGTGAAGCATTTTTTTCCTTTTTAAAACCTTCTGCCAAAAAAGAAGACTTTTGGGCTTTAAAAGACATCAATTTTACAGTTAATCCCGGCGATTCGGTGGGCATTATTGGTAAAAATGGGGCAGGAAAATCAACGCTCCTTAAAGTACTCAGTAAAATTACGCCGCCTACCAGCGGCAGCATTATTTCGAGAGGTCGCATTGCCAGCCTTTTAGAAGTTGGTACCGGCTTTCATCTTGAGTTGAGCGGACGTGAAAATATTTTCATGAACGGTTCCATATTGGGCATGAAACGCGCGGACATTGTAAAAAAATTCGATGAAATTGTAGACTTCGCCGGTGTTCAAAAATTCATTGATACCCCTCTTAAACATTATAGTAGCGGCATGCAATTGCGTTTGGCTTTTGCTGTGGCGGCCTTTTTAGAGCCCGAAATTTTAATTATTGATGAAGTGTTGGCTGTTGGAGATGCTGAATTTCAGAAGAAGTGTCTTGGAAAAATGAAGGATGTCAGCGCCAATGAAGGCCGTACCGTTTTATTTGTAAGTCACAATATGGGGGCGATTTCTCAATTGTGCAGTAAAAGTATTTTCCTTTCACAAGGCCAATTGCTCTTGTCCGACAGTACTGAAAAAGTAATTCAAACTTATTTAAAAAACAACGAGGCCACAACTTCAATTATTAAAAAAGAAGTCCATAAGGATGAGAATCATTTTGTACATGTTTTTATGGGTAATGATGATAAATTACCTACAAATGAATATGGTTACAACGACAACATATATATAAATGTTACAATGCACCTTACTGAACTGAATAAAAATTTTGAATTGGCCATGCGCCTAATCGATCGTAACAAAAATCCGGTATTCACAATTCATGAAAGATTAGATAAATATTATAAAAATGACAACTTAATTGAACTTGTTATTAAAATACCTGCAGGTTTTCTTACCCCAAATTCATTTTCTTGGGTTATTTGTATCAATAACCCGGGCATTACCAATTACGATTTACAGGATGATGTTTTGGATTTTTCAATTATTGAAACCGGTTCTGATTTTGCGCGATATACTGGTTCTAATTATGGAAATGTTTTTGCTAACTATGAAATTTTGAATATTGAGACAAAATGAAAAAATTAATAAGGAGTATAGTGCTTTTTTTCGGATATGACTTTGTTAAAGTCACAAAGGCAAATAAAACTATCAAGTCCAAGGATTTGACATTATACGAAACCAAAACGGGAAATTTTTACCTTCCTACCGAAGCCAAATCTGATGTGGTCGCCCAAGCAATGATTAATAACGAGGTGTTTGAAAAAGAAGTTGTCGATATAGCTAAAAAATACATTCAACCAGGTACCGCAATCCTCGATGTAGGTTCTAACTTTGGTCAAATGACAGTTCTTTTTTCGAAACATGTAGGTGAACAAGGGAAAGTTTTTGCATTTGATGCGGATGATTTTGTATTTGATGTGCTGAAAAAAAATATAGCCGCTAATAATTGTAAGAATGTTATCCCAACGTTTGGCGCAGTGCATAATAAAGCTGATGAAATTTTGCTTTTTCCTGAACAAGATTTTGTTGAATTTCAAACTTATGGTTCATACGGTATTGATTATACTGCTACCAACGGCAGAAAGGTGAAATCGCTCACAATCGATAGTTTAAACATCACTGAGAAGATAAGTTTTATGAAAATTGACATTCAAGGTGGTGACCTTCAAGCAATGCAAGGTGCAATTGCAACAATTAATAAAAACCAAATGCCAATCATTTTTGAATATGAGTATCATTACGAAGAAAAATTCAAAATGAATTTTCAACAATATGTTGATTTTGTAGCAAGCATCAATTATAAATTTGAGAGGGTCATAAATGGTCACAACTATTTAATCCTTCCAAAATAACTTAGAATTTTATCAATGGAAAATTCATTCAGCGAAATTTCAAAATGCAGAATCAGTGGTAGCACCAACCTTATTAAGGTACTCTCCTTGGGCGAACAATATCTTACAGGTGTGTTTCCTAAAAGCACCGATGAAAAAATTACCAAAGGTCCACTCGACCTAGTGTGGTGCCCCGACAGTGGCTTATTGCAATTAAAACAATCATACAGCTTAGATGAAATGTATGGCGATAATTACGGTTACCGCTCAGGTCTTAACCAATCTATGGTTGATCACCTTACGCACAAGATGCAAACCCTCGAAAAATTAGCCAAAGTGAATGATTCAGATTTAATCATCGACATTGGCAGCAACGATGCCACGTCACTTAAAGCTTATACCAACAAAGCCAAAAAGGTGGGCATTGATCCTACCGGCACAAAGTTTTCGGAATTTTACACCAACGAAATTTCTTTAATCCCCGATTTCTTTTCGGCAGCTACTTACAAAAAACACTTTCAAGATAGAAAAGCAAAAATCATTACTTCCATTGCCATGTTCTATGATTTAGAATCACCAATGGATTTTGTGCGCGACATTGAATCCATCCTCGATGAACAAGGTATTTGGCATTTTGAACAAAGTTATATGCCTTCGATGCTCCGCACCAATTCGTACGATACCATATGCCACGAACACCTCGAATTTTATTCGTTTAAAGTGGTGAAGGAATTGCTCGAAAAAAACAACTTACGTGTGATTGACGTGCAAATGAACTCGGTGAATGGCGGCAGTTTTGCTGTAACCGCCTGCAAAAAAAATGCCGACTACAAATCAAACAATCCAATTATCCAATGGATGTTGAAACAAGAAAGCGACATGGGATTGGAAACACCAAAACCTTACCGTGATTTTGAAGAGCGTGTATTTAAACACCGCAACAATCTTAAAGATTTGATTTCATCCTTAAACAACGACGGTAAAAAAATATTCGGTTACGGCGCTTCTACCAAAGGCAATGTATTGTTGCAGTTTTGCGGACTAACGGTTAACGAAATACCGTATATTGCCGAAGTGAATCCACAAAAATTTGGTTGTTTTACACCCGGAACAAATATTCCAATTATCTCCGAAAAAGATGCCAGAGCCATGAAGCCGGATTATTTTTTGGTAATGCCTTGGCACTTTAAACACAACATTTTGGAACGCGAAAAAGAATTCATGAAAAACGGCGGAAAATTTATTTTCCCTTTACCGGAAATAGAAATTATTTAATGTTACAAGCACTCAAAAACACAATCAAAAAAACGGTTTTTAAAATCGTTAAGCCGCCTGAAGCATACAATCCTTCATTCTCTCAGGCCGGTGAAGATGCTGTGATTGATTTTTTATTCCAAGGCAAAAACATGCATCAACCAAGCTATCTTGAGTTAGGCGTTTTTATGCCGGTGCATGGCAATAATACTTTTAAATTTTACCTCAAAGGCGGTAAGGGTGTATTGGTGGAAGCTGATCCTTCACTGATTCAAAACATCAAAACACAACGTCCGAATGATACAATATTAAACATTGGTGTTGGTTTGGATGGCGCCACTGAAGCTGATTTCTACGTGTTTAATTTACCTGCCATTAGCACCTTTAATAAAGAAGAAGCCGAAAGTCGTATTAAAAGCGGGGCCTATCAATTGATGCAAACCATTAAGGTGCCTTTGCAAAACATTAACCAAATCATCAAGACACATTTTAAATCTTGTCCCGATTTTTTATCCATCGACATCGAAGGTTTGGATTTAGAGGTATTAAAAAGTCTCGATACAGTAACACATCCCATTCCTGTAATTTGTGCCGAAACCTGCACTTACAGTGAAAACCACATTAAACCCAAAGATACACGCATCGAAAAATTGATGCTTGAGAAAGGTTATTTTGTTTACGCCGATACTTACATCAACACCATTTTTGTGCACAAGGAATGGTTTCAACAAATTGTTTAATCCATGAAGGCAATTATTTTTGGCATAAGCGGACAAGACGGTTTTTACCTTAAAAAAGTATTGCAAGAAAACAACATTGAATGTATTGGTGTTTCACGTACATCAGGCCCATGGCTAAGCGGCGATGTGGGGCAAACAACTTTTGTGAATGAGTTGATTAAAAACGAAAAACCCGATTATATTTTTCATCTGGCGGCAAATTCAACAACACGTCACGATGCCCTTTTCGAAAACCACCAAACAATTGCAACAGGTAGTCTCAATATTTTAGAAGCAGTGTTACAACACAGCAAATCCACCAAAGTGTTTTTGGCAGGAAGCGGTTTGCAATTTGTAAACAAGGGTTTACCCATTTCAGAAAATGATTCATTGGATGCTTCGAGCACTTATTGTATTTCACGCATCCAATCTTTATACGCTGCACGATATTACCGCAGCTTAGGTTTGCAAGTTTACTTTGGTTATTTCTTTAACCATGATAGTCCATTGCGCAGTGAAAGACACGTGAACCAAAAAATTGTGCAAGCTGCCAAACGCATGGCTGCAGGCAGTAAAGAAATTTTGGAATTGGGAAATATAGAAGTACAAAAAGAATTCACCTTTGCCGGTGATGTGGCCAAGGCCATTTTTACTTTGGTGCAAAACGACCAAGTGTTTGAATGTGTGATAGGCAGCGGAAAAGCATACAGCATTGCCCATTGGTTGGATTTGTGTTTTGAACCCTTAAAAATAAAGTGGCAAGATCGCGTTCAAATTAATTCCAATTTTAAAGCAGAATACAATATCTTAGTCTCTAATCCGACCCTTATACACAAACTTGGCTGGCAAGCAGAAGTGGATGTAATAGCACTCGCGAACATGATGTTAAATTTTAAACAATAATTATGGCAGAAACATTGGGCTCACTTTGCGATAAGCTCACCATCGTAAAATTAAAACAATACCATTCAGAAGACCAAAACCGCCTAAATTCATTGGCTGTTCAGGAAACAAATTTAAAAGAAGAAATCGACAGCTATTTAAACGATGCCCTTAGCGGAAAAATTCCCGCGAATAAACTCACCTTTTCTGCCAATAAAGTATTTAAACAAGAAGGCAATGAGGTAGCCGAGGTGAAAGGCTCTATTGGCGACATCGTAAGTAAATTAGCCGAAGTAAATTGTTTATTATGGCATGAACAAGAAAAGGTATATGAGTTTGAAAAAGTGCCTGTGCCTGAAAAAGACAAAGTGGTGAAACAGTTGGCGGTATTAAATTTACAGCGCACCAAGTGTATTGATGAAATTGACAATACCTTAAAAAGAGCCATCGAAATAAAATAAGGCCGCATGAAAAAATTTTTGATTGTTCAATTGGCATCCTTTGGCGATTGTTTGTATGCCACGGCCATAGCCCGACAAATCAAAAATGACAATCCCAACAATCATGTTACCTGGGCCATTGCCAAACGGTTTGCATCCATTTTACACTTAAACCCATATGTCGACCAAATTTTAGAAATCGACCTTCCTGCCGGAACAGCTTATTACGACCCCGCTTTCGATAAAAAATTCAGAGAGAGCATCGCTGCTAAAAAAACAAGCGGTGAATTTGATGAAATTGTTTTTTCGCAGATACCTCAAAAAAACTGGATACGCTTCACCGGCACCATTAGGGCCACAACATTGGCTGCCTACCCCGGCAAGATAACGGTTCCCGTACAGCCGATTGTTGTTTTAAGCGAAGGGGAAAAAAACAATGTGAAATTTTTTGCCGAAAAACACCAATTGCAAAATTACAAGGAAGTGATTTTGTTCGAGTGCGCCCCGAGTAGCGGACAATCGCTGGTGAACGTTAATTTCGCTTTGAGCATTGCCAAGCAAAGTCTTAACCAATTTCCCTCCACCTGTTTTATTCTCTCTACCCCTGCCCCCATTGAAACAGGCGATGCCCGAATTATTGATGCCAGTGGCTTAAGTTTTAGAGAAAATGCTGCGCTAAGCAAATACTGCAGTTTTTTGATAGGTTGCAGCAGCGGCATTACTTGGATCTGCACTTCGCAAGAGGCCAAACAACTCAACACCTTGCAATTACTGAATAGAGAAGCAGGCATTTACGCAGGTCTAAATTTCGACTTTTCAGTTCATGGTATCGATAACAGCCATGTGGTTGAAATGATTGCATATACAGAAACTGATGTGATGGCCTGCCTAAAGTGTTATTTTCAAAAAGGCATGAAGGCCTGTCGAGATGATTTTAATCAACATTACGCCCCAAATGCCCTGCACCTCAAAATTGTTGCCGGCTTTTTAATCGATCAAGGCGAAAGTTTTACTAACATCTTGCACTTTGCCAACCGATACTGCCAATACAATGCCGCTTTAAACAATCCAATTCCCTTTAACAAAGCGGCTTTTGTGCGTTTTATGCTTACGAGACGTTTAAGCAAGTATTGGCCGTTTAAAAAATAATACAAGCAAAAATAATTAACCGCAACAAATCTTTTTCGTCTGTATTCCACAATCAAACCCTGATAATTTTATTGCCGATTCTTTGATATTGCCCCGCTATTTCTTAGCTTTATAGAGGCTTTATGGCGTATTATCTTACCAAAATTTCATTCATTCTACAACGCCTGTTCTGGCGTGTAAAATTCTTTTTCTCTAAAAAAAACCAATCGATCCGTCCCGAAGACATTTCAATTATAGTAGTAGGCAGAAACGACAATTATGGCGGCGATTTCTCACTCCGCTTAAAAACCACCATGGATTGGAACCTCAAACAATTGCCCGGTGCCGAATTAATTTATGTTGAATGGAACCGCATTGCCGAAAAAGACAGCGATTGTGATTGGATTGAGAAGCGATATCCAACTGCCAAATGTTACACCGTTACCAATGCGGTACACAGCCAAATAAACAACAATCCCAAAATGCCCGTAATGGAGTACTTTGCCAAGAACATTGGCATGCGCAAAGCTTCAGGCAAATGGTTGTTGATGATTAATGCCGATTGTTTAATTGGCAACGATGTGAAAAAAAACTTAAACAAATTAAGTAGTGGCTATGTTTACGGCACCAACTACGTAAGTTTTAAGTGGGATGGTCAAGCCATTACCGATGCGCATTTAAATAACAAGTACACGCATACCGTTGTTTTTCCTGCTCCGCCCGACATGGGCTCGGTAGTAGGTAATTTTATTTTTACACACAAAAACAATTGGCTAAAAGCAAGCGGTTACGACGAACGTCTTACCAATGTGCGCGCCGGCGTTGACACCAACGGCATGAACCAATTGTTACACATGGGCTTAAAACCCATGGTATTGGGTACACACTTTCACCTCGATCATCCGGAGTCGATTGTGCACGGTAACAATGCCACACATGGCTCTCACGCCTTCAACAACATCCCTTATCAAAATCCGGATTCATGGGGATTTCAAAATCACAACTTTAAACAATTAAGCGAAAGAATATGGCAACTAGAAAAAATTTAGTCTTAGGCGGTGGCGGCACCATTGGCAAAGCATTGGTGAAGTACCTCCAAAAAATTGGCGAAGAAGCCATATCCCTCGATTTAAAAGAAGGTTTTGACATTACCAAAGATGATTTAACGGCATATAACCATGTTGACTTTGTTTGGTTTTTGGCTTGGGAAGTAGGCGGCGCCAAATACTTGAGCAACGAAAAATATTTGATGGACATCATCAAAAAAAACACCATCATCTGCGAAAAAGTATTTCAATTTTTAGAAGACAGTAAATTGCCATTCATGTTTGCTTCGTCGCAATTGGCTGCTGCCGACACGCCTTACGGTGTTACCAAATTATTGGGTGAAGAATGGACCCGCATTTTAAACGGTCAGATTTGCCGTTTTTGGAATGTGTATGGTTGGGAAGAACCGGGTGAAAAATCACATGTTATTCCTGATTTAATCATTCAGGCCCTCACCAAAAAGAAAATTGAATTGCTTACCGACGGACAAGAACAACGTCAGTTTATTTTTATGGATGATTGTGTGGAGAACATGGTATCGATACGCGATGCAGGCGCTACACGTGTGGATATAACCAACCACAATTGGGTGACCATTGAGTATGTGGCCTCACAAATTGCAGCTTTGCACAAAGTACCGGTAAAATTGGGGAGCAAAAAAGGTTATTCAAATAAAATTGAAGCCCATTCGAATTACCCTTTAACATTTAAA
>CANGGP010000099.1 GCA_947453445.1 Sphingobacteriaceae bacterium
CACTTTCTCCTCTTGCATTTAATTGTGTTTATTTGGGGCTTTTCCCCCATTTTAGGACGATACATTACCGTTGATGCATGGGCTTTGGTGTGGTATCGTATCCTTATAACGCTTGTTGTGATGTTGGCATATTTAAAAATCACCAAGCATCAATTTAAAGTATCAAAAAAACAATTTTGGCAATTAAGTGGCATTGGTATCATTATCATGATTCATTGGCTGGCATTTTATGGCGCTATTAAGGTGTCGAACGTAAGCGTAACCATGGTGGCCTTTAGCACGGGTACTTTGTTTAGCTCCATCATTGAACCAATTTTATTTAAAAGAAGAATCAGACTTTATGAAGTTGTCATCGGCTTCGTAATCATAGCAGCCATTGCCATGATTTTTTCGATTGAAACTAAATATTGGTTAGGAATTCTATTAGGAATTTTAGCTGCCTTTACTTCCTCACTATTTGGTGTGTTTAATGGTATTTTATCTCACCAATTAAAACCGGGAATCATCAGTTTTTATGAGTTGTCGGCAGCCTTTATTGGCCTAACTTGTGTGTTATTTTACAACCAAAGTTTTAATCAATTATTTTTTCATCTCGATCAGGCTTCCATCATTGGTTTACTATTATTAAGCTTGGTTTGTACTGTTTTCCCTTTTATCAAAGCGGTGGATTTGGCAAAGCACATTAGTCCGTATACCATCGTGCTAACCGTTAATTTGGAAACAGTGTATGGCATCATTTGGGCCATCTTGTTTTTTCATGAAAATAATGAGGTTAAACCCAGCTTTTATATTGGTGTGTTGATAATTTTAATGGCGATATTCCTAAATTCGTACTTAAAAAAATGGAACGATAAAGCCTTGGCAAAACGAAATGCTTAATTCCGGATATAAAAAAATACTCATTCTTCGCTTTAGCTCCATTGGCGATATTGTGCTCACAACACCCCTTATTCGCGCCTTAAAGAATCAACGAAAGACTGTGCAATTGCATTTTGTTTGTAAACAAAGCTTTGCCGATACCTTGCAGCACAATCCTTATCTCGATAAACTTTACACTTTCAAAGCAGATATCGATGAATTATACAGCAGTCTTCAAAACGAGAACTATGATTTAATCATCGATTTACACAACAACCTGCGCAGCCACCGTTTAATCCGCAAATTGGGCATCAAAGCTTTCCATTTCCCGAAACTCAATGTTCAAAAATTTCTAGCAGTTAATTTTAAAAAAATAAATGTTCTGCCCAAGCAACACATTGTTGACCGTTATTTTGAAGCCCTAAAAAAATTGAACGTAATGCCCGATGGCAAAGGCCTCGACTATTTTATCACTGAATCAGATAGGGTATCGCTTTCAACGATTTTTCAAAATGCCAACACAAAGTTTATTGCTTTGGTGATTGGCGGTTCATACTTTACCAAACAAATTCCACTTGCGCAGTTAAATCAAATTTGCCAAAATGCAACCTTGCCAATTGTGCTATTGGGCGGCAAATCCGATGCCTCCATCGCAGCAGAATTAATGAAGTTGAATCCAAATCTTGTGAATCAGTGTGGAATATTAAGTCTCAACCAAAGTGCATCTGTGATTCAACAAGCCGAATGGGTGATTAGTTCCGATACCGGTTTAATGCACATCGCCTCAGCATTCAATAAAAAAATAATTTCTGTGTGGGGCAACACCATTCCCGAATTTGGTATGTCGCCTTATATGCCAAATCCTTCCAACCAAATTTTGCAAGTAAAAAATTTACCATGCCGACCTTGTTCTAAATTGGGTCACAAAAAATGTCCTTTGCAACATTTTAAGTGTATGCATGATCAAGACTTCAGCTTCATAAAAGATTTAGAATCTGCTTGATTAAATTCAGTTTTTAAATATTAATTTTCTTGATGTGGGCGCTGCCCTATGAAGCAAAATAGCTTCTTCAACACCACTTTATTTGCTTCATAGTGCCGGGCCTTCCTTCCGGCGGCACTTGCAAAAGCCCAAATTTGTAGGCATGCAGGGGCTTCCTTTGGTCGCCGCCGCTGCCAACAAATTTTGGCCTTTTGCGGCGCGCCGGCCTCCATTCAGTCCCTAGCGCAACCTGTCTTTGAGCCGCAGCATTCTGCCGGTATTTTTAGAATTTCGTATTGGCTTTGTGTACACAAAAAAAGGGCAATGATTCATCATCACTGCCCTTTTTAAATTTTTGGTGCAATTTTATTCTTTCACAATTTTCTTGCGAACCACGGCATCACCAACGCTTATTTCAACAATGTAAATGCCTTTTGCCAAATTGTCTAAATGAATGGCGGTGGCGTTGTTTACATTTTTTTCAATGGCAATTAATTGTCCGATGCTACTATACAAGGCATAGTTAAAAGTGAAGCCACTCAATTGAATGTTTAACAAACCTTTGGTTGGGTTAGGGAACAATTGCAAATCATTTGCCATTAAAACTTTTCCGTTAATACCTGTGGCAATGCCTACACAATCCCACGATTTTGTTGAACAACCACCCGCATCGGTAACGGTTACCGTATAGCAGCCTGTTGATAAACCACTGGCAGTCGACGCGTTGCCACCAATTGGCGCCCATAAATAAGTATAAGGTGCATTACCACCACTTGGAATAACCGACAATACACCATCGGCGCAAGTGCCACAAGTGGCATGCGTTGCAGTAATGTTTGCGATCATGGTGTTTTGTGTATTGGTGATTGAGAAAATATTAAAGCTTCTACAACCGGCATTATCAATGGTGTTAAGTGTATACAATCCAGCACATAAATTGATACATGGAATGCTGCTGCATGTTGAGCCAGATAAACTATAGGTATAAGGACTTGTGCCACCATTGCTGAAGGCATTTAATTGCCCATTGCAACTATTACCGCATGAAGCATTGGTAACGCTTAATGAACTCAAAGGATTTGGATTCACCACTACACTAAAAATGTTCAATGATGGGCAAGTAGCAGTAGCGCTTCCCGCCGACACTGTATATGAAGCTGTAGTTGTTGGCGTAATGCTGATTGAATTACCTGTAACACTCGAATTCGACCAAGTGTAATTGCTAAATGAACCTGAAGCTGTTAATACAACTGATTTGCCTAAACAAACAGTAAATGATGGCGAAGCATTAACGTTAATGGCACTTGCAGGAATCACGTTCAAAGTTTTGGTGGCTACACCTTGGCAAGAACCGTTGTTTCCAGTTACAGTATAAATGCTCGTTGCTGTTGGTGTTACAACGATTGAAAATGAGGTTGCACCGGTGCTCCATGAATAGGTGCTTGCACCAATAACATAGAGCGTTGCTTGACTTCCTGCACAGATACTGTTAGCGCTTGCATTCACTGTTAAGTTAATTGATGCACCACCTGTATTAATGCTCACACTAGCCGAACTGCTGCAGCCATTATTGCTGCCGGTAACTGTATAAATGGTATTCACGCTTGGGCTCACAACAATTGATGATCCGCTTCCGCCTGAGCTCCAACTAAAATTGCCCGCACCTGAGGCGGTTAATGTGGCATTTGAACCCGGACAAATAGTAAGCGATGGAGCCGAACCAATAGTAATCACCGGAGCTGCGCTCACCGAAATAGTTTGAACAGCCGAGCCTGTGCATGTTCCGCTTGCACCAATTACTGAATAAGTACCTGTACTTGTTGGGTTAACAATGATTGATGTTGTATTTGCACTGTTACTCCAAGTATATGAATTGGCGCCGCTGGCGATTAAAGTGGCTGAATTTCCGGTGCAAACACCGGTTGGGGCATTAATCAATACTGATAATGAACTGCCGATACTTACACTAACGGTATTCGAATTCACGCAGTTATTGGCGTTCGCACCCGTCACCGTATAAATGGTATTCGCACTTGGCGTTACCACAATTGAATTTAAATTTGAGCCTGTACTCCAAGAATACGACACTGCTCCGCTTGGTGTGAGTGTTGCGCTGCCGCCACTACAAATGGTGTAGTTCGAAACACTAATCACCGGCAAAGGATTTACACCAACCGATATAGTGTTAGTGCTTGTACATCCAATGCCTGTACCTGCAACTGAATATGTGCCGCTTACACTTGGTGTTAAGGTAATACTGGTGCTGTTCGAGCCGTTAAACCATGTATAAGTGCTGGCTGCATTTCCAACTGAGCTTACCGATAAGGTTACAGGATTACCAATACAAACTGAAGCATTTGAAGCAATGGCTGTGATTGTAGGCGATGGATTTACCGTTACATTTACAACGGATGAACCAACACAGCCTGAAGAACAACTGGTACCAAAGATCGTGTATGAACTGGTTGCACTTGGCGTTACCGTATTAGAGCCCGACGAATAGGTGTATGAACAGGCACCACTTGGGTTAAACACCAAACTCATGCCTTGACAAATGGCACTGTTACTCGCTGTAATAACAGGCAAAGGCGCTACAGTTACAAACTGAACAGCAGTTCCTGTACAGGTTCCGTTCGATCCGATAACACTGTATGAGGCACTTACACTTGGATTCACAACAATGGATTGACCATTAGATGCGTTGCTCCATGTATAGTTACTGGCCCCTGTGGCAGTTAAAGTACCACTAGCACCGGTACAAAGTGATAAACTACTGATGCTAATCGGCAATGTGCCAATCGTTACACTGATCGTTTTAGTGTCAAAACAAGCACCGCTATAACCTGTTACCGTATAAACCGTTGTAACACTTGGTGAAATATTAATCGCATTGCTCAATACACCGGTATTCCAACTGTAACTTGTGGCGCCGTTGGCTTGTAAAGTGAGTGAAGTGCCGGCACAAATTGTTTGATTTGCACTTACAGAAAGTGTCAACAACCCGCCAACCGTTACATTTACAACTGTAGAAGTGGCACAAACACTGTTGCTGGCATAAACTGTGTAATTGGTTGTAACGCTCGGACTCACCACGGTTAAACTACCCGTGGTATTAATTGGTAACCAAGTGTAATTGGTTGCCCCGCTAGCAGTGAGCGTCACCGAATTTCCTGAACAAATCGTGGCATTCGAACTCGCCGTTAACGACATTTGCCCCGATAATGTAAAAGGCTGATTACTTACATTGTTATTCATATTCGGATCAGTGGTGCCATTGGGCGAATAAATACCAATGTTGTAAACCTTGTTGCCGCTGCTGATACCGGTTACACTTGGTAAACCAACCATCAACGAACTACTCGGTGCAATCACACCTGTCCATGGTGTTGTTTGCGTACCAACCCCACTTACATTATAACTAAAAGTGGCTGAAGTAATCGTGTTGGTGCCGTAATTATACAACATCACACTTGGGTTGATGGATGTAGAGCAAGTAATACTTTGTGAAAAGGTTGGACTACTCACATACAAAATGCCAATGTCGTTCACTGTGGTTGGTGCGTTGCAAACCGTTGATGTCAGCAATCCCAATCGCATCGGTGAATTCGTCATAATTAATTGCGCCCTCGTTTTTTGATCGTTTGTAAACATATACATACATGCATCGTTGGTGTAATCCATAAAATTCATAAACATATCACCATTGGTGTTCGATTGCCCTGTGATGGTGCATGTGTTGGCTTGAAATGGATAAGTAGGACAGCCATAATTACAACCGGCAGGTGACGCCGTGCCACCTTTTTGAGGCGGTGTATCATTGCAATAATCTGTTGCACCGCACTGTCCGTTATCTCCCCAAATATGTCTTAAGCCTAACCAATGGCCAATTTCGTGGGTGGCTGTTCTTCCCTTGTTATAAGGGGCACCGGCTGATGCAGTTCCAACACTACCAAAGGCTGTATTTAACATCACCAAACCATCAGTTGTGGTTGAACCATATGGAGCACTTAAACCCGAGAGTCCTGATGTGCCGGGATTAGGAAATGTAGCGTAACCTAAAATACCGCCACTAATGCCACAAACCCACATGTTCATGTACTTGCTGGTGTTCCAAATGGTGGCAGGTTTTATGGTCGCATCGATATAGGTCATCGAATATGGTGGTGCCGAAAAATTATAAGGCGATGAGCTTCTATTAATACGGTCAATGCCGGGTTCGGCCATTATACCGCCTGTTGGATTTACAACTGCCAAACAAAAATTAATTTGAAATTTACCCTGAAACGGTTTAAATGCACTTGGAATCAAACTTGTATCGGCATTCATACCATTAAAATCTTTATTCAAAATATTAATTTGATCTTGAATTTGGGCTGCATTTAAATTACCGCCGGTAGTGGAACTGATTGAGTTTAGCGCCTCATTGTTATGAATAACGTGCACCACCACAGGAATGTTATAAATCGATTGCGTTTGACCACCACCCAATCTTCCACTTTGTGGTGTAATACTTTGCACCCATGTTTCAAACTGTTGCGGTAAAATGCCGCTACTGCATCCACGGTTTGGGATGTAAGGCAAATTATTTGGATTGTTAGGGTTTTGAACCGATTGTGATTTTAATTGTGGCGAAAAAAAGAGGATACTAGCACATAGCAATACCGCAAATTTTTGACACATTCTGAAATTGTAAAATTGTTTCATTGTTTATTCTTTAATGATGACTTTTTTTCTACTTGTTTTTTGTTTGTTTGTTAATTCTATAAAATAAATGCCTTTGCTAAATTGGTCAGTGTTGAATTGCATCATCGACCTGCAGTTGTTGCTTTCATAAATAATTTCACCCATCACATTCGTTACCCGAATATCAAAAGTTGCGAGTGATGACTGAATATAAATAACATCCTTGGCCGGATTAGGATACACATTAAAACTGAAACCATTTGATTCAACAGCATTGATGCCATCCGGAAAACTAACTGTTAACACACTGCCGCTTGTGCATACCGAACTTAATCCAACCTGCACTGTATATTGCCCTTGACTCAAATTACCTGCACTGGCAGTATTGCTAACATTCGGTGTCCAACTAAAAGTATAAAAACTGCTTGGCCCATTCGTCAGCACTTGAATGGCACCATCCGTACAGGTGATACAACTGGCATTGGTAATTGAATACGAGTTCACCATATTGCCCGCATTTACCACATTCACCGTTCGCGTTGTAACGGCTTGTGCCGGACCATTCACACCGCTTAAAGAAAGGGTGTAATTTCCACTGTTCGTAAACACCACACTTGGGTTTGTGATTGCCGAAACCGAAGGTGTGCCTGCTTGAAATTGCCAATTGTAATTGCTTGCGCCGCTACTTGTATTCGAAAATTGAACAGGGCTTGAAGCGCATACAACCGAATTAAAATTAACAGACAAGGCTGGGCTTGGAAAAAATAAATTGATGTTATCCAAATAAATGGGTTGCCCAAAATGCCCATGATTGATGAAACTAAACATCACTGCCCCTTGTCCCGCCAAAGTAGAAACATCTACACTGTCGGTGCGCCATTGCGTGGCGCTTGGTAAAAAGGTACCGTTGGAGTAATCAGGACAAGTGGTGAAGCTGCTGCCACCATGGTAATAAATGGTTGACCACGTTTGTCCGCAATTATTCGACATCTTCACTTCAAGGCTATCAGAAAAAGTATCGTCATATTTTGCATATGCTACATCAAATCTTAAATGCACTTGTGATACATTTGAAAAATTAAAACGTGGACTGCGCATTTCATCGCGGTCGCCTGAAAAAATAAACGAACTGTTATCGAACATGGCGCAAGCCGTACTGTTGCCAAATGCGCCAAGTCCGCTTTTGCGCTGCCAGTAAATTTCATCATTCATGATATTATTCGGCGTCCAACCAGCGGGTAAAAAAGCAGTGGCTTCAAATCCCTCTTGAAATGGTACATTCAAGCTGCTAGGGTTACTAATGTTGATGTATGATTGTTTTACGATACTGTTGGTTCCGGTTGTATTACCCACAGTTAACGATACCGAAAAAGTGCCGGGTGTTGACCATTGTACAACAGGATTGGCAAGGGTAGAGGTGGCTGGACTTCCGCCTTGAAACACCCAGTTGTAGGCGAGGGGAGCATAATTTGAACTATCGCTGAATTGGATGTTCGTGTTGGGGCATGATGAACGCGGAAAGGCATAAAAATTGGCTTGGGGCAAATGCGCTGTATAACTTGCGGCACAGAGTAAAGCGTTATAAGCATCAATCCTTCCGGCGCCTAATAAATTACCCGAAACATATGCCGAGTTGCCGCTAAGTGTATAAATATTGGCAGCACTCGATGAAATGCAATTTAATACGTTTGTCCTCGTCATGTCGGGTGCATATGATAAGATCAATCCCGCTAAACCTGCCACCAGCGGTGTGGCCATTGAAGTGCCCGACTGCGGTTGGTATTGCGCAGAACCTAAATATGGCACAGTACTGTTGATGGTGGTACCGGGCGCAGCAATATCAACCCATGTGCCATAATTTGAATAAGGCGCTGCTACATCCGAATTGGTAACTGCCGCCACACAATACACATTGTTGTATGCACCCGGATAATAGGGGGTAGAACTGGCGAAATTTCCCGCGCATGCAATCACAATACAGCCACGGTTCCAGGCGTAATTAATCACCGATTGTTCAGTAGTAGAAGCCACATTTGAAAAATTGGTCCATGACATCGAAATCACTTTTGCTTTGGCTTTTGTTGCATAAATGATGCCTTCAAAACCATAGGTTACATTGCTCGTGCTGCCATTGTCTACTTCACATTTTACAGGAATAAACTTAATGTTCCAGCCAATGCCGGCAATGCCAATACCGTTGTTGGTGGTGGCAGCAGCAATACCTGCACAGTGGGTGCCGTGCGACATGTTGGTATTGGTTGGTACGGCATTGTTATCATAATCTGCCACATCAAAACCGTTACGGTCATCAACATAACCATTGCCGTCGTCATCGATGCCGTTATTCGCAATTTCTCCGGTGTTGGTGTAAGTATTGGCAATTAAATCAGCGTGGGTCCACATCACGGCATTATCAATAATGGCCACAGTAATACTTGGATTACCGGTTGAAATATTCCAAGCATTTGGTGCATTAATTTGATTTAAGTGGTTACCACCACCTGGTGTTAAAAACAAAGGATCATTCGGAATGGCATCAATTTTGGCCAGAGGCACTTTTTCGGCGTATTCAACTGATGCCAGTTTTTGTAAATCTTGAACAAAAGCATCAACCAAATTCTGTTTGCTAATTTCAATGCGCAAAATATATGGCAACACAGCATCGTCGTTGGCTTGAAAAAAAGGACGACTTACTTTTTGTATGCCATATTTTAGAACCAATTCTTCCAAAAAACTGATTTTAATCACAGGGATATTACGCGGGTTTTCGGCTAAGTATTTTTTAAGCGAAGATTTTTCACACTTTACATACACCCGTCCGTCTTGATAAGCAGGCTGCACGTTTTGTGCTTGCATGACAATTGAAAGAACAAGCAAATAACTGAAAAGTACAAATTGTTTCATGTGTAATATTACCTTGATAAATATAGTAAAATCAAACGGGCCAACAAAGGGAAATAAAAACCCTTATATTTATCAAAATTAATCAATCACACTTAATTAACGCCCAGAGTTCAGCTTATGAAATTGGCCATTATAGACTGTGGAACCAACACCTTCAATTTATTGATACTCGAAATTATTGATTCAAAAATGCACCGAAAATTGGTTAGCACCCGCGAATCAGTAAAATTAGGCGAAGGCTCAATTAACCATGGCTATATTGGCGAAGAAGCACTTCAGCGCGCCCTGCATGCTTTTGAAGTTTTTCATAAACACATTCAAGCGCAACAAACCGATCATGTATTGGCTTATGCCACCTCTGCTATTCGCGATGCCACTAACGGATGGCG
The DNA here is from genome assembly GCA_947453445.1 of Sphingobacteriaceae bacterium. GTDB lineage: Bacteria > Bacteroidota > Bacteroidia > B-17B0 > Aurantibacillaceae > Aurantibacillus. The sequence goes on from CANGGP010000099.1 coordinate 9,817, forward strand.
GTTAACTGCAAGGGTGAAGGAAAAATTCGGTATATCCATTGAAATCATCAACGGACTAAATGAGGCAAATTTTATTTTTTTAGGGGTGAACGCGGCCGTA